>CADCNE010000014.1 GCA_902802805.1 uncultured Eubacteriales bacterium
ATTCCAAAAAGGGGAAGGACGTGTCCGTCTGTTCCCCTCTGTTCCGGTATCTCAGGCTATACAGCAAGCTCATGCCCCACAAGCTCGTCATGCGCCAGTGGGTGTGGATGATACGAAAGCACCTTTGAAAAGAGCCCCCGAGCCTGCGCCCGGGGGCTTCTTTATACGCGCTTTACAGGGCCCAGAGGAGCACGGCTGCGATCATCGTGCCCACCATCATGAGGGAAAAGCTGAGCTTCCATCTGCCGCCGCGGTCGAAGCCGTAAAAGTCCGGCCAGGCCCTTTGGAGGACCACTTTGTTGAGATACAGCCACCCGTAGAGGAGCACGGGCAGGACCCCCAGGGGGATGACCCAGGCGCTGAGGCCCCGATTTTCGAAGCAAAGGAAGGAAAAAATGGCGAGGAGGGGCGTGACCAGGTGCATGACGATCTCCGTCCCGTTGGAAAACAGCCCCTGGATGCTCCTCGTGGCGGGCAGCAGGAACAGGCACACCGTCAAAAACGTCACCGTCACGGCCACGGTGCCCATGTACTTCAACGCCACCGCCCAGGCGGGCATGGCCCCGAAGAGCTCTGAGAGGAGCAGAATGAGGGCCGTGAAGGCACAGAAGACGTTGGAGAGCACCGTGAAGTAGCGAAAGGACTCCTTCAGCTTCTCCCGGGACACGCGCCGGACGAGGACGACCATAGCGGCGGCGGTGATGAACACGATGGCTTCATTGATGACGGCGGACGGGACCACGGCTTGCCTCCTTGGAACGGACTTTTTTGGCATCATACCATATCCCGTCCATTCTGACAAGCGACGGAAAAGCCCTTGTATCCCCGGGGTTTCTGTAGTATAGTAAACATGTCGAAAGCTAGTTTCGAATGCTGAGGAAAGGACCACGTACCGATGAAAAAGCATGTCCGTCCCCTGATAGCTCTGTTGATGATCCTGGCCCTGCTGCTGCCCCTCTTCCCCGTCTCCGCCGCGCGGGCCGAGGAGGAAAACACCAGGACCACCTATGACGAGGGCGCCACCTACACCATCGACTTTGAACCAGAGGCCCCGGCCGCAGCAGAAAGCGCGGACGAGGGACTCGTGATCGGCGACCTGCCCCTGACCGCAGCCAGCGGCGACCTGCTGGAACAGTCCGATCTCACCTTCGCGGAGGAGGAGCCGGATCGGCCGGACCAGAACGCCGAGAGCAGCATGCCCGGCAGCGGCGTCCTTCTCAACGACCTGGACCTGATGCCCCGACAGCTGACCATCGAGGACATCCAGGCCATGAACCCCGATTCCCTGGTCATCGACTGCTACACCAACGAGGGGTACCTCTCCACCCTGGTGGGCAAGTTCTACGAGGGCCGGGTGACCAACCAGGAGGAGGGCATCGAGTCCATCCAGGGCCTGGCCGCTATGCTGGGCCTCAGCAAGGGCTCCAAATTCTTCGCGGTCTATAAGGAGACCAACCACCAGACCGGCTACACCTTCTACACCTACCAGCAGCGCTACGGCAACTACACCCTGCGCTACGCCACCCTCCGGATCGTGGTGGACCCGGACGGGTACACGGCGGGCCTCTCCTGCTCCTTCGTGCCCAACGTGGGCATGGCCTCCGACGAGCCCAAGATCACCGCGGACCAGGCGGTGGAGATCGTGAAAAAGCGGTTCGCCAAGTTCAACCTGACCTACTACCCCGAGCAGACGGTGCTCATGGCCGTGCCCTACAACAGCATCGTGGTGAACTGCTACATCGTCTACACCAACAACCCGGACGCCAACCCCGGCTTCGACATCCCCTACTATGAGCACCTGGTGACCACGGACGGCACCTACCTCACCATCATCCCCGCCACCTCCTTCGCCACGACCGGCGGCGACGCGGTGGACAACAGCTACTACTTCGAGGGCATGGAGGTCCAGACCCTCATGAAGACGGTCAGCCTCAACGACGGCACCACCCGGGAGGTCAGCGTGCCCATCAGCTTCAACCCCCGGAACAACAAATACTATCTGATGGACCCCAGCCGGAAGATCGCCGTAGCCCAGTACTACGACTTCAACTTCGACTACTATACCGTCAATTTCGTCACCAGCGACACCCCGGACGGCTGGTCCGACAACAACCTACTGGCCTATGCCAACTACATCATCATGTACGACTTCTACCTGGACCACGGCATCCGCTCCGTGGACGGCTTCGGCACGCCCATCCTGGTCACCGTGGGCTACTGCGACGAGAACCGCACCCCCATCGACAACTGCTGCTACTACGGCATCAACCACGGCTGGGCGTGCCTCGCGGTGTCCGACGCCAACCACGGCGGCGACTGCGTGGACGTGTGCGGTCATGAATACACCCACGGCATCACCCAGCATTCCATGCAGGGCATCCTATATCAGAACGAGACCGGCGCCATCAACGAGTCCTACAGCGACATCATGGGGAACCTGGCGGAGATGAGCCTCGATTACACCTACGACCGCTCCTGGCTCTACGAGGAGCGCAGCGGCAACTATCATCGGAACCTGGGCGACCCCAACGACCGGCAGCAGCCCGCCTACGTGGGCGACGTCTACTACCGGCCCCCGGTGCTGGCTCCGGACTTCAGCCTCAACGACTACGGCGGCGTCCACTTCAACAACTCCCTCATCGGTCACATCGCGTACCTCATGGACCAGACGGGCATGACCTACGAGCAGCAGATCTCCATGTGGATCAACTCCATCGAGGTCATCAACCCCCTCTCCAACTATGAGGACCTCCACGCCGCCCTGCTCTTCTCTTTGAAGATGAACGGGATGCTCCTTGAATACGGCCCCGCCCTCAACAAGGCCTTCAAGGACGCCGGTCTCAACGAGGACTGGAACAAGACCTACCTCACCGCCACCAAGCCGGGCTATGGCCGGATCACCTTCGCCACCGACGAGACCATCGCCGCCAACATCGCCCAGGCCTACTTCTACGATGAGAACAACCAGATGACCATGGGCATCCCGGACAAGAACGGTACGGTAAGCACGCTCCTCCCCGTGGGCCAGTACCGGGTCCAGCTGGCCACCCTCATCAACGACAAGGTCACCAGCTATCTCTACACGAACAACGGCTGGAGCACCAACGGCGGCACGGCGGCCACCATCACCGTCTCCGACGGCTCCGTCACCAACCTGATGGGCACCTCGGAGAAGCCCAAGACCTCCTCCAGGAAGCTGGAGTTGGTGCAGCACGACGGCGGCTACTTCTCCATGCTGATGCCCAAGGGCTGGAAGTATGAGACCCTGGGCGAATACGCCGCCTGGGGCATAAAGCTGTACGACCCCGAAGACAAGAGCTGCCAGCTGTTCATCTGGAACTACATGGCCCCGTTCCATCGGTCCACCACCGCCCGACAGGTGTGGGGACAGATCAACGAGGTCATCGGCAACGGGCCGGTCCTCTCCTCCGTCGACGTCGTCGGCGTGTTGAACGTGTGGAACTACTGCGGCCAGTTCCAAGCCTACTACGAGGGCCGGAAATACTTTGACGATCTTTACGACGTCAGCATCCTGGGCGGCCTCTACTACAACGGATACTACTCCAAGTACTGGAACGACGCAGTGGAATCGGCGTGCTTAGCTCACTGCACCTCCGAATTCGGCAAGGAGTGCTTCCTCTCCATGAGCACCGCCCTGGTGAACATGGACGTGGCCAGGCAGGCAGGAAACTACGCTTTCTATACGGGCTTCGATATGATCGGTATCATGGCTCCCGTGGATCGCTACGGGGACGTGTTCGAGGATCTGCTCACCTGCCTCAAGAGCATCCGTTTCACCGACCAGTACATTCAGGCCTCCCAGGTGACCCAGTTCCCCATGTCGCCCCAGTCCGTCATCACGGAGAACGAGGAATTCCTCACCAAGGTCCACCTGGCCGTCCTGCAGAAGGTGGTGGGCTGAGCCCCAAAACGAAAGCGAGGCAGCGCTCAGGCTGCCTCGCAGACTGTCAATACAGGCGGCAGATCATTTGCGGCGGATTTATACTGTGATAAAATGGTAGGAAGGGGCTGTTAAAATAGTCCTGTCATTCTGAGCCGAAGGCGAAGAATCTCTGAACATAGGTGCGAAAAGGCACCGATGTACCCATTTTTCGTTCTGAGATCCTTCATCGCTTCGCTCTTCAGGATGACACTTAGGACTTTTTTAACAGCCCCTTTGAACCTATCGCCGCAAATTAGCCGCGTTTTCGCCCTCTCGCAGTACCTTTGTACAGCTTCGGGGCGAAGAACGCGGCTTCTGCCCCACTTTCTTGGCAGTCCTGCCAGCTTGTCAAAAAGTTTTTGGCATAGTTGTTTACCGCCGCAGCAGGGCCACCGCCACGTCGTTCACGTTGGTACCCGTGGGGCCGGTCATGATGAGGCCGTCCACCTTATTGAGGGCGTGGTAGGCGTCGTTGTTCTGGAGCACCTCGTCGATGACGAGGCCGCGCCTGAGGAGCTCGCCGCAGGTATCGCCGTCACAGTAGCCGCCCGCCGCGTCGGTGGGGCCGTCGGTGCCGTCGCTGCCCACGGAAAAGACCGCCGCCCCCCGCATGCCGGCGATGCCCGCCGCCGCGGAGAGGGCCAGCTCCTGGTTCCGGCCGCCCAGGCCCTTGCCGATGAGCTTCACAACGGTCTCGCCCCCGGCGATGAAGGCCAGCGCCCGGCCGTCGTTCTCATGGGTCCTGAGGATGGACGAGAGGAAGCTTCCCGCCTCCCGGGCCTGGCAGCAAAGCTGGTCCGTCAGCAGGATGGGCGTGTAGCCCAGGGCTTCCGCGGTCCTGGCCGCCGCCGCGCACAGCTCCCGAACGCTGCCGTTGATCTGGGAGCGCACGTTGCTGAGGGCCTTGGGGGTCTCCAGGCTCAGCAGGTTTCGGGCCGCGTCGCTCAATTTGAGATCGTATTTCTTGGCGATCCTTTGCGCGTCCTCCGCGGTGGAGGAGTCGGGGCAGGCGGGGCCGGAGGCGATCATATCGAGAGGATCCCCCAGAATGTCGGAGAGGATCACGGCCTCCACCCGGGCCGGCCAGACCAGCTCGGCGAACCGGCCGCCCTTCACCTGAGAGAGGCGCTTGCGGATGGTGTTGATCTCGGTGATATCCGCCCCGCAGGCCAGCAGCTGGCCCGTGATGTCCTGCAATTCAGCGGGCTCCACCAGGGGCTTTTCGAACAGGGCGCTGCCGCCGCCGGACAGGAGGAAGAGCACCGTATCCTTTTCGCTGAGGCTGCCGACCAGGTCCAGCGCCGCCTGGGTGCCCTTGAAGGAGTTCTCGTCGGGAACGGGATGGCCCGCCTCGAAGCAGTCGAAGTTGGCGATAGGGCCCATGACGTGGCCGTACTTGGTGACCACCACGCCCTTTTCGATGCGGCTGCCCAAAGCGTCGGACGCGGCCTTGGCCATCTGCCAGGCGGCCTTGCCCGCCGCCACCAGCAGCACCCGGCCGGGGAAGGTCATTCCCTTCAAAGCCCGCTGCACGGCGGCGTCCGGCTGCACGGCGGCGATGGCCTCCTTCACGATCAAATCGGCATGGGAACGCAAAAGTGTATCCATATCGTACCTCCTATACAAAAGAAGCGCGCCATGCCACAGCAAAGCGCGCTTTGTTCGTGTCTTAGAAGATCAGGCTCAGGACGAAGATCTCCACCATGGACGCGAGGCCGATGACCAGCGTCATGAGGGTCTGGGTCTTGTAGCCCTGCTCCGGAGTCATGTCGCCGAAGTTAGTGACCACCCAGAAGTAGGAGTCGTTGGCATGGGACACGGTCATGGCGCCGGCGCCGATGGCCATGACCACCAGGGAGATCTCCACCGGCGTGGTGAAGCCGAGGATGCTCAGCAGGGGCGCCACGATGCCCGCCGTGGTGGTGATGGCCACGGTGGAGGAACCCTGGGCGCTCTTGAGGATGGCGGCCAGCAGGAAGGGGAAGAAGATGCCCATGGTCTCGAGGACGTTGGCATGCTCGGTGATGAATTTCACCATGTCGGAGGAGGAGATGACCTTGCCCAGGACGCCGCCCGCCGCGGTGACGAACAGGATGGGTCCCACGGTCTTCAGGGTGTCGTTGGTCAGCTTGTAGAAGTCAGCCTTCTTGCCGGCGGTGAACAGCTGAACGATGGCCAGGATCGCGCCCACGGCAAGAGCCATGATGGGGGTGCCCAAGAAGGTGCAGAGGGTGGCGACGACGCCTTCCCACTTGGCCATGGAGGACACGGAGGACAGGGCCATGAGCAGGATGGGGATGATGAGGGGGGCGATGGCGTTGAAGCCGCCGGGGAGCTTGCCGAACTCGGCCTTCAGCTCCTCATAGGTCTTGACCACTTCGCCGTTGTCGGTGATCTCATCGGCGCTCTCGATCTTTTTGCCGATGATCCCCATGCCGATGACCAGCAGCAGCGACTCGCCAACGCCCAGGGTCTGCGCCGCGGCGATGGGGCCCGGCGTGGGGGGAATGAACACGTGGGCGATATAGAGACCGCAGGAAAGGCACACGGTCATGGCCACGCTGGAGGTGCCGGTGCGCTTCACCAGGGCCTTACGGATGGGGTTCAGAATGACGAAGCCGGAATCGCAGAACACGGGGATGGAGACCACCCAGCCCATGAGCTCGATGGCCAGCTCCGGGTGCTTCTCCCCTACCAGGGAGATGACCATGTCCGCCAGCTTCAGCGCCGCGCCGGTCTTTTCCAGCACCGCGCCGATGAAGGCGCCCAGGATGATGACGATACCGATGGAAGAGAAGGTGCCCGAGAAGCCCGCGCCGATGACGCCGGGGATCTGAGCGAGGGGGATGCCGGCCAGGATGGCCAGCACCAGAGAAATGCCCATGATCGCCAGGAAGGGATGGACCTTCAGCTTGGAGATCAGCAGGATCATGGCCACGATGGCCACGACGAAGGCGATGATCAATGCTACGCCTGTCATAGATAAGATTCCTCCTTGCTACGGATGTTTTTTGTGCTGTTTCAGCACGGAAAGATTGTACAAATAATAGAAGAAAATGTCAATCGTTTTCCGCGCAAAAGCAAAGAAACGGCGCGCCGACCCACAATAGAAGCCGGCGATCGCCGCCGGGTCCGCCCCGCTTTCGGACGTTATGGGAGCGCTTCTTCGTTCGTATCTAAATTCGGTCTTTCTCCCAGCCAATCCCTGAGATAGGCAGCTTTCCGCTCGGCAAAGCCTGTTCGGCCAGTGATCGGATGCTCGAACAGGTCCAGCACCGTCCCCGCCAGGATCTTGGGCGGGCAAAGGCAGGCGTTTTGTTCGTCTGTCACGGCGAAGTCGTCCCCGTGGAACCGGCCCGAGACGCCGGTGAAGCCGAACTGGACCGTGGGGAGCAGGGTGGAAAGATCCCCCACGTCCCCGGAGGCCCCGGAGATGAGGCCTTCCAAGATCTCGTTTTCGCCGCAGAGAAGCAGCATGTTCTCCTTCACCAGGGCATTGATCTCTTTGTTCTGCGAGAGGGGCAAAAAGCCCGGGCGGCGGGTGACCTCTGTCTCGATGTCCATGGCCTCGCCGCACTTTTGGAGGCAATTCTCGATCAGGTCCGCCGCGGCGAAGAGGGCCTTTTGGGTCCGGGCCCGGACGTAGGTCTCGACGACGGCATGATCGGGCACGATGTTCACCGTCCCCGCCGTCTCAGAGATCACGGGCTGGACGTTCACCCCGTCCGCGGGGTCGAACCGGTCCTTGAGAAAGGCGATAGCGGTTTGTCCGAGCAGCGCGGCGTGCTGGGCGTTCTTCCCCGCAAAGGGCATGGCCCCCGCGTGAGCGCCCACGCCCATATAGACCGCCTTCAGGATGACGAAGCCCTTGAGGGTGGAGCCCACGTCGAACCGGCAGCCCGGCTCCCCGGAGGCGTGGCAGGAGAGCACCGCGTCCACGCCGTCGAAGACGCCGCGGGCGATCATGTCCTGCTTGCCGGAGGGGTACTTCACCAAGCCCTGCTCGATGAGGCTTTGCCGGTACTCGAGGTCGATCATCTCCTCCGCCGGGGTGAAGATCACCTTCAGAGTGCCGTTGAGCGGTTCGTCCTTCAGCGCCTCAACGAGTGCCAGGGCCGCGGAAACCTGAAGGCTGTGGCCGCAGGAGTGGATGCGCCCCTCCCCCGCCTTTTGGGGCAGGCCGTCCATGTCCGCCAGCACCGCCACCACGGGCGCGCCGCTGCCCAAGGTGACCATCAGGCCCGTGTAGCTCACGGGCTCGTAAGGCACGCCCCACTGGTCCAGCCAGCCCCGGATGAGCCTGTTGGTCTCAAACTCCCGATACCCCAGCTCCGGGGTGTCGAAGAGGCGGCGACTCCGCTCGATGATGGTTCCTGCGTTTTGATCGATCTTGTCAAAGACCCGCTGTTTCTGCCCGTTCATTCCCAAATCAGGCTGGTGCCCGCCCCCACTTCCTCGATGTGCATCTCGTTCCCCATGGCCACCTTCACGGAGAGGGCCGTGCAGTGGCAGGGGTAGAGGTGCGGGATATCCTCCTGTTTCAGGTACGCGATGGCCCCTTTCGACCGCTCGTCCAGCTGCCGCAGGTGGAAGCCCCCGATGACGCCCATCGATGATGTTGGCGATGCCGCTGTGGGAGCATCCGGTAATCACGTAGACCCCCTCCCGCCCCCGATAGGCAAGGGCTGTGTCGTCGGGCGTGAACTCCGGCCCGTCCCCCTCCCGGGGGGTCCTGTCCTGCTGATCGGGGAAGACGCGGGGGATGGCCCCGAGATAAAAGAGGTCCTCCGTCAGGGCCAGAGGCCGGTCCGTGAGCTCAAGGTCGAAGTATCGCTCCAGCTGTTCCCGGGGATAGGGGCAGCCGATGGACAGCCCCCGGGACACCACCCGCCTAAACAGCAGCGGATGGGCCACCAGCTTGGGCCTGGGCCCCTCGGTGAAGAAGGCGTCCAGCCCCTTGGTGTGGTCGTCGTGGCAG
This sequence comes from uncultured Eubacteriales bacterium, assembly GCA_902802805.1. Taxonomy (GTDB): domain Bacteria; phylum Bacillota; class Clostridia; order Christensenellales; family CAG-138; genus RUG472. Next base: position 8,922 of record CADCNE010000014.1, read on the forward strand.
TGAGACAAGATGACCCCGTCCACGTCCCGCCAGCTGATGCCCAAGGTCTCGGCGTTCTTCGCAAAGATGCCGAAATAGCCCGTGTCCAGCAAAAACCGCTTCCCCTCCGCCTCGATGAGGCAAGAGAACCCCGGTTCCCCCAGCAGGTACTGGTCGATCAGCGTATTGTTATCGGATAAAATGGTCAGCTTCATCGTCTGAAGTGTCCTTTCAGCTTTTCAAAAAACTTTTCCTCCGTAAACTTTCTCTCGCCGGGAAATGAAGGCGCGTTGTAGACGCGCGCACTCAATCAACAGAGGAAGAACGGTACGCTGAAATAGGTCAAATCCAGCGACACGTGCGGTGGATTTGACACCTTGCAGGTCCCGCCGCCCGGTAAACCCCAAGGTTTATAGGCGGGACCTGGAGGCGAAGCGCAGGCGGAGCACCCCGCCACAGCGGCCTCAGCCTGCTGAAACTTTCGGTTTCAGCAGGCTGAAATAAGGAAGGCGTGGTAGGCCTTCATGGCCTCGTACAGGTCCGCCTTGGAGATGATCTCCCAGGGGGCGTGCATGGAGAGGACCGCCACGCCGCTGTCGATGACGTTCATGCCGTAGAGGGCGCAGATGTAGGCGATGGTGCCGCCGCCGCCCTGGTCCACCCGGCCCAGCTCCGCCGTCTGGAAACATACCTTGTTGTCGTCCATGATGGCCCGGAGCTTGCCGATATACTCGGCGTTGGCGTCGTTGCTGCCGGACTTGCCCCGGGCGCCGGTGTACTTGTTGAAGCAGACGCCCTTGCCGAGGTAGGCGGCGTTCTTCTTTTCGAACATGGCGGCGTAGGTGGGGTCGTAGCCCGCGCTGACGTCGCAGGAGAGCATGCGGCTGCTGGCCAGAGCCCGGCGGAGCTTCAATTCACAATAGTCGCCGGACTTTGCCATGATCTCGGCCACGGCGTTCTCGAAGTACCGGGCCTGCATGCCCGTGGCGCCCACGCTGCCGATCTCCTCCTTGTCCGCCAGGATGCAGCAGCAGGTGTATTTCGGCGTGTCGGTGATGCGGAACATGGCCTCGATCTCCGCGAAGGCGCAGACCCGATCGTCGTGACCGTAGCCGATGACCATGCTGCGGTCCAGGCCGAAATCCCGGCTCCTGCCCGCGGGGACCACCTCGATCTCGGCGGAGAGGAAGTCCTCCTCCTCCATGCCGTACTTCTCCTTGAGAATGGCCAGGATGGCGGCCTTCACGGGCTCCTTTTCCACGTCCTTCCGGGGCTTGCCGCCCACGATCACGTCCAGGGCCTCCCCCTCGATGACCACGCTGGCCTTCTTGTCGAGCTGGGTGGCGGAAAGGTGGATGAGGAGGTCCGAGATGCCCACCACGGGGTCGTCCTCGTCCTCGCCGATGACCACGTCCACCACGGTCCCGTCCTTCTTGGCCACCACGCCGTGGAGGGCCAGGGGCAAAGTGACCCACTGGTACTTCTTGATGCCGCCGTAGTAGTGGGTGTCCAGGTAGACAAGCTCCGTGTCCTCGTAGAGGGGGTTCTGCTTCAGGTCCATGCGGGGGCTGTCGATGTGGGCGCCCACGATGTTGAGGCCCTTTTCAAGGGGCTCCCGGCCGATGATGAACAGCTGGACGGCCTTGCCCATGGTGTTCACGTACACCCGGTCCCCGGGCTTGAGGGCTTCCGCCTTTTCGAGGGCCACGTACCCGGCCTTCTCAGCCCGGCGGATGGTCTCTCGGGCGCACTCCCGCTCGGTCTTGCTGCTGTCGAGATAGGCCCGGTAGGCCCTGGCAAAGTCCATGACCCGCTTCTCTTCCCGCTTCTTATAGGTGGTCCACGCGTTGACTCGTTCCATAGTTCCCTCCTGATCGTTGGTTTGTTTCAGTATACGACAGCCCCGGGGAAAAGTAAAGCTGGTATGTTTTCCTTCTATGGTGTATGATAGGGAAAACGGGAAGGGACACGGAATATGGCGGTCAAGGCGATATTATGGGACGTGGACGGGACGCTGCTGGACTTTGCTGCCGCGGAGAAGGCGGCCGTACAGAAGCTGTTCATCGAGTTCGGTCTGGGGGAATGTACGGACGGTATGGTGGCCCGGTATTCTTCCATCAGCGGCGGATATTGGAAGCGCCTCGAACGGGGCGAGATCACCAAGGCGGAGGTGCTGGTGGGCCGGTATCGGGACTTTTTCTCGGAGCTGGGCATCGACCCGGCCCTCGCTGAGCCCTTCAACGCCCGGTATCAGGTGGCCCTGGGGGACACGGTGGCCTACCGGGACGACAGCCTGGAGATCGTGAAGGCCCTCCACGGGCGGGTGAAGCAGTACGTGGTGTCCAACGGCACCGTCATCGCCCAGACCAAGAAGCTGGAACGCTCCCATCTCGGCGAATGGATGGACGGCATTTTCCTCTCCGAACAGCTGGGCGCGGAGAAGCCCAGCCCTCGTTTCTTTGAACAGGTCTTCGCCGCTCTGCCGGACATTCCAAAGGAGGATATGCTAATCGTAGGGGATTCCCTGACCAGCGACATGCAGGGAGGTCTCAATGCCGGCGTCCCCACCTGCTGGTACAACCCCCAAAGCCTTCCCAGGCCCGCGGATATGGCCATCGCCTTTGAGATACAGAATCTACAGCAGATATACGAACTGCTGTAAATGAAACAATACCGGCCCGCCTCAGGCAGACCGGTATTTTTCGTCGTTACCCTTTCACATGAGAAACGGAGTGCGTAACGGGATTCAGTACCGGATGATGTAGTAGATCACGTACGCCCAGCTCAGAAGCCCATGGACGATGGCCCAGCCGATGGACTTCCACGCGGTGTAGCTGATGACCATGGCCAGGGCGCTGCCGAAGGTGATGCCGGATTTGACCGTTTTTTGGATGATGGTCTGATTGCTGTGTTTTTCCATATTTCAATTCCTCCTTCGTCTTGGAAAATCCTATAAGAGGGTTTTACCGTCTGTTTTCGATCCCCCAGTCGCAGAGCTTGTCCAGCACCTGAACCAGGGAGTGGCCCCTGTCTGTCAGAGAGTATTCCACCCGGGGCGGGATCTGGGGATAGACCACTCGGCGGATGAGGTCGTCCGCCTCCAGCTCCTTTAAATTGCGGCTCAGAGTCTTGTCCGCCACCTTCTTCAGATACCGCTGCAGCTCGTTGAACCGCACCGGTTCGTACTCCATCAGACAATAGAGGATCACCGGCTTATATTTCCCCGCGATCAGGGACAGGGTGTAGCTGTAGCCGGTATCGTCGAAGTCGGCGCTTTCGATGGGACGCTGATCCATAGCTTTCCTCCGGGCAAGTACCTGTCTTAAAAGTGGGTACTTGATTCTTTTTCCGGCACATGATACCATGCCGGTGTACCAAAAGCAACAGAAAGGGAGAAAAAGCTATGAAAAAGAATTTAGGCGTCGTCCCGGCGGTGTACCCCATGCCCGTGCTCATGGTGGCGGCCTATGACGAGAACGGTACAGTGAACGTGATGAACGCGGCCTGGGGCATGATCTGCGCCATGGACAAGATCGCCCTGTTCATCGACGAGGACCACAAGACCACCCAGAATCTGCTGAAGACCAAGGCCTTCACCGTGTCCATCGCGGATAGGGCGCACATGGACGTGGCGGATTTCTTCGGCATCGCCACCGGCAACAAGATGCCCGACAAGTTCGCGCGCACGGGCTATCACGCCGCAAAGAGCGCATTCGTCAACGCCCCCGTCATCGAGGAGTTCCCGGTGGTCATGGAATGCGAACTAAATGACGTGGTCAGCAACGACAGCTTCTACTGCATCGTGGGCAAGATCGTGAACGTGGCCGCCGAAGAGAAGGTCCTGGACCCCAACGGCAAGGTGAACCCCACCAAGCTCGACGCCCTCATCTTCGACCAGTTCCAGAACGGCTACTATGTAACCGGCGAGCAGGCCGGCCGGGCCTGGCACGCCGGCGCGGGGCTGATGAAGAAGTAATTCTGTATGTTCTTTTTTCTCTTCATGAGAAGGGGAAAAAAACAAAAAAAGAGAAGCAAGGAAGGGCTTTGTGATAAGACACACAAGCCCTTCCTTTTTCTAAAGCTTCTCTTTTTCCGTTATCCGGCCACTTCCACGCCTTCGATCTTCACGGCGAAGGGGCCGGTGTAGGTCAGGGTGTCGTAGCGCTCGGTGGAGAACAGCAGGTTCCCCTGCTTCTCAGGCAGGCTCCCGTTGATGGAGCCGCCGGTGAGGATCTTCACGCCCTCGTCGGTATAGAGGTACGCCAGGCGGATCTCGCCGCCGAAGTGGCCCGTGAAGGCGTCCATCTGGAAGTCAGAGAAGGACACGGGGCAAAGGCACCCCTTCCGCAGGTCATTCAGGGCCACGGTGCCGTTGTCGAGGCCCAGCCGCTGATAGTTGCCCGTGGGCTCGATGCCCAGATACCGGCAGAAGCGGTTGGGTCCGTAGATGACCTTCAGCTCGCCGTCCCGGATCAGGGGCCTCTCCACCATGGGGATGCCGTCCTCGGAGTAGGGGGCCATGGGCAGCAGGTTCAGATTCAGCTTCTCCCCCTGCACGTTCTCCCCCTGGACCTGCTTGCCCACGGTCCAGTCGGAATAGTGGGCGAAGACCATGGCGGCGTGGGCGCGCTCGCCGTAATACTCGAGGAGGGTGGGCACCTGGTCCCCGGACAGGACCACGCTGTAGGTACCGGCCTGGGGGCTCTTCTGAGCCGCCGCCCGATCCCGTACCGCCGCGATGGCCCGGCGTGCCTTTTCGGTGAGGGCATCGGTGTTCAGATCCGCGTAGGCGAACTGGAAGAACTGCTCCACGTCCTGGGGCGCCTTGCACTGAGTCACGAACTCGCCCTTCACGAGATACCGGCTGTAGGCCACGTCCGTGCCCGCGCTGGTGAGCAGGGAGACCTGGTTCTCGATGGCGAAGAACTCCGCGCTGTTGATGAAGGCGTCCGCGTCCGTGTCCGCGGCGAAGAGGGCCTTGGCCATGAGCATGGCGTTCTCCTCCAGGGGCCGATCGGCCAGGGTGGAGGGCATGGCCACGGGTGCTTCCTTCCGCCCTTCGTACAGCTCGTAGAAGGGGTTCTTTACGAACTGGGCGGCGAAGTACGCACCCTCGATCCGTGCCTTGACCTCGTCCAAGCCCATGCCCTCAAAGATCTGGGCCTGGGAACTGCCCCGGAAGGTCACGCCGTCCGCTTCAAAGTCCCGGTAGACGGTGACGGCGCAGTGGACCGCGCTCTTGATGCGGCGCATGTCCAGGGTCTTTTTGATGAAGAACAGCTCCGCGGAGCGCTCCTCGCTGATCTCGATCTGGTAGACGGGGATGTTCAGCTCCCCCAATGCTTTTAAAATGATATCGCGCATGCTGCTGCCTCCTTATCCCAACCGGATGCGGGCCTTGATGCAGGGACCGCCGTCGCTGACCTTCACCCATTCCTTCCAGCCCTTGCCGCACATGCCGCCGCCTTCGAGAGCGAAGTCACGAGAGACCATGGTGATGGACTTTAAAAGGTCGGGCACGTAGCCCGTGAGCACGCTGGGGCTGAAGATGCGGCCGGTGAGCTGGCCGTCTTTGCTCTCCCGGGCCACGTTCACCATGCACTGGATGCCCCAGTTCTTGGGGTCCTCCATGCCGCTCGACGGATTGTCCAGCAAAAAGCCGTCCTTCACGGAGGCGATCATGTCCTCCAGGGTGTCGGTGCCCGGTTCGAAGTAGGTGTTGGTCATGCGGGTGTAGGCCTTGCGCTCGAAGCTCTCCCGGCGGCCGTTGCCCGTGGGCTCGCTGCCCAGGTGCATGGCGCTCTGGGCGTCGGAAAGGCCCCGCCGCAGGATGCCCTTGTCAATGATGATCGTGTCGTGAGATAGGACGCCCTCGTCGTCGAAGAAGTAGGAGCCCGTGTCCCGCTTCACGGCGGCGCCGTCGTGCATGGTGATGAGGGGCGAGGCCACGTACTGGTCGATGAACTGCTTGGCCTGGGCCCGGTCCTTCACGAACATGTCCATCTCCACGCCGTGGCCGAAGGCCTCGTGGACGATCATGCCCGTGACGGCGGGGGTGCAGACGCACTCATATTCGCCGGGCACCATGGGCTGGCTGTCGATGAGCTCCAGGGCGGTGGTGACCGCGTTGTCCAGCTTGGCGCGGAGAGCGTCCAAGACCTCGGCCCCGCCCAGATCGGAGGCGCCGTCGTAGTAGCCCACGATGTCCCCGTCCTTGGGGCACATGGCGTAGATGCTGCCGCAGCTCCACAGAAGGTTCTGCTCCAGGTCCCGGTGGGGGGACAGGAAGAGCTTGTGGATCTCCTGGAACTCGAAGCTGGCGATGCAGTCCAGTACCCGCTCGTCCCGGCCCTTGCCGGTCTTGCGGATGTCCGTGAGGACAGCCAGTATGGCTTCGTCGCCCTTCTCCTCCGGGTGGATGGCGTATTCGCTGGACTTCAACAGGGTGGCGGGCTCGTCGGGGATCTGGCCGTATTCGCTGAGGGTCAATCCTTCCGGCAGGCTCGTGAGGGGCATGAGCCGCTGCTTCACCTCCGCCATAATGGCGGGGATGGCGGCTTCGTCGATATGGGTGAAGGAATACTCCCCGTAGGAACGGCCGTCGTAGACCTTCAGCACGAAGCCCCGGCCGGTGAACAGATCGTCCTCCCCGGCGGACACGCCCGAGTTCCCCACCCGATAGTATTTACTCCTGGTGTCGGCCGCCAGTACGGATACGTACCCGTACTTTTCGGACAGCTGCTTCACCAGCGATTGCAGCAGGGGCTTGGCCCCCTGCAGAAACGCGCTGCGTTGTACCTGCATTCCTGTACCTCCTATGGCATTTGTATCATCATATCAGCATGGGGACAGGATTTCAACAAAAAGGTGAAGAAGGGCCCGGGAACCCTTGAAAAAGGTAATCTCCCGGGCTATAATAAGCTGATTTAATATGGAGGCAAGAAAGAAATGACTAAGATAGACATCTTCTCCGGGTTTTTAGGCGCGGGGAAAACCACCCTCATCAAGAAGCTGATCGCGGAGGCGTACAAAGGCGAGAAGCTGGTGCTGATCGAGAACGAGTTCGGCGAGATCGGCATCGACGGCGCGTTCATGCAGGACGCGGGCATCCAGGTGAACGAGATGAACTCCGGCTGCATCTGCTGCTCGCTGGTGGGCGACTTCGGCCGGGCGCTGAAGAAGGTCCTCGCCGAGTACGCGCCGGACCGGATCCTCATCGAGCCCTCGGGCGTGGGCAAGCTCTCCGACGTCATCGGCGCGGTGGAGCGCATCGACTCCCACGATATCGAGCTGAACTCCTTCACCACCGTGGTGGACGCCAAGAAGGCGAAGGTGTACATGAAGAACTTCGGCGAGTTCTTCAACAACCAGGTGGAGAGCGCCAACGCCATCATCCTGAGCCGGACCCAGGACGTAGACGAAGCGAAGCTCAGCGAGGTGCTGGCCCTGCTTCGGGAGCACAATCCGAGCGCGGTCATCATCACCACCCCCTGGGCGGAGTTGGACGGGAAAACGATCCTCAGTGCCATGGAGCGCCGGGACACCCTGGAGGCGGCCCTGAAGGAGCTTGAAAAGGCCGCCCACGATGACGACGAGTGCGACGATCCCGAATGCGAGTGCCACCATCATCATCATGACGACGATGAGGACGAGCACGAGCACCACCATCATCACGACGACCATGACGACGATGAGGACGAGCACGAGCATCACCACCATCACCACCATGACGACGATGAGGAATGCGACGATCCCGAGTGCGAGTGCCACCATCACCATCACGACGATGAGGACGAGCACCACCATCATCACCATCACCACCACGGCCACGACGCCGACGAGGTGTTCACCAGCTGGGGCGTGGAGACGGCCAACAAGTACACGAAGGACGAGATCGAGGGCATCCTGACCCGTCTCGACGACGCCGAGACCTACGGTGCGATCCTGCGGGCAAAGGGCGTCATCCCGGGCGCCGACGGCCAGTGGATCCACTACGACTACGTGCCCGAGGAGCACGAGGTCCGCACGGGTCCCGCTGCCTTCACGGGCCGCATCTGCGTCATCGGCTCCCAGCTCAAAGAGGACGCCCTCAAGGCGCTGTTCCGGGTGTAAGCTATGGAAGATATCCCCGTATTCCTGTTCACGGGCTTCCTGGACGCGGGCAAGACCTCCTTCGTCCAGAGCCTGTTGGAGGATAAGGAATTCAATAACGGCCAGCCCACGCTGGTGATCCAGTGCGAGGCGGGCGAGGAGGAGCTTCTCCCCGACCGGTTCCCCAAGAAGGGAAAGGTTTCCATCGTATCCATCGACAGCGAGGATCGGCTCACGGAGGGGCACCTTTTGGCGCTCACCAAGCAGTACAAGCCCGCCCGGATCATCGTGGAATACAACGGCATGTGGCTCAACAACGCCCTGTTTCAGGCCCTGCCCGAAAGCTGGTCTATCGCGGGCGAGACATTGTTCTTCGATTCCACCACCTTCGCCGTCTACAACGCCAACATGCGGCAGCTGGTGGTGGACAAGCTCAGGACCGCGGAGCTGGTGCTCTTCAATCGGGTCACGGAGGAGACGGACAAGATGGCCCTTCATAAGATCGTCCGGGCCATCACCCGCCAGGCGGACATCGCCTACTCCTACGACAGCGGGAAGACGGAGTACGACGAGATCATCGATCCCCTGCCCTTTGATGTAAACGCGCCCATCGTGAAGGTCCAGGACCGGGATTACGCGCTCTTCTATCAGGACCTGGTGGAGGATTTCAAGAAGTACCACGGGAAGGTGGTGGAGTTCACCGCCCTGGTGGCCCGGAACAACCGGATGCCCAAGGACACCTTCGTGGCTGGACGGCAGCTCATGCAGTGCTGCGCCGCGGATATCCAGTTCGCCGCCTTCGCCTTCAAGTACGACAACGCCGCCAGCCTCCAGAACCAGGGCTGGTACAAGGTAACCGCCAAGATCGAGGTCCGCTACTCCACCGTCTACGGCAAGAAGGGACCTGTCTTCAACGTCCTCGCCATCGAACCCTGGCAGGAGCCCGAGGAGCCCGTGGCGACGTTCTATTAAACCTTTTGTTTTGCCGCTTTTTCTCTTTAGACAAAGAGAAAAAGCGGCGGAAAAAGAGAAACTTAAGGATACAAGGGGAGGCCTTGCCCAGAGCATTGCCTCCTTCTTAAGTTCTTTTGCGGCCCTTTTCTTTCAAGAAAAGGGCCAAAGCTTTAATCATTCCTTGATTTGCATACTTTCTTCCAAACCGACCCACAATAAACCCATGAATCAAACAAAACGAGGTGAACTATGAAGGCGACCGGAATCGTGCGGAGGATAGACGAGCTGGGGCGGATCGTGATCCCCAAGGAGATACGGCGGACGCTCCGCATCCAGGAGAGCGACCCCATGGAGATCTACATGGGGGAGGACGGGTGCATCCAGCTGAAGAAATACTCCTCCGTGGGCGGTCTCAGGGAGGTGGCGGAAGAGTACGTGCAGGCGCTGAACGGCGTCTTTGGGCTCACGGCGGCGGTGACGGACAAGGAGAACTGCGTGGCCGCGGCGGGCCGCCAGCGGCGGTGGCTCCAGGATAAGCCCCTGATGGACGGTCTCAGACGGCGGCTCCTGGGGCGGCAGGTCATCGAGGAACAGAACGCCCTCCTCGCTGAGGGGCAGGAGGCGCCCTTCTCCGCCCTGCTGGGGGTGCCCATCCTCCTGGAGGGCGACAGCGTGGGCGGCGTGTTCCTTCTCTCCTGTGAGGGCGGCCCGGCCCTCGACGGGGCGGCCCTGCAGAGTTTGAAGACCGGGGCTTTATACCTGGGGAAGTTGTTGAACGTATAAGCTTCAAAGCGGGATGGGCAAGCCCATCCCCTACGGAAAAACGAACATATCGCGTTGTAGGGGACGGGCTTGCCCGTCCCGCAAAACGAACGTCTCTCCATCAAACAAATTGTCATCCTGAGCCGCAGGCGAAGGACCTCTGAACGGCGCAGGCGGGAACGAGCTGCTTTTCTCGCCCACAGGCTTTTGCGTTCAGAGGTCCCTCGACTTCGCTTCGCTACGCTCGGGATGACAAGCTTATTTGTTTGCGGCTATTCTCTATATGACCCAGTGTCCTTACCACTCCTGATAGAACTGCTCGCCGGTGATGGTGTTCACGTACAGGGCGTCGGCGGCCCAGCCGCAGACGTCGCTGCGCTCCCTGGCGTAGTGCTGGATCTCCATGAGCTTGCCGCCCGTGAAGCAGAACTCATACCAGCGGCCATCCGTCATGTAGGCGTCGATGGTGCAGTAGTTGCCGTCGTAGACGGCGTTCACGTCCACATCCTTCACGTTTTCCTTGCCCCATGTCTGCTCCGCGATGTTCCGCACGTAGGCCAGGTACTCGGGGCCGCCCATGTGGTCGTAGTGGATGTTGATAAGCTTCAGCTCGTCGTCGGGGTTATAGAGCCCGTCGCATTTGGCGCGGACGATGTAGCCGGACTTGGCGGCGATATCTATGGCGATGAGCTCCTTCTTGTGGATGTGGTAGTAGTTCTCCCGATAGCCGGACTTGTCGAGATAGTAGGTGATCTCCCAGTCGTTCAGGTTATAGTCCAGCTCCTCCAGAGTCTTGCCCTCGGCGTCCCGGCGCTCGGCGGCCCGGCCGTTGGCGGCGGATAGAAGGGTACGATACATCCTCTTCACCTGCTCTACCGTCATATCCCCCTCGGCGATGTCGTTGATATCGCCCTGGACGAAGTTCTCCGGGGCTACCAGATGCACCACCTCGGGGCTGTTGCGGATATCCGCCTGGAAGCAGACCCCCTCCTGCATGCTGTACTTATCCTGATGGACCTGGATGCCGTGGAGGGTGTTCATGGTATAGCTGAGGGTGATCCAGCGGCCGTCGCTGAGCTCAAAGCCGAAGAACCGTTCGACCCACTTGCCGGTCCTGTCCTGGCTGCCCCCACCCCCCGCCTTTCCCTGGCCAAGGGTGGTGCCCAGGTATTCGGCCACCTCCTTGGCGTCCTCATTCTCATGGACGGACGCGGCGGCCGGGAACTTGGCGTTGTCGGCGATCAACAGGCCCAGATCCTTCTCCGTCAGCACACAGACGAAATCGTTGTCCTTGCCGGTGACCCGGAGGACGTTCTCCCGGTAGCCTGCCTCGTCCACGTAGCGGACCACGGTGGCGCTGGCGAAGTCGTGGTAGTCCCCGCCATCGTTGAACAGCTGGTAGAACACGTCCTTGGCCTTTTTCCGGGCGGCGTCCGTAAGAGCCTCGTCCACCGTGTCCCCCTCCTTCCAGGTCTTGGCCTGGTAGGAATAGATGTCGGTGATCCGGGGGAAGATGTCCTTATACTTCCATTCCAGACCAAGGATCTCCTCCGACACCAGCTCCGCAGGCAACTCCGTAGGCGCGGGTGTGGGGGTGGGCATCTGTCCGGGCAAGGCTGTGGCGGCCTCCGCCTCCGCGTAGGCGGTGCGGACCATGACGTCCTGCATCTGGTTCCCTTCAAAGAGGCGCAGCCCGCCCCAGAAGAAAACGCCCAGCACCAGCACAGCGCACAACGTGGCGATCAGCACCTTATTTTTCATCCAGAAAAGTTTCATGTTCGTTTCGCTCCTTTCTCAAGCTTCGCCCTCAGTATAGAGCCGGACTTGTAAGGGAGTCTTCATCAACTTGTAAGGGTGTTGTAAAAGGTCACGGTGGCTACGGTGCCCCCGTCCGCGGCCCGGGCATAGGTGAGCCTGGCCCCGTGGGCTTTGGCGATCTGGTGGCACATGGGCACGCCCAGCCCCCCACCCGGATGGAGCTTCTTGAACCTGGAGGGATGGTTCACGTAGGAAAGGGCCTCATCGCTCATGCCGAAGCCGTGGTCCGTGACGGCGATCACGTTGGGCGCGGCCCGGAGCTCCACGGGGGCCCCGGGGGGCGAGGCCTTCACGGCGTTGCCCACCAGGTTGTTGAGCAGGGTCGAGAGCATGGCCCCGTCCCCGAAGACCGTGGGCCAGTGGACCTCGTAGGTCACGGTGGGGTAGGTTTGGGCGATGTGGTCGAAGAGGTCCTGGACGTCCACAGGACCGAAGGGGGTAGCTTCCTCCCTGGCGCTGTGGAGGGTCAGGAGCCGGGCGGAGATGGCCGATAGCCGGTTGCTTTCGTCGGCGATATAGCTGGCCGCCATGTGCCGCTGCTCCTCCGTCAGCCGGGCGTCCCGCAAGGTCTCCGCATAGCCCTTCATGACGGTGAGGGGCGTTCGCATCTCGTGGGCCAATCGGCTCACGGGCAGGTTGACCCGGTAGAGGAGGGCATAGAGGGCCGCGGCCATGAAGAGGGCCACCGCCGTGCCGGTAAGGGCAGCTGACAGGACCTGGCGGCGCAAGAGGGCGTCCGTGGCCGCCCCGTCCTTCAGGTACAAAAAGTCGTAGCCCGAGGGGAGCCGGTCGCTGATAAAGAGGTACAGCCGCCCCTCCTGCCGCAGAAAGCCCAGGGTGCCCGGGGCCTTGTCCACGGGGAACGGCAATGTGGCGTACGGCTCCTCCCCGGCCTCGGTGACCCGGAAGGCGAGGCCCGTGCCGGCGTAGTAATCTAAGAAGGTCCGAAGCACCGGCAGCTGCCGCCCCTCGGGGGCCTTGTCCATGGTGGTCTCCAACGCCCCGGCGATGGCCTTCTCCTCCCTGAGCGCCGCGTCCGTGGCGGAGCGGACCGTGGCGGAGATGGCCGGGGCGGTGACGCCGAACATGCACCCGAAGAGGATCAGGGCGCAGAGGAGGGTGGAAAAGAGGTAGGTTTTTTGCCAGAGTTTCATGATTTTTTACCTGTTTGCGTTCAGAGGTCCTTCACCGCTTCGCGGTTCAGGATGACAATGGGGGACGCTCAGGATGACACGAGGGGGAGTATCATTCTTCAAACCTGTAGCCGTTCTTGTAGATGGTCTTGATGTGGTCGTCCAGGTCGAGCTTGCGCCGGAGCTTCTGGACGTGAACGTCCACGGTCCGGCTCTCACCCAGAAAGTCGGTGCCCCAGGCTTCGGAAAGAAGCTTCTGCCGGCTGAGGCATACGTTCCTGTTCTCGATGAGTATCCTGAGCAGCGCGAACTCCTGGGGCGTCAGCTCCACCCGCTGTCCGTTTTGGAGCACCTCGTGGGCGTCCCAGCGGATGACCAGGTCATCGATCCGGTACTCCTCCTCCGCTCGATGGGTCCGCCTGAGGACCGCCTGCACCCGCAGCAGGAGCTCCGCCACCTCAAAGGGCTTCACGATGTAGTCGTCCGCGCCGAGGCCGAAGCCCCGGACCTTGTCCGTGGTCGCGCCCCGGGCGGTGAGGAAGATGGTGGGCACGTCCCGCACCCGCTCCATAACAGAGAAGCCCTCCATGTCCGGCAGCATCACATCGAGGAGCATCAGATCGAACCCCTGCTCCCCCGCCGCGCGGATGGCGTCCCGGCCCGTGAAGGCGGCCGCGCAGGTGTGGCCCACCATCTCCAGGTTCAGCTTCAGCAGGTCGCTGATGGCCCTCTCGTCCTCCACGATCAGTATCTTCGCCATGGTTCCCCCTCTCATTCTTTCTTGTTATAATCAGTATACCAAGAAAGTTGTAATGGCGTTGTAAAATATATGCGGAATATGTTTTAAATGGAATTTATAGGAAGCCTGATCCTTTTTCTTAGGGAAGAAAAAGGACCAAAAAGAACTTAAGAAGGAGGCTATGTTATGCGCATAGTCTCCTTCTACTTCTTAAGTTTCTCTTTTTCCGCCGCTTTTTCTCTTTGTCTAAAGAGAAAAAGCGGCAAAACAAAAACTAATCCACAAAAAACCTGAACTCCGTCCGCGACCGCTGCGTCTCCCCCGCCTTCACGTAGGGCTGGGGCCAGGCGGGGTGGTGCGGCGCGTCGGGGAAGAACTGGGTCTCCAGGGCCACGCCCCCGTACCGGTTGTAGCGCATGCCGCCCTTGCCGGGAATGCGGTCGAAATGGTTGCCGGTGTAGACCTGGATGCCGGGCATGGTGGTCCATACCTCCATCCGCCGCCCGGACACGGCAGCCTTCAGGTCCACCGCCTTGAACATGGTCCTGCCGTCGTACCCGTCCAGGACGAAGTTGTGGTCGTACCCGTTCACCAGCGCGATCTGCTCGTCCTTACTTTGTACCCCCTCCCTGAGGGGCCGGTACGCCCGAAGGTCGAAGGCCCCCTTCACGGGCAGGAGCCGGCCGTCGGGCACGGTATGCTCGTTGATGGGCGTGAACCGGGAGGCGTGGATGCGGATGCTGTGATCGAGGACGCTGCCGAAGGTGGCCCCGTCCAGGTTCCAGTAGGTGTGGTTGGTCAAATTCGCCACGGTGTTCGACCCCCCGGCGACGGCCTCGTAGTCGAGGGACAGCACGTTCTCCGGCGAGAAGGTATAGATGACGGACGCGGCCAGATCCCCGGGAAAGCCCCCCTCCCCGTCGGGCGTGAAAACGGTGAACCGGACGCTGTTCTCGCCCACGATCTCGGCGTCCCACAGCTTGTGATGGAACGCCGCTACGCCGCTGTGGAGGCAATTGGTCCCGTCGTTGGCGGTCAAGGGGTACACCCGCCGATCGAGGGGCAGCGACGCCCTGGAGAGCCGGTTCGCGACCCGGCCGCAGATGGCGCCGAAGTCCCCCAGGTCCTGCTCATAGAGGTCCACGGAATCGAACCCCAGGGCCACGTCCTCCATCCGCCCCAGGCTGTCGGGCACCAGCGCCTTCACGAGGGTCGCGCCGAAGTCCGTCAGGGTGACGCTGCTGCCGGCGGATGTGGTGATGGTGTACAGATGGGCCTCCCGCCCGTCCCGCAGGGTGCCGAAAGTTGTTTTGGTCACGGCCATTGTCCTGTCTTCCTCTCCTGTTTTTTCCAGAAGTACCACAAAAAGGAGGACGTGTCAAGTGCATTGACACGCCCTTCCAGCGCCTCCTTCCCGTTTTGATAAGCTTTTACAAAGCCATTACCCCTGCATGCGCAGGATCTCCCGCTTGAGGTGGTCCATGATCCGCTTCTCCAGGCGGGAGATGTAGCTCTGGCTGATGCCCATCTCGTCCGCCACCTGCTTCTGGGTCCGGGGCGGCTGCTCCTTGAGCCCGAAGCGCATCTCCACGATCCGCCGCTCCCGGGGCTCGAGCCGCCCGAGGGCCGCCCGGAGGAGGCGACGGTCCACCTCGTCCTCCAAGTCCCGGCTCACCTCCTCCCCGTCGGTGCCCAGGATGTCGGAGAGCAGGAGCTCGTTCCCGTCCCAGTCCACGTTCAGGGGCTCGTCCAGAGAGACCTCCAGCTTCAGCTTGCAGGAGCGGCGAAGGAACATCAATATCTCGTTCTCGATGCACCGGGAGGCGTAGGTGGCCAGCTTGATCCGCTTCTCCGGGTCGAAGGTGTTCACCGCCTTGATGAGGCCGATGGCGCCGATGGAGATCAAATCCTCCGTGGCGACGCCGGTGTTCTCAAACTTCCGGGCGATGAACACCACCAGCCTGAGGTTGTGCTCGATGAGCCTGTTCCGGGCAACCTCGCTGGTCCGGGCCGCCACGACGCAGTCTCGCTCCTCCTCCGGGGTCAGCGGCGGGGGCAGGCTCTCCCCCGTGCGTATGAGATACACCCGAAAGCGCCGGGTGAACAGCCGTGCGTAGAGCCGATAGAAGAACGCTTTGAGCTTTTTGAACACCATGTTTCCTCCCTTCATGGAGCGCCGCCCCGGGGAGCAGCGCCTGAAAATCGATGAGCGGCAGGGGCGAGAGGCCCACGTACACGGGCACGGGCTCGGACCCAGCCGCCGCCACCGTGCCCCGGACCACCCCAACGATGCCCTGTCCCGCTACGATGAGGGGCCGACCCGGGGGCAGGTCCACGCCCTCCACCAGCACCACAGGGAGGCCCGAGAGGGGCTCCGTCAGCAGGTTCCCCGAATCCACGAAGGCGGTGAGAGCGTGGGCCCGGCCGCCCACGGTCAGGGTGACGGTCCGGGTGCAGCTCCCTTCATACCCCCGGTGGACGAGATACCGGACCGCGCGGACGAACAGGGGCAACACACAAAACCCATAGATGGCGACTCTCAGGGGCACGGTCCCCAGCAGCACCCCGCCCGTCCAGGGGCCGGTCCGACCCAGGGTCAGGAGCAGCAGCCCGCCCCCCAGCAGCAACGACGCCGCGAACAGGGACAGGAGGGCCCGTAAATACTCCCTGCGGCTCATGAGCAGGGCTGTCACCAAAAGGCAGGCGATCCGCCCCGGCAGGCTCAGGAGCCGGGGCCACCTGCCAAGGGCCACCAGGTCCCACATCGCCCCCAGCAGGGACGTGCACGCCGCCCGGCCCGGGGGGATCGCCGCCCCGCCCAGGGCGCCCGCCAGCTTCAAGAGAAGCCAGTTCACGGCGAAGTTGTCCAGCAGGAACCATTCGAGGCTAACCCTCATGCCACCTCGACCACCATAACGGTCATGTCGTCCCGCTGCCCCTTCTGCCGGGCGACCTCCATGAGGTCCTCCGCCAGCCGCTCCAGGGGCCGGGCCGGGGCCTTCTTGAGCTCCGCCTCCAGGTCCTTGCCCAAGAGGTCGTAGACCCCGTCGGTGCAGACCACCAGCCGGTCCCGCTGTCGAAGCCGGATGCGGTGGACGTAGGGCCGAGCCTCGTCCACGATGCCGCAGGGCAGGGCCTCCCCGGAGAGGGTGCGCACGTTCCCGCCGCGAACGAGGCAGGTGGGCGGCGCACCGAACTTCACCATCTCCGCCTCCCCGGTGACTAAGTCGATGCTGGCCGCGTCCAGCGTGGCGTAGACCTCCCGCTCCCCCCGGGCCATGAGGAGCCGATTCACGTTCTCGTAGATCAGCTCCCGCTCCACCCCCAGCCGGAACTGGTCGAACAAAAGGTCGATGGCCGCCCGGCTCTCCCGGTTGGCCTCCTCCCCGCTGCCCATGCCGTCGGATACGGCGTAGACCACCTTCCCGCTGGGCATGCGGAGCTCCCCGGTCTCGTCCCCGCAGACGCTCTCCTCGTCCTCCGGCAGGGAGATGCGGGCCATGCGGGCGGTGAGCCCCTTCAATGCCTCCATCTCGAAGACGGCGCCATCCTCCTCCCGTTGGGTACCGATGAGCCGCATGGTCCGGTGGAGTTTTTTCCCCACGGCGGCGGCCAGCGCGGTCCCGTCGACCTGGCCCCGAGGGCTCAGACGGATGGAGAGGCACAGGCGGCGGTTGGAATAAAAGGCGTCCACGGACAAGGGCGCGAACCCCCGGCGGACAAGATAGGTGAGCAGTTCCCCTTCCACCTGCTCGTCCCCCCAGTGGTCCTCCCGAAGCCGGGTGGCGAGGAGGCTCAGCAGGGCGGACACCCCTCCCAGCTGCCGGTTCATGTAGGCGTATTGCTCCGCCGCCCGCCTGAGGCCCGCCTCGTGGACGAATGCCTGGTTGTAGGACTGGTAAGCCGAGGCCATGATCTCCCGAAAAAACTTACAATGGCTGTCCATGGGGGTCAAAGGCCGCACGGGCTCCCCCCGGTCGTAGGCGGACAAGAGGTGCAGCACCGCCTTGTCGAACTCCCCCTCGTCCCGCTGGCAGAGGACCCGGCCCTCGCAGCCCACGCACACCCGCCGGGCCGCACCCAGGGGCCAATCGACCACGAACCGCTCCTCCGCCTGCTCCGGATCAAAGAGGCCGGACAGAGCCCCGCAGAGACGGGCCGCCTCCTCCACCTCCTGGGCAAGACGGGTTTTCAGCCGGTCCATGGCCCGGGCGGCGTTTTGCGCACAGAACCGGCGTCTGTTCAGGGCCTGCCCCATCCGCTCCATCCACTCCCGGGGCAGGATGAGCACCGCGAGGCAGGCGATGAGGGCGCACCCCGCCCGCCAGGTCTCCCCCTCGGCACCGAGGAACACCGCGAGGACCGAAGCCGTCAGCAGGAAGGCCCCGGCGGCGTACGCCCGACCGTAGGGAGATATCAATGCAGCCGTCAGGGCGCACAGGGCCGTGACGCCCACGAGCCGGGCCCCGTCCTCCAAAGCGAAGGCCAGCAGGGCGGCGGCCAGGATCCCCTCCCCCAGCCCCTCGGGCCCCTTGGACAGGACCAGAATGAGCGCGTATACGTCCAGCAGCACCACCGGCAGGGATACGCCCCCGGCGGACAGGTCCCCCATGCCCAGCAGCAGGAGCCCCAGGCACGCGGAGAGCATCAGCTGCTCCTCCTCCCGGAGCACCGCCAGCCTGTCCCCGTGGCGCAGCAGGTCCCAGCAGCGGTGCATCAGCACCATGCCCGCCGCGGAGAGCGCGAGGGACAGCAGAGCGTAGGCGGCGGAGCGCCAGGTCAGGATCATCTGAAAGGGCAGCACCGCCATCTCTGAGAGCAGGAACACCAACATCCGTGCGCTGGGGGACGCGGGACCGACGGCGAGGCGGATGAGCCGCATGAGGAGCACGAAGGTCGCGGCGGCGATCATGATCCCCCAGAGGGGCTCACCGCTCAAAAAGGCGCCCACCACCACCCCGGCCCCGGCGAAGAGGGGGTCGATGCCCGAGAGCTCCGCCGCCGCCATACAAGCGAGGCCGAAGGGGGCGCAGCTGGTCCCCACCCGCACCCGACAGAGGAGCAGGCTCGCCCCGAAGGCGGCCAGCTCCAGAAGATGCTTTTTTGTGTTCGTTCCCTGTTTCCTGCGGCTCATGGCCCCATTGTAGACGATGGCAGGGGTCCATTTTAGGCGAAAAACGCCCGGACGGCCGCATTTCTTCCCGACAGGATAGGCGATGCCCGACCCCGTTTATGCCCCCTTCTCCCCCGCCCGTTGGCTGGGCCCATGAAAACCCTGTCTTGCCCCGACGGGCAGGCTATGGTATACTATGTAAATAAAATGTGTATCCCCCGAAACATTCAGGTTGTCGGAAGGAGATTCTGAAGATATGAAACGATTCGCCGTCGTTCTGGTGCTCTGCTTCCTGCTGACCTTCGCAGGGAGCAGGACCGCGGTTGCGCTGACACCTACCCCCAGCCCCACGCCCATCCATCTGGGCGGCATGGACGTGCCTTGGGACGCCTCGTATCTGGACCTGTCCGCCATCCGATCCGAGGACATCCCGGAGGTCATGGCCGTTTTGGAGGGGCTGCCCTACCTGAGATCGGTGAAGCTGACCGACGGGGACGGGGCCTCCCCCTGGAGCATCCAGCAGGCCTGGACCCTGATGCAGGACCGACCCGAGCTGCAGGTGGAGTATACGGCCAACGCCTTCGGCGTCAGCTTCTCCCTGACGGATGAGGTGGTCAGTTTCAGCAACATCGATCTTGGCGACCGGGTGGAAGAGCTCAAGGCCCTGCTCCCCTATATGACCGGGGTGGGGCGGCTGGACATGGAGTACTGCCAGATCCCCGACGAGCAGATGGCCGCCCTGAGAGAGGAATTCCCCGCCCCGAAGATCGTGTGGCGGGTGTTTATGGGGAAATACTCCTGCCGCACCGACGCCATCATGATCCGTTTCTCCGACAGCAGCGAAGAACAGCGGCTGCGGGATAAAGACGTGTACCCGCTCATCTACTGCAACGAGATGCGCTATCTGGATCTCGGGCACAACGCTCTCAGCAGCGCCTACTTTGCCGCCTAGCATGAGCTCAGCGATATCTCCGCCCTGGCCAGCTGCCCGAAGCTGGAGTTTTTGGAGATATTCAGCGGGAGAGTCACGGACATCTCCCCGCTGGCAGAATGTAAGAATCTAAAGCATCTGAACATCTGCAACAACCGGATCACCGATATCACGCCCCTCTATTCCCTGGAGCTGGAGCGGCTGTGGATCGCCCACACCTTCGTCCCCTACACGGAGATCGAGGCCTACCGAGCGAGCTTCCCCGAATGCGAGGTGGACTACACCGCTTCCGACCCCGCCGCCGGCCACTGGCGGATCCGGGGCAACTACTACGTGCCCAGGTACGCGCTGCTGCGGGAGCAGTTCTGCTACGATCATTTGGAGATCAAATCCTATTCGGAGCCGCCCAAGTTCGAATGACGGAGCATGGGGCGAACCGGGCAAAAACGAACGGAAGGACGCGAGGAAGAAGCACATGAGCGAAACGAAGATCATCGCCTTTGAGGGCATCGACGGCACCGGCAAGAGCGTGCAGATGGAAGCGCTGCGGACGCGGCTGGAAGCGCGGGGGCTCCGGGTGGGCGTCCTGTCCTTCCCGGACTACGGCAGCTTTTTCGGCGGGTGCGTGGGCCGGTATCTCACCAAAAAGGACGGGGTCTCCGCCAGCGACGTGGACCAGCGGAGCATGGCCCTGTGGTTCGCCATGGACCGGTGGGCGGCCTTCCAGGGCTTCGACTACAGCAAGTTCGATGTGCTGGTCATCAACCGGTATGTGCTGAGCAACGCGGTGTACCAGAGCATCCGGGACCGGGACGTAGACAAGCCCGACATTTTGGACTTCGTGCTGACGCTGGAACACGAGCAGCTCTCCCTGCCCCGGCCGGACCTGTACCTCATCCTGGACGTAGATCTGTCCGCCGCCCAGAACAACGTGACCAAGAAGGGCTACCGGGACTACGTGGGGGACGAGAAGGACGAGTACGAAAAGCAGGATTCCATCCAGATCCGAGCCCGGGAAAAGTACCTGTCCTTCGGGGAGCGGCTTGAAAACGTGAAGGTCATCCCCTGCATGGAAACTGGGGCCCTGCTGCCCATCGACGCCATCGCTGAACGGGTATTCGCGGCGGTGGAGCCTATTCTGTAACAGAAATACACTCCACTGAAAAAGGACGGTCCAAAGACCGTCCTTTTTCAAATGCGTGCACCCCGTTCTCGACAGGTCGCTACCGTCTTACCGATTGCCGATGGCTCCTCGCAGGAGACCTCGCGGCACACGGAAGGTTCCGCTTAGTGCTGCTTCCGTCAGGATCTGACACGGTTCACAGGCTTCCGTTGCACGAGTCCCACGATTCAACGCTCCGTACGCGCGGCAGTCACCACAGCGCCGAGCCTCAAACGGGGGATGAAACCCCGCTATAGCGGATTGCGGGTTCAGGGCACCGCTACCTCCCCGTCTGGCACGCAAATGGTATTATACCCTGTCAGTTCTCTTTTTTCAAGTGGGAAATTGCCCAAATCAGGGTATCCTTCAGGGGACCCTCCGTCTGTTGGGCCTGCTGTTCCAGCAACGGCAGCAGATCCGCCCGCTTTTGGTTGGCCGCCAGCACCGCGGCCTGGGCCGTCAGCTTGCCGCCCTTCTTCATATTCTTGCCGATGATCGAAAGGGCTGGTTTCAGGTCTCCGGCGATCAGCCTATCGAGGGCGAAGGCCTCCGTCTCCGCTTCTGTCATGGGCCGGGGCTGCATGAAGTGGTTGAGGGGGCACACGTTCTGGCACACCTCGCAGCCCAGCAGGCAGGTGAGCTTCTCCATGACCCACTCTGGCATGTCCGGCCCCTCCTCATAGGCCCGGAGGCACCGCCGCCAGTCGTACGCCCGACCTGTGATGGCGCCGCCGGGGCAGGCCCGCTCGCAACGCTTGCAGTGGATGCAGGCTTCGAAGGGCGCCTGCCGGGGGGTATAGCAGAGCTCGTCGTCAGACAGGGACACCATCAGGGCCTGGACGATGAACCGGGTGCCGAAGCCGGGGATGAAGATGAGGTCGCTGTCGAGCCGGGTCCCCAGACCCCAGTCCACCAGGATGGTCTTCACGGGCACCGCCGCCCGCTCGGTCCTGACCCCCTCCCCCGCCAGCCGTTCCCGGAGGGAGCGCATGGCGTGGTAGCTCTGGTTGGAGGCGGGATAGTAGCCGGAGAGAACGGCGTCTGGGATAAGCGGCGCGTAGGGCCAGATGAGCAGCAGCAGCCCGTTGGCCCAGGGGTAAGCCGCCGGGGCGTCCCCCTCGATCCAATCGGTCTGAGGCGCAAACGCGCCGCTTGCACGGCGGCGCGTCCACTCGTCATATTGGGGCACGGGCAGCAGATACGCCGCCTGAAAGCCCGCTTGTTTTGCCTGTTCAAAGAGGTTCATTGGGCCTGAGCCTGCAGCATCTCCTTGGTCTTCATGAGCCGGGACAGGTTCCCGCGCTCGTTCTCGTCCAGCTTCATCTGGATGGTGTGGATGGCCTCGGTGTACTGGGGGATCATGACGTACTCCAGGGCGTTCACCCGGCGGCGGGTCTTCTCGATCTCGTCGGCGAGCCGCGCCGTGCTCTTCTCCACCTCCGCAAGCTCCAGCATCAACGGCAGGGCTTCGGCGATGGCCTGCACCGCGCCGTCGAGATCGGCGCTGGTGGAGGAGAAGCCGTAGGGGTACACGATCTCCTCAGAGGTGCTCATGGAGAGCTTGGGCACGGGGATGGACAGGATGTTCTGCTTCTCCGCGTCCACCTGGATGCCCCGGGCAGGATAGAGGAGCGCTTCCTCGATCTCGTTGTTGGACATGGTGGCCTTGGCGAGGACGAAGTTCTGCATGGCCGCGGCCATCTTCGCCTCCGTCTGCTCCCTGAGCTCCTTGTTCTTCCGGGCCAGCACGATGAAGCGGCGGACCAGCTCGTCCCGCTTGTCCTTCATCATCTTATGGCCCCGCACGGCCGTCTTTAACCGCTTCTTCAGGTTGGACAGCTCCATGCGGGTGGGTTTGTACTGAATAGCCGCCATAGGCGTTCCCCCTTACTCCGCGGCCGGGAAGTACTTCTCGAGATACTCGGCCCGAATACGCTTGAGCTCAGACCGGGGCAGGATCCTGAGCAGCTTCCAACCCAGGTCCAGCGTCTCCTGGATGGTCCGGTTGGTGTAGTAGCCCTGGGAGATATACTCCGCTTCGAAGGCGTCGGCGAACTTGGCGTAGAGCTTGTCGGTGTCGGACAGGGCCGCGTCGCCCAGAATGACCGCCAGCTCCTTGGCGTCCTTGCCTCTCGAATAGGCGGAGAACAGCTGGTTCATGGTGTCCGCGTGGTCCTCCCGGGTCTTGCCCTTGCCGATGCCCTTGTCCTTCAGACGGGACAGGGACGGCAGCACGTTGATGGGCGGAGTCAGGCCCTTGCGGTAGAGGTCACGGCTGAGGATGATCTGGCCCTCGGTGATGTACCCGGTCAGATCCGGGATGGGGTGGGTCACGTCGTCCTCAGGCATGGACAGGATGGGGATCATGGTGATGGAGCCCTTGTTGTCCCGGATACGGCCGGCCCGCTCGTACATGGTGGCAAGGTCGGTGTACATGTAGCCCGGATAGCCGCGCCGTCCCGGCACCTCCTTGCGGGCCGCGGAGATCTCACGCAATGCCTCGGCGTAGTTGGTGATGTCAGTGATGATGACCAGCACGTGCATGCCGAGGTCGTAGGCGAGATACTCCGCCGCGGTGATGGCCATACGGGGGGTGGCGATACGCTCGATGGCGGGGTCGTTGGCGAGGTTGATAAAGGTCACGGTCCGCTCGATGGCGCCCGTCTTCCTGAAGTCGCTGATGAAGAAGTCCGCTTCCTCGAAGGTGATGCCCACGGCGGCGAAAACCACGGCGAACTTCTCGTCGGAACCCAAAACCTTGGCCTGCCGGGCGATCTGGGCCGCCAGCTGGGCGTGAGGAAGACCGCTTCCCGAGAACACCGGGAGCTTCTGGCCGCGGACCAGGGTGTTCAATCCGTCGATGGCGGAGACGCCGGTCTGGATGAACTCGGAGGGGTAGTCCCGGGCAGCGGGGTTCATGGGGTTGCCGTTGATGTTGAGATGCTTCTCCGGGATCAGGGCGGGGCCGCCGTCCTTGGGCTTGCCCATGCCGTCGAAGACCCGGCCCAGCATGTCGGGGGCCACGTCGAGCTCGATGGACCGGCCCATGAAGCGGGCCTTGGCGGTGCTGACCCGAAGGCCCTGAGAGCCCTCGAAGAGCTGGACCAGGGCGCGGTCGCCGTTGACCTCCAGCACCTTGCCCCGGCGGATGGAGCCGTCCTCCTGGACGATCTCCACCAGCTCGTCGTACTTGACGCCTTCCACCTGGTTCACCAGCATCAGCGCGCCGACCACTTCGGATATGGTTCTGTATTCCTTCTGCATCAGTTCAACCCTCCTTCCACCAGGGCGCCGATCTGTTCCGCAAGATCCCTCGTGATGCTTTCATAGATGGTGGGAACGTCCTCCTCCGGCACGTACTTGAACCGGCCGATCTCCTCCCGCACAGGCAGGGAGATGAGCTTGTTGAAGGGGGCGTCTGCAACGAGGGCCTCGTTGGCCTTCTCATAGTAGCCCAGGATGACCTTGAGCATCAGGGCCTGCTTGCGGGGGGAGGTGTAGGTGTCCACCTCGTGGAAGGCGTTCTGATGGAGATAGTCCTCGCGGATGGACCGGGCCGCCTCCATGGTGAGCCGGTCCTTATGGGAGAGGGCGTCGATACCGACGAGACGCACGATCTCGTCCAGCTCGCTCTCCTCCTGGAGGATGTTCATGGTCTTCTGGACCATGGCTGCCCAGTCGGGCGCCACGTTCTCGTTGAACCAGCCCTCCAGCCGATCGAGGTACAGGGAGTAGCTCTGCAGCCAGTCGATGGCCGGGAAGTGGCGGGCGTAGGCGAGCTTGGAGGAAAGGCCCCAATAGACCTTCACGATACGGAGCGTCGCCTGGGAGACGGGCTCGGAGATATCGCCGCCCGGGGGGGACACGGCGCCGATGGCGGAGATGGCTCCGGTGGTGTCGCCGGAGCCCAGGACCTTCACCACGCCGGCCCGCTCGTAGAATTCCGCGAGACGGGAGCTGAGGTACGCGGGATAGCCCTCTTCACCGGGCATCTCCTCGAGACGGCCGCTCATCTCACGGAGAGCCTCGGCCCAGCGGGAGGTGGAGTCGGCCATGATGGCGACTTTATAGCCCATGTCGCGGAAATACTCGGCGATGGTGATGCCGGTGTAAATGGACGCCTCACGGGCGGCCACGGGCATGTCCGAGGTGTTGGCGATAAGGATGGTCCGCTTCATCAGTGAAAGGCCCGTCTTGGGGTCCTTCAGCTCGGGGAACTCCATCAAAACGTCGGTCATCTCGTTGCCGCGCTCACCGCAGCCCACGTAGACGATGATGTCC
This sequence comes from uncultured Eubacteriales bacterium, assembly GCA_902802805.1. Taxonomy (GTDB): domain Bacteria; phylum Bacillota; class Clostridia; order Christensenellales; family CAG-138; genus RUG472. The sequence continues at coordinate 33,885 of CADCNE010000014.1, forward strand.
GCGTCGGACCACTTGGCAAGCTGATGCTGGACCACGGTCTTGCCGCTGCCGAAGGGGCCGGGCACGGCGGCCACGCCGCCCTTCGCCACGGGGAACAGGGTGTCGATGACCCTCTGTCCGGTGACCATGGGCTCCGTGGGCGGCAGCTTCTCCTTATAGGGACGGCCCCGGCGCACAGGCCAGCGCTGGAGCATGGGCAGCTCCACTTCCTTGCCGTCCTTTTCCAGCTTTGCGATGGGAGTGACGATATTGGCCTCGCCCTCAAAGATCCAGGTGAGCTTGCCGGACACGCCGGGGGGCACCATGATCTTGTGGGTGACGATCTCCGTCTCCTGGACGGTGCCCAGCACGTCGCCGCCGGTGAGCTCGTCGCCCACCTTGGCCGTGGGCTTGAAGGCCCACAGTTTCTCGTGATCGAGGGCGTCCACCATGACGCCGCGGGGGATGCGGTCCCCCGCCTGCTCCCGGATCTTGGTGAGGGGGCGCTGGATGCCGTCGTAGATGGACTCGATGAGGCCCGGGCCCAGCTCCACGGAAAGGGGTGCGCCGGTGGTGAACACGGGCTCGCCGGGGCCGATGCCGCCGGTCTCCTCGTAGACCTGGATGGAGGCGCGGTCATTTCTCAGCTCGATGATCTCGCCTATCAGCTGCTGTTCCGACACACGGACCACGTCGAACATCTGCACGGCAGAGGCGCTCAGTGCCATGATGGCGGGCTTTTACGCCGTTTATCACGGCGCAGAGGGTATCCGCGAGATTGCAGAGCATGTACCGCTGAAGCGTTCCGCCATTCACAGTTACCTTGTGGCGATGGACGAGGAGGGTACGATTGAGTATGACGGCAAGACCATCCTGACACCGAAAACTCGCGGCATACTGAAGGGTATTCGCGACATCGGGATCGTCGGAACGGGAAATATCGGCCGGAAGGTCGCGTCCTACAGCCGTGCCTTCGGGATGCATGTACTCGGATATCATCACCGGGGAATCGCTTCACCGGAGATGGAGATGGTGAAATACGAGTCACTGCATCCGTAGGATACCGATGCACCGAGTTCTGTCTTTCCGAGCAAAGAGGACAACTCACCCCTGAGCTTTGTCGAGAAGCCTTCCTCCGTAGCCAGCGAGTGATAGATGGAGGAGTTTGTCATTGCTCCAGG
>CADCNE010000015.1 GCA_902802805.1 uncultured Eubacteriales bacterium
GCCCTTCTTCTGGCTCATCTTTCGGCCCGTGGTCCGCAACTGGAAGGGCCTCTTTTCCGACGGGCCGGTCATGTACCTCTGCAACCATTTCTCCCTGGCGGATGCGGTGGCTCTCGCGGCCATCAGTCCCCGGAACATCCGGTTCATGGCCCTCGAAAAGCTGTTTGTGAAGCCCCTGCCCGCCGCCTTCTTCCGGAGCCTCAACATGCTCCCGGCGGGGGAGGAGGGGGGCTCCCGCCTGGGCCCGGTGAAGCGGGCCATCGCCCTCCTCAACGAGGGGTACGCCTTCGGCATCTTCCCCGAGGGGCATCGGTCTCCGGTGTACACGGAGATGGACACCTTCGAGAAGGGGGCCGCCTTCATCGCCATGAGAGCCAACGTGCCCATCATCCCCATCTACATGGACCCCCTCAGCTGGAAGCGGATGCGCCTAAGGGCAGTGGTGGGGGAGCGGATCGTTCCTGAGACAGTGAAGGCGGAGTGCCCCGGCCAGAAGCCTGTGGACGCCCTCGCCGACAGGATCGTGGACACTCTAAACACCCTCCGTCAGGAGACGGAAGACCTGGTGCCCCTGCGGCTCAAGCGGAAGATATGAAGGTCATCGTGGCGAAGAACGCCGGGTTCTGCTTCGGTGTGCGCCGGGCGGTGGACCTGGCGAGGCAGGAAGCCCAGGCGCGGGGCAGGGTCTACACCTGGGGGAAGCTGATCCACAACGAGACCGTGGTCCGGGAGCTCTCGGACGAGGGCATCCTGCCCGTGGAGGACCTGGAGGGGCTTGACCCCGGGGACACCCTGATCATCCGGGCCCACGGCGCGCCGCCGTCCCTTTTCGAAGCATGCAAAAAGCGCGGCATCCGCACCGTGGACGCCACCTGTCCCTTCGTGCACCGCATCCATCCCATCGTTCAGGAAGCGGCGGCGAAGGGTGTTCCCGTATACATCGCCGGCAAGCGGACCCATCCCGAGGTCATCGGCACCGCCGGCTGGGCATTGGGACAGGCCGTCATTCTGGAGACCCCGGAGGAGGCGGAGAAGGTGGCGGTCGGCGAGACCGGCTGTCTGGTGGCCCAGACCACCCTGTCGGAAAAGACCTTCGAGGAGATCGTGGCTGTGCTCAGGCGCCGCGTTCCCGGCCTGGCGGTCCACAACACCATCTGCCGCACCACAAGGACCCGTCAGCAGGAGGCGGAGACCATGTCACGCCGCTGCACGAAGATGCTGGTGCTGGGCTCTCGCGGGAGCGCCAACACCGCCGCGCTGGCGAATTTGTGCAAAATCCACTGTCCGGCCACCAAAATGATAGACGATATCGGCAAAATTCCTCTTGAAATATTCAAATTGGATGATATAATAGGCTTGGTCACTGGTGCATCGACGCCAGACCGCATGATTAGGGAGGTTATACAAGGAATGAGCGAACTCGAAAAGACGACGATCGAAACCAATGAAGCGGAAGCTCCCGCCGAGGTAGTCGCCGAAACCACTGAAAAGGCCGTAGAAGAAGCTGTAGTCGCGGCCGAAGAACCCGTTGTCGCTGCCGTTGAGCAGGCTGAGGAAGCCGTTGAGAAGGCCGAGGAAGTCGTCGAGAAGGCAGAAGAAGCCGTTGCGGAGGTCGCTGAGGAAGCGGCCGCGAAGGCAGAAGAGACCGTGGAAGCCGTCGCTGAGGCCGTGGAGGAAGCGGCCGCACCCGTGGTCGAGGAAGTGAAGGAAGCCGCCGCCCCCGTGAAGGACGCCGCTGAGGACTTCCAGCAGGCCATCGACAGCTCCATCCGCCGGATCCGCCCCGGCCAGATCGTCACCGGTACCGTCATCGGCATTACCGACAGTGAAGTTCTGGTCAACGTGGGCTACAAGTCCGACGGCTACATCCCCCGGGCCGAGTTCTCCACCGATCCCGATGCCGAGATCGACGTGAAGGAAGGCGAGGAGATCGATGTTGAGGTCGTCAAGGTGAACGACGGCGAGGGCAACGTGCTTCTTTCCCGGAAGAACGTCCAGAGCAAGAAGTTCTGGGACGATCTCATGGCCGAGGAGACCGAGGGCAAGACCTTCGAGACAGTGGTGAAGGAAGTCGTCAAGGGCGGTCTGATCGCCGAGATGGAGGGCGGTGTCCGCGCCTTCATCCCCGCTTCGCACGTTTCCACCAAATATGTTGAGAATCTCAGCGAGTACGTGGGCAAGCCCGTCAAGGTCAAGGTCCTGGAGATCGACAAGCAGCGCAAGCGCATCGTGGCCTCCATCAAGCAGGTGCTTCTGGAGGAGGCCGCTGCCCGTGAGCAGGAGAAGTGGGACGCCCTGGTGGTCGGAAGTAAGATCCACGGCGTCGTCCGCCGGATCACCGACTTCGGCGCTTTCGTGGACATCGGCGGTCTCGACGGCCTCGTGCACGTGACCGACGCTGCCTGGGGCCGGGTCAAACACCCCTCCGATGTACTCAGCGTCAACCAGGAGATCGACGTGCTGATCCTTGGCGTTGACAAGGAAAAGAAGCGCATCTCCCTGGGCTACAAGCAGCTCCAGCCCAAGCCCTGGACCATGGCGGGCGAGAAGTACCCCGTGGGCTCCATCGTGGAGGGCAAGGTGGTCCGCATCGTTCCCTTCGGCGCCTTCGTGGCTCTCGAGCCCACCATCGACGGTCTCATCCACATCTCTCAGGTGGCCACCCGCCGCATCGAGAAGGTGGAGGACGAACTGAAGGTCGGCGACATCGTCCGCTGCAAGGTCCTGGAGGTCAACCCCGAGGCCAAGCGTATCTCCCTCTCCCGCAAGGAAGCGACCCTCGAGGAGCATCCCGAGATCGCCGAGCAGATCGCCGCGGAGAAGGCCGAGAAGGAGCGCATCTATCAGGAGCGCAAAGCCGCCCGTGAGAACGCTGCCCAGAACAACGCCGAGCGTAAGCCCCGTGCCGAGCGGCCCGCCAGCGCCGAGCGCCCCGCCAGCGATGATCGCCGCGAGTCCCGGCCGGATCGCCGCCGCCGCAACAGTGAGGATGGCGACTACGAGCTGCCCCCGGTGACCAGCACCACCACGAGCCTGGCCGACCTCTTCGCCGGCTTCAAGACCGAGGAGTAAGCTGGAACACAGCAAAACAAAGCAGACGCTTTTACGGCGTCTGCTTTTTCACGTTTGCGCACATTTCTTGTCGCAAAAGCCGCAGGCTTTTCTTGACACGGGGGAAAGGAATGCCTATAATATATCTGGATTATAAGGGCGTTTATGCGCCTAAGAAAAAACACAGGAGGATTATGGTATGGCAAAGACCATGACAATCGACGGGAACACTGCGGCAAGCCACGTGGCTTACGCATTCTCCGACGTTGCCGCAATTTACCCCATCACCCCTTCGTCTCCCATGGCGGAGGTAGCCGATGAGTGGGCTGCCAACGGCAGGATCAATCTCTTCGGCCAGAAGGTCCGCATCGCTGAGATGCAGTCCGAGGGCGGCGCTTCCGGCGCGGTCCACGGCTCCCTCAAGGGCGGCGCGCTGACCACCACCTTCACGGCCTCTCAGGGCCTGCTGCTGATGATCCCCAACATGTACAAGATCAGCGGCGAGCTGCTGCCCGGCGTGTTCCACGTCTCCGCCCGCGCCCTGGCCACCCACGCCCTGTCCATTTTCGGCGATCAGAGCGACGTCATGGCCTGCCGGCAGACCGGCTTTGCCATGATCGCGTCCGCCTCCGTGCAGGAAGTCATGGACCTGGCCCTCGTGACCCACCTTTCCGCCATCAAGGCCTCCGTGCCCTTCGTCCACTTCTTCGATGGCTTCCGCACCTCCCACGAGGTCCAGAAGATCGAAGCCATCGACTATGAGGACATGGGCAAGCTCCTCGACTACGAAGCGGTGAAGAAGTTCCGTGAGCGGGCTCTGAACCCCGAGCATCCCCACCTGGGCGGCACGGCGCAGAACCCCGACATCTACTTCCAGAATCGCGAAGCGGCCAACAAGTACTATGACGCCGTCCCCGCCATCGTGGAGGACTACATGGCGAAGGTCAGCGCCCTCACCGGCCGTACCTACCACCTGTTCGACTACGTGGGCGCGCCTGACGCGGACCGGGTCGTGGTCATCATGGGCAGCGGCGCCGACGTGACCGAGGAGACCATCAACTATCTGAACGGCAAGGGCGAGAAGCTGGGCCTCATCAAGGTCCGCCTGTATCGGCCCTTCGTGGCGGACAAGTTCCTCGAAGCCATCCCCGCCTCCTGCAAGAAGCTGGCCGTCATGGACCGCACCAAGGAGCCCGGCTCCCTGGGCGAGCCCCTGTACACCGACATCTGCACCGCTCTGCGGGAAGCCGGCCGGGAGGACCTCGTCGTGGTCGGCGGCCGCTACGGTCTCGGCAGCAAGGAGTTCAATCCCACCATGGTCAAGGCCATCTATGACAACCTCAAGCTGGCCGAGCCCAAGAACCACTTCACCGTGGGCATCACCGATGACGTGACCAACCTGAGCCTGCCTCTCGGCCCCACCGTAAATGCGGCTCCCGAGGGCACCATCTCCTGCAAGTTCTTCGGCCTTGGCTCCGACGGTACCGTGGGCGCCAACAAGAACTCCATCAAGATCATCGGCGATCACACCGACATGTACGCTCAGGGCTACTTCGCCTACGACTCCAAGAAGTCCGGCGGTCTCACCGTCAGCCATCTCCGGTTCGGCAAGACCCCCATCCAGAGCCCCTACCTCATCGACAGCGCCGACTTCGTGGCCTGCCATAATCCCTCCTACGTGACCAAGTACAACGTAGCCAGCGGCATCAAGGAGGGCGGCACGTTCCTGCTGAACAGCCCCTGGACTCTCGAGGAGATGGAGAAGGAACTGCCCGCGTCCCTCAAGAACGCCATCGCCAAGAACCACCTGAAGTTCTACAACATCGACGCCATCAAGCTGGCCCTGCAGGTGGGCATGGGCGGACGCATCAACACCATCATGCAGGCCGCGTTCTTCAAGCTGGCCAACGTGATCCCCGTGGATGACGCCGTGGGCTTCATGAAGGCCGCCGCCAAGAAGTCCTACGCCAAGAAGGGCGACGCCGTGGTCCAGAAGAACTACGACGCCATCGACATCGGCATCAACGCAGTGGAGGAGATCAAGTACCCCGAGAGCTGGGCCACCACCACCGAGGGCGCTGAAGTGGTGCCCGTGACCGACGATCCCTACTTCAAGAGCTACATCGAGCCCATCCTCGCTCAGGAGGGCGACGCCCTGCCCGTGTCCGCCATGTCTCCCGACGGCACCGTGCCCACCGGCACCACCCGCTACGAGAAGCGCGGCATCGCGGTCACCGTCCCCGAGTGGATCCCCGAGAAGTGCCTCATGTGCAACCAGTGCGCCTTGGTCTGCCCCCACGCCGCCATCCGTCCCTTCCTCCTCAACGCCGAGGAGGAGGCGAACAAGCCCGAGGGCTTCGTGACCAAGCCCGCCGGCAAGGGCTTCGAGGGCCTCACCTACCGGATGCAGGTCAGCCCCCTGGACTGCTCCGGCTGCGGCAACTGCATCGACGTCTGCCTCGCTAAGGAGAAGGCCCTCAAGATGGTGCCTCTCGCGGAAGCCAAGGGGGACGAAAAGAATTGGGACTACGCCGACTCCCTCTCCGAGAAGGACGTGAAGGTGAACCGGAAGACCGTCAAGGGCTCCCAGTATTTGAAGCCCCTCTTCGAGTTCTCCGGCGCCTGCGCGGGCTGCGGCGAGACCCCCTACATCAAGCTCCTCACCCAGCTCTTCGGCGATCGCATGGTCATCGCCAACGCCACGGGCTGTACCTCCATCTACGGCGGTTCCGCCCCCACCGTGCCCTACGCCAAGAATGCCAAGGGCCAGGGCCCCGCTTGGGCCAACTCCCTCTTCGAGGACAACGCTGAGTTCGGCTACGGCATCAACCTGGCCAACAAGCAGCGCCGCCTGGGTCTCAAGGACGATGTAGAGAAGCTGATCGCGGTGCCCTGGGCCACCGCCGCGATCAAGGAAGCCGGCGCTGAGTGGCTGGCCGGCATGGACGAGGCTGAGGCCTCCCGTGCTGCCGGTGAGAAGCTCCTCGCTGCCTGCAAGGACGGCGTGGAAGAGGGTTGCCCCTGCGACGCCTGCACGCTGGCTCGCAAGGTCATCGAGAACGCCGACCTGCTCACCAAGCAGTCCATCTGGGTGTTCGGCGGCGACGGCTGGGCCTACGATATCGGCTACGGCGGACTCGATCACGTGCTCGCCATGGACGAGGATGTGAACGTGCTGGTGGTGGATACCGAGGTGTACTCCAATACCGGCGGCCAGTCCTCCAAGGCCACGCCCACCGGCCCCATCGCCAAATTCGCGGCGGCCGGCAAGCGGACCAAGAAGAAGGACCTGGGCCTCATGGCCATGTCCTACGGCTACGTGTACGTGGCGAAGGTCTGCATGGGCGCCGATCCCGCCCAGCTCCTCAAGGCGGTCAACGAGGCCGAGGCCTACCATGGTCCGTCCCTCATCATCGCCTACGCCCCCTGCATCAACCACACCATCAACATGAGCCACTCTCAGTTGGAGGCAAAGAAGGCGGTGGAGGCTGGCTACTGGCCCCTGTATCGGTACAACCCCGATCTGGTCGCCGAAGGCAAGAACCCCTTCACCCTGGATTCCAAGGATCCCAAGTCCTCCTTCCAGGACTTCATCCTGGGCGAAGGCCGCTATGCCGCCCTCAAGAAGCAGTTCCCCGAGATCGCTACCGAGCTCTTTGCCCGGGCCGAGCGGGAAGCCTACGACAAGATCGACTACTACAAGAAACTGGACAACCTGGACTAAGCCGATCAAAACAGACACAATGGAGGCGCCTCACCCGGGGCGCCTCCTATACTAATTATACAGAATAGAGGTATAAATATGCGCACAGCATCCTACACCGCTGAAGAGTTTGAAGTCATGCGCGACGGGCTCCGCCTCGTGGGCACCAAGTTCGTCCCTGCAAAACCCAACGGCATCCCCGTCATCATCTCCCACGGCTTTCTGGGCCGGCGGCGGGATATCGCCCGCTACGCCAAGTGCCTGGCGGTCAAGGGCTGTACCGCTTATACCTTCGACTTTGCCGGCGGCAGCCCCCTCAGCGAGAGCGACGGCCGCCTCCAGGATATGTCCGTGCTGACGGAGCGGGCGGACCTGATGGCCGTCATGGACTACGTGAAGCGGGATCCCGCGGTGGATTATTCGAAGCTGGTCCTCATGGGCTACAGCCAGGGCGGCTTCGTCAGCGCCCTCACCGCCGCCGCCCGGCCGGAAGAGGTCCATAAGCTGGCCCTGTTCTCCCCGGCGCTGTGCATCCCGGATGACGCCCGCAGCGGCCAGATGATGTTCTTTGTATTCGACCCGCAGAACGTGCCTGACACCGTTTCCGCCATGGGCGGGCGGCTCACCATCGGCCGAGGCCTCATCGAGACCGCCCAGGCTTTGGACGCCATGGAGGCCATCGCTCCCTACAAGGGTCCGGTCCTCATCGCCCACGGCACAGCGGATCATATCGTGAACGTGTCCTATGCCCAGAGGGCCAAGGCCGCCTACGGCGACAACGCCCAGCTCCTGCTCATCGATGGGGCGGACCACGGTTTCAAGCGATTAGAAGATGTGATCGCTAAACCTGCCCTGCGCAAGTTTGTCCTGGGCACGTGACCCGGCCTACCGCTGCATCATAAGCAGCGCGCCGCATCCCACCGCTAGGGCCACTACCAGAAAGCACAGGACCCAGCGGGGGAGGAGGCAGAGGAGGACCACCGCCAATACGGTCAAAACCACATATAGAAATACGTTGCGCCAGTTGACGCAGCACAAAAAACATTTGGCTCTTTTCATAGGAAGCACCCCCATAGTACATGGTACGCTGCCCGCGGGCGAAAGGTTACCGTTTTTCGCGGAGAGGCATAGGATAGTGTATCATTGTCATTTGTGAAGGAGGCTGCCATGGAAGGAGCCTTGTTATGCTTGGAACACGTATCCCTGTACTATCATACGCCTCAGGGGGAGACAGAAGCCATCCGCGACCTGAGCTTTGAACTGCAGAAGGGGGCGTTCGTGGCCGTGGTGGGGCCCTCGGGCTGCGGCAAGACCACCATGCTGTCCCTCATCATGGGCCTGAACCCGCCGTCTGCGGGTCAGGTTCGCTTCCCGCTGGGTTCCTGCCCCACGGGGTATATGCTTCAACGGGATAACCTTTTGGAGTGGCGGACGCTGGAGAAGAACGCGGTCCTGGGTCTGGAGGTCCGGCACAAGCTGACCGATAAGACCCGGGCAAAGACCGTGGCCCTGCTCCAAAAGTACGGTCTGGGGGAGTTTTTATCCTATCTGCCCGGACAGCTCTCCGGAGGCATGCGGCAGAAGGCGGCCCTGATCCGGACCCTCGCTTTAGACCCGGAGCTGCTGCTCCTCGACGAGCCATTCTCAGCCCTGGACTACCAGACCCGGCTGATCCTGGCCGATGAGGTCTTCGCCATCATCCGGGAGGAGGGGAAGACCGCCCTGCTGGTGACCCACGACATCGGGGAGGCCGTGTCCATGGCGGACCGGGTGCTGGTGTTCTCGGACCGGCCCGCCACGCTGAAGCGGGAGATCGTCCTGGACTTTCCCCGGGAAATGCTGCCCCTGATGCGCCGGGAATCGCCTGCGTTTCAGGGGTATTTCGCCGCCATTTGGAAGGAGCTGAAACAATGACCCGGTATTCGAAGGAACATATGGCCTACCTAAAGTCCCTGTGCATCCATCGCCGGGCGGTGATCCTCACCCGTGCCCTGGTCCTTGTTCTGTTTTTGGGTCTGTGGGAACTGGGGGCGCGCCTCGGCTGGTTCGACGTGTTCATTCTTTCGAGCCCCAGCCGAGTCCTTGCCGCCATCGGCAGACTGTGGGGGGAGGGGAGCCTCTTCCTCCATATAGGCGTGACCCTGTATGAAACGGTCATGGGCTTCCTGCTGGGCACGATCCTCGGCATCCTACTTGCGGTGATCCTCTGGTGGCTGCCCTTTGTGAACGAGGTCATGGATCCCTATCTGGTGGTGCTGAACGCCCTGCCGAAGATCGCCCTTGGGCCCGTGCTCATCGTGTGGATCGGGGCGGGCATGGGTTCCATCATCGTCATGGCGGTGCTCATCTCCCTGGTGGTGACCACGGTGACGGTCCTCTCCGGCTTCACAGCGGCGGCAGAGGAGAAGCAGTTTCTCATGCGCACCCTGGGAGCCACCAAAGCCCAGACCTTTCTGAAGGTGGTCCTGCCCGCAGGGGTGCCCCACATGATGTCCGCATTGAAGATCTCCGTGGGCATGAGCTGGGTGGGCGTCATCGTGGGGGAATACCTGGTCAGCAAGTCCGGCCTTGGCTACCTCATCGTCTACGGCGGCCAGGTGTTCAAGCTGGATCTGGTCATGGCCTCCGTGGTGATCCTCTGTCTGCTGGCGGCCCTCATGTACGGGGCTGTGGCACTCCTTGAGAAGCGGTTCCAAAAGGCATGATGTTGTGCTTATTCACGAAACATGACGCAATGGCTGGACTTTCCTATTGCAATGGGCAGGAGTATGTGGTATAATTCGCCCATATTGGGCACATGGACCCATATGAGGAAAGGTTTTTCATGGATAAGATTTTCGATAAGATCGAGCAGCGTTTGAAGCAGGACCATCAGGTCGCGCCCAACGAAGCTACCGTGTATCAAATTCACGACGCCCTGAGCAAGCTGGTCATGGACGGAATCGCCGACACCTGGTACGAGAGCCGTCATCAGCATGAACGCAGCCGGGGCGCTTACTATTTCTCCGCGGAGTATCTCACGGGCCGCATGGTCTACAACAACCTCTACAACCTGGGCATCCTCGATAAGGTGAAGAAGGCCTTCGCCGCCCACGGCCTCGATATCAATATGTTCGAGGAGATCGAGGACTGCGCGCTGGGCAACGGCGGTCTCGGGCGTCTCGCGGCCTGCTTCCTGGACTCCGCTGCCACCCATGACCTGCCCCTGGACGGCTACGGCATCCGGTATAAATACGGCCTCTTCAAGCAGAGCTGGCGGGACGGCTATCAGCACGAGGCTGCCGATGACTGGCAGCGGTTCGGCGATCCCTGGAGCCGCCGCCGTTCCACCCACGAGGTGCTGGTGAAGTTCGCTGACCAGACCGTCCGCGCCGTGCCCTACGATATGCCCATCATCGGCTACCAGACGGACAACATCGGCACCCTGCGTCTCTGGCAGAGCGAAGCCGTGGAGGACTTCGACTTCCAGCGGTTCAACGAGCAGGAGTACGCCGAAGCCGTCAAGGAGAAGAACGCGGTGGAGGATATCACCCGGGTTCTGTACCCCAACGACACCACCCGCGCAGGGAAAAAGCTGCGGCTGAAGCAGCAGTACTTCCTGTCCTCCGCATCCTTGCAGGATCTGATGCTCCGGTTCAAGCGGGAAAAGCTCTCCATGGACCAGTTCGCCGCCCACAACGCCATCCAGCTCAACGACACTCATCCCACCGTCAGCATCCCGGAGCTGATCCGGCTTCTGATGGCGGAGGGCCTCTCCTTCGAGCAGGGTTTCGACATCGCTCAGAAGACCTTCGGCTACACCAACCACACGGTCATGCAGGAAGCGCTGGAGAAGTGGGACGCGGACCTGTTCAAGGAGCTGCTGCCGGAGATCTTCGACATCATCTATCGGATCAACGCCAAGCTCTGCGGTGAGCTCATGAGCCAGGGCATCGACTGCTCCAGCTACGCCATCATCCAGGGCAACCGCATCCATATGGCGAACCTGGCGGTCTATGTGAGCCATGCGGTGAACGGCGTGGCCAAGATCCACACGGAGATCCTGAAGAACGACGTGCTCAAGAACTGGTACGAGCTCTATCCGGAGCGGTTCCAGAACAAGACCAACGGCATCACCCAGCGCCGCTGGCTGGGCCTCTGCAACCCAGGCCTCGCCGCCTATATTACGAAGCGCATCGGCAGCGGCTGGCTCCTGGATCTCAGTGAGCTTGAAAAGCTCAAGGAGCACATGACCTCCACGGATATCCGGGAGTTCAACGAGGTGAAGCGCCAGAACAAGCGCGCCCTGTCCGATTACGTCTACGCCCGGGAAGGCGTCCGCCTGCCGGACAACTTCGTCTTCGACGTGCAGATCAAGAGGATGCACGAGTATAAGCGCCAGCTCATGAACGCCTTTGCGATCCTCGATATCTACTTCGGCATCAAGGATGGTCGCATCAAGGACTTCCCGCCCACGGCCTTCCTCTTCGGCGCCAAATCCGCCCCCGGCTACATCATGGCCAAGACGGTCATCAAGTTCATCAACGAGATCGCCAAACTTATCAACAACGACGAATCCGTCAACGACCGGATGAGGGTGGTCTTCGTTCAGAACTACAACTGCTCCTACGCCGAGCACATCATCCCCGCGGCGGACATCTCCGAGCAGATCTCCCCGGCGGGCACCGAGGCCTCCGGCACCGGCAACATGAAGCTGATGCTGAACGGCGCGGTGAGCCTCTGCACCTACGACGGCGCCAATATCGAGATCCTGGACGAGGCGGGGGAGGAGAACAACTACCTCTTCGGCGCCCGGGTGGACACCCTCAACGAGCTGCGGCCCCACTACGACCCCAAGGCCATCTATGACCATGAGCCCCGGGTGAAGCGGGTGGTGGATACCCTGGTGAACGGCACCTTCCAGGACGGCGGCACAGGCGTGTTCCGGAGCCTCTACAACTCCCTGGTCAACGGCAACAGCTGGCAGCGGCCGGACTACTACTTCGTGCTCTACGAGCTTTTGCCCTACATCGACCGGAAGATGGACGCCATCTACGACACCCAGGATCCGCTGACCTTCGGCAAAAAGGCCCTCATGAATACCGCCAGCGCCGGGTACTTCTCCTCGGACCGCACGGTCCTCGACTATGCCCGGGACATCTGGGATCTGAAGCCCTTCCCTCATCAGCACACCCTGAAGCTGTTCTAAGGGGGAGACCGTCATGCTTGCAGTATCGCCCCTCGCCGCCCTCGTCGGGCTCCTCTCAGGGTTCGTTTTCAGCGCGGTCCTCATCGCCCTCGTTCGGGACAGGCTTCCCCAGGACCATGGCCGGGCCTTCGCGGTGAACGGCCAGGTCTCTAAGGGCAAAGCCCGGGGCAGCGGTGTGGTCTTTATCCCCGTGTTCGCCGCGGTGACCCTGCTGGTGACGCCCTTCTCCTGGGAACGATGCGCGCACCTCTTTCTTACGTTGGCCGCTATGCTGACGGGGTACCTGGACGATCGGTCGGACCTGCCATGGAGCGAGCTCAAGAAGGGGCTGCTGGACCTCGCCATCTGCGTACTGACCCTGGTCACCTTCATGAACACCCAAAAAAGCTACGGCTTCGCTTTCTTCGGCTGGCAGGTGTCCTTGCCCTGGTGGCTGTTCGCGCCCATCGCGCTGTTCGTTCTCTGGGCCTTTATCAACTGCTGCAACTGCGCCGACGGGGTGGACGGTCACTTCGGGAGCCTGTCTGTCGTCGCTCTGGGGGCACTGGGCTATGCCCTCTATGCATTCTGTGACCGGCAGGAATGGGCCCTCAGCGCCCTGGTGCTCATTGGCTGTGTGCTGGCGTATCTCCTCTTCAACGCGTCCCCCAGTCTCGTCATGATGGGCGACGCCGGCAGCCGGGCCATCGGCCTTTTCATGGGCATCCTGGTGCTTCAAACCGGGAACTTCCTGCTGTGCATCCCCTTCGCCATCGTGATCCTGCTGGACGGCGGCCTGGGTCTTTTCAAGCTGGCCGTCATGCGCAGCTTTCACAGCAAGGCCTTCATGATGTGGCTGCTGACCCCCCTCCACGACGAGGCCCGCAAGAAGCGCCATTGGTCCGACACCCAGACGGTGTTCCGCTTTGTCATCGTACAGCTCCTGTGCGCCCTCATAGGGCTCCTGGTCATGGCCTGTTACCACGGACGCCTGTAAAAATGATTGGTTCATTCGACCCGTTTCCTTGAGGAACGGGTCGTTTTTACGTATTGTTCACGTCTTCACGGTTGATTGACCTATGACGGGGATGTAAACTGTATTTGTAGAATTTTAATCTGGGAGCGTATGTTTTGAAGAAGCTTTGGAGAAATCGACCCATACTCATCGCCCTGCTGGCATCAGCCCTGTTTCTGGTGTTGGCGGCGCTGACCGTGGGCCGTCGGACCGCCTCCCGGGCCGAGGATCTGTTCTCCAACGCCATCCTGCCCATCCAGGAAGCGGTGAGCGACGTGACGGACCGGGTCACGGATTTCTTCACCCGGGTCTTCTTTCCCAGCAGCATCCAGGAGGAGAACAAGCGTCTCACTGATCTCGTGTCCGCCTATGAACGCCGTCTCATCCTGTACGAGGCCATGGAGCAGGAGAACGCCAGGCTGGCGGAGCTCCTCGATTACGCCTCGTCAAACAGCAATTTCTACTTTATGACCGCCCCCGTGTCCGCCAAGAACCTGGACCCCTATGTGGACACTATCACCGTCCGGGGCGGGTCCCGAAGCGGCGTCACCGAGCAGATGGCGGCGGTCAACGGTCAGGGCATCGTGGGCCGTGTCATCGAGGTGGGGGCCACATACTCCAAAATTCGCACCATGCTCAACGAGGACATGCGCATCTCCGTCATGGTGGAGCGCACCCGGGACGAAGGCATGCTGGGAGGGCTCATCATCGAGGACGGGCAGGTGGTGGGGCTGAAGCTCTACTATCTCCCCAAGGACGCGGATATCGCGGTGGGGGACACCATCGTCACCTCCGGCCTCGGGGGCATCTTCCCCAAGGGCCTCTATGTGGGCAAGGTCATCTTCCTCGCCGACGAGGACAACGGGGAATACGACGCCTGCGTCATGAGCGAGGTGGACTATGAGCATCTCGAGGAGGTGCTCATCATCCTGGGGAAGGAGGGCTGATATGACGATCAAACGATATGCGGCCCTCATATTCTCCTTTGTCGTGGCTCTTTTTTTGGACACAGCCGTATTGCCCAAATGGAACCTGTTCGACCTGGTCCCCTTCGTCATGCTGGCCCTGATGCTGGCCTCGCAACAGGTATTTTCCCTCCAGACCGCCATCCTGATCGGCACCTTCGGGGGCCTCTTCGAGGACCTGCTTTGCGAGAACATGATCGGCCTCACTCCGGCCCTGTGCCTGCTGGCGGCGGTGGTCTATGAAAAGCTCCCCAAAGACAGCGACACCAAGCCCTTCATCCTGGGCCTTTACTGCCTGCTCCTGGCTATCACCGTGGAGGTCCTGCGGGCCCTCGCGGCCCGGATCATCGGCATGCGGTTCAGCTTTCTTGACGCCGTGCTCTATGGCGCATTGCCCCGGGCCCTGCTCACGGGCCTCTGGGCGCTGCTGTTCATGGCCGTCTTCAAACCCTTGTTGAAACGGCAGGTGGACACCGTATGACCCGTCAGCCCGTATGGAAACTGAATGCCCGGCTCCTGCTCATCGCTCTGATGCTCCTCGCCATGGGCGGCTACCTCTGCTGGGGCCTGATGAAGCTGTCCGTGGAGGAGACGGAAAGCTACCAGGCGGCGGTCCGTGCCACCAGCGTGGTCACCACCTACCAATCCGGCACCCGGGGCACCATCACCGATCGGTACGGCACCGTCCTCGCTTACGATGAGACCACCTACAACGTAAAGTTCTACCGGGACCCGGACAAGACCAGTCCCGTGGAGTCCGCCCGCTACACCCATTCCCTCATGGAGGCTATCAAGATCATCGAGGCGGGGGGCGGCACCATCGAGGAGCACTTCTATATCCGCCTCAACAACGACGGCACCTACCGCTACGACTTCGGCGTCACCAGCGAGGCGGCCATCGCTTCCCGCAAAAAGAACTTCGTGGAGGCCTGCCGCTTCTCCGACCCGGATATCTCCCCGGAGCGGGCCTATCTCATCCTCCGGGAGAGCTGGCAGATCCCCGACGACATGCCCTACGACGAGGCCAGGAAGATCATGTCCATCCGCCAGGACGCGGTGCTGAACAGCTGGCACGCCTATGAGGGCGTGGTCATGGCCTACGACGTGAACCTCAGTGTGGTGACGGAGCTCGACATGCTCCAAAGCGAGCTCATCGGCGTGCAGACGGAGATGTCCGGCCGCCGCATCTATCCCTACAAGGACACGGCCTGCCATATCATCGGCTACCTCAGCAAGCAGGTGACCACGGACATGACGAACCTGGGCTACAGCTTCGACAGCTTCGCCCCCTTCGTGGACGGGGAGGCCACCAACAATCTGCTGCAGCTGGGCTATTCCTACTCGGACCTCATCGGCGTGGCGGGCCTCGAAAAGAGCTGTGAAGCCTACCTCACCAGCCATCTGATCTCTCGACAGGGCACCACCGTCATCGAGAAGACCAAGACCGGCTCCATCGTGGACGTGCTGGGCAAGACCGTGCCCCAGGGCGGGCTGACGGTCCGGACGTCCCTGGACATCGAGCTCCAGCAGGTGGTGGAGCAGGCCCTGGTCCACAACATCGAGACCACCCGGGCGGAGCAGGAGCAGAGGCTCAGCAAGGACCGCAAAAAGTATCTGAAGCTTCGGAGCGACCTCGACTCCATCGCCACCGCCCAAACCGGCGCCATCGTGGTCATGGGAGCCCAGACGGGGGAGATCCTGGCCATGGCCTCCTATCCCACCTACGACCCCAACCTGATCACCGACGGCGTGGACGCTCAGGAATTGGAGATGCTCTTTGGAGACGATTCCAACCAGCCTACCCTGAACCGGGCCATTGCCATCCGCACGGCCCCCGGCTCCTGCTTCAAGATGGCCACGGGCTTCGCGGGGCTCATGGAGGGGGCCATCACCACCACCACCACCATCTCCGATCGGTCCCCTTACTACTACTTCGTGGACGATCCCACCACAAAGGTCACGGCCAACGCCCCTTCCTGCTGGACCACCACCCCGGCGAAACATGCGAACCTGACCCTCAGCCGGGCCCTTGCCGTCAGCTGCAACTACTTCTTCTTCACCGTGGCGGACCGGGTGGGCATCAAGAAGCTGGCCTATTGGGCCGGCCAGCTGGGTCTTGAGGGCACCACGGGGGTGGAACTGCCTGGCGAGCTTTCCGTTCAGGTGGGCGGCCAGGAGGCCCGATACGACAACACCAAGACCCTGTCCCAGCAGTCCTCCTCCATCCCGCGCCTCATCTACAACGAGATCTACGCCCTCCTCAAGCGCATCGTAAAGGAAGCGGACCGCCATGTCAGCGATGAGACGCTGGCCACCTGCGCCACCCGGCTGTTGAAACTGCAGGACGGGGAGCAGCGGGAGCGGGGCGAAGACATCCGCCGCATCCTCAACGAGGAGCTGAACATCCCCCTGGGCATCAGCCTGCTGCATACGGACTGGGTCGTCACCATCTCCACCTGGCTCGAAGAGCTGCGCTGGAAGCCCACCTACACCATCCAGAGCGGCATCGGCCAGGGCGTATCCTTGTTGACGCCCATCTCCGTAGCCCGGTACGCGGCCACGGTGGTCACCCGGGGCGACGTGCACAAAGCGACGCTCCTGGACGCCATCTACAATCCCGACGGCACCCTCTATGAAGAGATCCAGCCTCAGATCGTGAACCATGTGGACGCCCCCGACGAATACTGGGACGCCCTGCTCACGGGCATGGCCGGCGTGGTGTCCCCGGAGGACGGCGGCACCGCGGCCAGCGTGTTTTCAAAATCCTTCTCCGACACCTATCTCGGCCTCATCGTGGGCAAGACCGGTACGGCCCAGACCTCCGCCACCAACAACGTGGACATCGAGAACACCTCCTGGTTCATCGCGGTGACGCCCCGGGAGGATCCACAGATCGTGGTGGCGGTCATGATCCCCAACGGCCTCTCCGGCAGTGCCAGCCATGTGGCGGTGGAGGATATCATCTCCTGGTGGTACGAGAACCGAGCCGACAAACTGGACCTTTCCGCCGAGCACACGGAGCAGCCCGTGGACCCGGAGCTGGAAGCCTTGCTTGAGCCGGACGCCGAACAGCCCGAGGATCAGGAGCCTTTGCCGGAAGCGGAGATCTTGCCCCAGGGCTGATCGCCTGTGACCGAAAAAAGAACATTGTTTAACATTTTCCCCCCGGACCTTGCACTGCCTGACAGAAAAAGGTAAAGTGATAGCGTATGGATATCCTGAAAGCGATCCTCAATCAAATACTGCTCTTTTTCGACGACGCGGGAAAGAAGATGCGGCGTCTGCCCCCTAAAGGCAGGCGGCGGGTTCTGATCCTTGCGGCCGTCTTTTTACTGCTGGTGATCCTGCTTATGATCCTGTGCGTGTCCAGCTGCCGAAACAGCGGTCAGGCGGTCACGGCGGATGCAATGGCCCCCAACGTTCGGACCCGGGTGCGGCACGAGATCAGTGGCGCCACAGCCCAGCCCTGGGGTGGGGGAGAGGTCAGCGTTTCCTCCGGCGTTTTCCCCGTGAACGAACCCGTCAACACCCAGCCGGAGAACACCTTGCCCCCTGCGGATGAGCCCACGGACGAACCTGTGGGCGAGCCTGAGGATGAGCCTCCTGTGGATCAGCCGACGGATGATCCGGATACGGATCCGGACCATACTGAGGACATAGAGGAGACTCCGGAGCCTACACCGGACGAGCCGGAGCCTACCCCGGAGCCTACACCGGACGAACCGGAGCCCACTGAGGAGCCCGGCGCTCAGTACGCTACGCTGAAGAAGCATGACAAGAGCGAGGCCGTCACCACCCTCCAGTATCGTCTCATGGAGCTGGGGTACCTGGACATCGATGAGCCCACCAACTATTTCGGGACCAGCACCGAGTCCGCCATCATCCTCTTCCAGCGCCAGCACGACCTCAAGCAGGACGGCGTGGCGGGCAACGAGACCCAGACCATCCTCTTCAGCGACGAGGCGGAGAAATACTGTCTGAAGGAGGGGGCGGAGGGCCAGGACGTGAAGGCGCTGCAGGAGCAGCTGGTGGACCTGGGGTACATGTCCGAGAAGGAGGTGGACCGGGTCTACGGGCCCGTGACTGTCGCCGCCGTAGAGGCTTTCCAGAAACGCAACGGCCTCCATGTGGACGGCCTGGCAGGGGAGAAGACGCTGGAACTTCTGTACTCTGATGAGGCCAAGATGTCCCGTGAGATGCAGAAACAGCTGGAGGCCGAGGCCAAGAAGACGCCGGAGCCCACCAAGAAGCCCACGCCTACCCCCACCAAGAAGCCTACGGCGAAACCCACCGCCACCAAGAAAGGCACCAAGACGACAGCGAAGACGAAGGCTACGGCGAAGGCTACCGTCAAGAAGACAGCTACCCCGAAGCCTACGCCCAAGCCCACCCCCACGCCCAAAAAGGACCAGCGCCTCGAAAAGTTCATCAGTGCCGCCAACAGCAAGATCGGCTGTGAATATGTCCTGGGCGCCCGGGGACCCAACAAGTTCGACTGCTCCGGCTTCGTGTACTGGTGCCTGAAGCAGGCCGGCGTGAGCGGGACTCGCCTCAATGCCGCCGGCTACTCATATAAGAGCAACTGGAAAAAGATCGAGAGTATCAACAGCCTGAAACGGGGCGACATCCTCTTCTTCCGCTCCGACACCAACAAATCGGTGAACCACTGCGGCATATACGTGGGCGGCGGCAACATGATCGACGCCTCCTCCGGCAACGGCAAGGTGGTCAAGCGGGCTCTGTCCGCCTATTGGAAACGGAACTTCGTCTGTGCCAGAAGGCCTTGGGACGAGTGACACATATTCGGGAATAGCGATCTGCATTTGAGCACATAACAAAAGAGCCTCCGATCACGGAGGCTCTTTTAGTATTACAGTTTCATCAATATCCCAGCAGCAGTTCCAGCGTCTTGGTGCCGGCCTGACCGTCCACGGTGAGGCCCTCGGCCTTCTGGAAGGCCTTCACGGCGGCCACGGTGTCCGTACCGCAATATCCGGTGGACTTGCCCTTCAGGTAACCCTTCTTGATCAGCACGTCCTGGATGGTCCTGACGATGTCCAGCTTGTCCTTCTCCTTCATGGTGTAGGCCGTGGCCTTGTCGGACATGAGCTTGTCATAGGTCTCCTTATCGCACTTGCCGGTCTGTT
>CADCNE010000016.1 GCA_902802805.1 uncultured Eubacteriales bacterium
TTCACCAAGCAGGTCAGCAGCAAGCGCTTCTCCATCAGCGCATAAGAAAAGCCCCTTGCCTGACAACCGACCAAAGCGACAGGCAAGAAGCTTCCACCCAAACCACCAGGAGAGGGCAAGAAAGATTATAGCTTGCCCTCTCACAGAAATCAAGAGAGGAGCCAAGAGACAATGAAGGAACTGACAAGCTACAACCGCGTGGCGGGATACCTCAACAAAATCTTTGACCTGCTGAACGCCACCTTTTTTGAAAACGCACTTTCAAGACCCACCATCACCATCCAATCCACGCCCCGCGCCTACGGACACTTCTCCTTGCGGGAAGATACCTGGGTGAGCAAGCTGGGCGGAACCCACGAAATCAACGTAGGCGCTGGAACGCTTGCGCGGCCCATAGAGGAAGTGGTAGCCACACTCCTTCACGAAATGGTCCATTACTACAACTATGAGCGTGGCGTCCAGGATTGTAGCAGAGGCGGAACCTACCACAACAAACGCTTCAAGGCTGAGGCAGAGGCAAGGGGCCTTGTGGTAGAGCATAGCGAGCGCAATGGCTGGAACCGCACTTCTCCTAATGAAGCGCTCTTGGATTTCGTTATCAACAATGGCTTGACCGATATTCTCATCAATCGCAATGAGGAAAGTGGCTTCCAAATCACAGGGACAGGGACCCACAACGGCTTCCCCATCAGCCTCCCCAAGAAGTCCAGCACCCGCAAATACATCTGCCCCTGCTGTGGTATGAGCGTCAGGGCGACCAGAGAGGTCAATATCGCCTGTATGGACTGTGATGAAGCAATGGTGCTTGCGAGCTGAGGAGGTTAGCTGTCGGGGTTCGTAAAACTGGAATTATACGAACCCCGAAACCCAGACTTTGCGGGCTTTTCATCCGCACCGCCCGCAGAAACGAACAAACCACCACATTTTTACGAACTTTGGAGGAAGAACCGATGAATTATAAGACCAACGCCCTCACCACAGAGCAATACACCGAAATCATAGAAACGATGAAACAGGGCTTTACAGGCTTTGAGCCAAATGAGCGCATAGCCACCGCCCTTGTGCTGGAAGGGAACCTGGGCTTGCGTATCAGCGACGTTTTGAGGCTCAGGCTTGCCGATATAGTGAAGGACGGCGACAGGTATAGGCTTGCCATAGTGGAGCAGAAAACAGGCAAGGAGAGGGTCTTTACAGTCCCCTTCATCATTCAGCAGTATTTGGAGAACTACGCTTTGCGCAACGGCATCGGACGCACTGAGCTTCTTTTCCCCATCACTGAGAGGGCAGTCCAGAAGCAACTTCATCTTGTGTGCGACTACCTGGGGTATGAGCGTATCAGCACCCATAGCTTTCGCAAGTGGTATGCTACTGAGATTTACAGAAACAATGGGTATGATGTTGCCTTGGTCCAGCGTCTCTTACAGCATAGCTCCTCAGCCATCACTCAGCGATATATAGGCATTGAACCACAGAGGATAGAACAGGCAATAGAGAGCCACGCAAGGCTGATATAAGAAAGGCAGGGAGTTTGTGGCTCCCTGCTGTTTTTTTGATTAAATTATTACTTTATACATGAATTGACTTTCTGGCGCAATAATGGTAAGGTCTGATTATAATGATAAGTATGGGAAAACATTTATGCTTTTCGGCAGGTTAAGAAAATAGCAAAAGGAGCGAGAAATATGTTTTTCTTAAAGAAAGCAAAACTTGAAAGGCAGTTAATGGACGAAATTAAGACTTATGCAGGTGTTAAAGAGTTTCCATGGGATGATGCAAAAATTTTATCAAACTATTTAGCGTCTTATGATAAGGGGATGGATTATCAGCGGGTTTTTGGATGGCATGAAACCAGTAAAGCATTTAGCACTTTAGAGAAGTATCCTAATCTATTAAGAAATTGGGATGCTTTAATGATAAAATACAAAAAATTGGGATTATTCCCTAAATGGGATATAAAATTGAGTGATGATAATGATGGACGATGGATTTTGGATTAAATAATTATATAATAAAAACGAGGTATAGATACAGCGTGTAGAGCAGGCGATAGAGAGCCACGCAAAGCTGATATAAGAAAGGCAGGGAGTTTGTGGCTCCCTGCTTCTTATTAGAGACTTTTTAATCTCTCGATTAGCGTAACTATACATGCACCAAAAACACCATAACAATCATCTGATGCATTATGTATATCTAAATGCTCTGCTATCATGTGTGAGAACTCCTCCATCAATGGATAAAACCAATCTCCTCCGTTTTCTTGATACCTAATGGCGGTTTCGCGAAACTCTGTGTAGTATCTTTGAAGGAGTTCTGTTCTTAAATTATACTGTAATTCTGTAACTCTTGGCATTATTTTTTTTTGATAGGCAGGGACTAATTCATATGCAAGATTATCGTTATTAGCAAATCCGCTTGCTAAAAAACAAGAGAGCCCTGTAAGTATGCACTCAACATCATCTTGGTTTCCTCCACCAAATGGGTATACCTTTTTGTTATTAATAATCCTATTAGAGAAATCAGTAATGAGATTCGTAACCTTGTTTGCTTTTCTCTTCACATCAAAACCAAACATGCTTGCTTTCTCCTTTCCATTAAAGTCAAAATCTGTACTCCATCAATTCAACATGAAAATAATAACATGGCTAATTGCCTTTTTCAATATCCCACTCTTTTTTCTTCATCTTCTGGACCTATTATGATACAATACCTGTATCAGTCAGAAGGTGCCGATAATGGATAAGATGACGATGGAGGATATTGGCTATTTCCTTTATATGGAGGAGATGGAACGCCAACAGAAAGAGGAACAGGAGGCACAGAAAGCCTCTAATGAAACAGACAATAGCACGATAGATAGGTGAGGTATGCCACGATGCCAAGAAAGGGTGAAGCATCAAAGAGAAAAGGGGAGCCTTCCCCCAATAGTGGAATGAAGGGCAATCAGAAGATGAAGCCCTATCTGATTTTACAGATACTCCAACAGCAATCAGACGAAAACCATCTGCTGACAATCGACAGAATAAGGGATGAGCTTTCTTTCTACGGCATCAGCGCAGCCCGCCGCAGCGTAGGCGAAGATATAGAGGCTATCAATGCGGCTTTATACCTTGCAGGCATTAGAGAAATGGGGATAAAAGCCTCAATAGAAGATGCTATTTCTGAGATAAATGACGATGAGACCCTAAAAGCCATCGTTTATGTAAGCAGAAACAAGGACGAAAGAGGCTATTATCTAAAAGAACGCAAGTTTGACTATCAGGAGATACGACTGTTGGCGGAAACCATATACAACGCCAAGTTTTTGTCTGAAACGGATTCTGAAAAGCTTGCGAAAGTGCTTCGCGACTATGTGAGTGAGTATCAAGCTTCCAACATCAAGCGTAGCGCTTATGTTACAGACCGCATAAAAAGCAATAGAGGCATTCTGGAAAACATAGAAAAAATAGACAAGGCAATGGCTACAAAGCTGGAAGGGGAGAAGCACGAACCTGAGAAAATCAGTTTTCAATATTGTAGCTACTCCATCTCTGAGATGAAGCAAGTTGAGCGCCGCCGTGGAAATCGTTATAAGGTTAGCCCTTACAAAACTATCGTCGCTGATGGGAATTACTATCTCTTGGCGTATGATGATAACATAAAACAGATTAGAACATTCCGCATAGACAGAATGAAGGATGTTAAGGGCACAAAAGAGCCAAGAGAAGGCAAAGAGGAGTTTGACGCTATCGACCTAAAAAACTTTACGAAACGACGCTTCGGGATGTTTGGAGGACGGCGGGCATCTGTCCGCATTCGCTGTATCTCTCCACTATTGGATGCTATGGTGGAACGCTTCGGCACTCAATACGCAACTTACACAATTCCAAAAGACGACCCTAACCATTTTATCTGTTCCGCCACCGTTGAGGTCAGCGAACAATTCTTTGGCTGGCTTTTGGGCTTCGGTAAGAAAGTAAAACTGCTGGGCGACGCTGAGACAGTAACAGAGTTTAAGGAGTATCTGGATAAGGTCAAGGCAATGTATTAACTATAGGTAGCCACCTTCCAAGGCTTTCCACACATACATAAAGATGGAAGGAAAACCTTTGGGGGATTTTATCATCTTGGCAATGTCTTTCATTCTTATGTTTTGAGTGGCATATTGCTTTTCCATGAAAAATCGGCTATACTGCGAATAGGATTTGTGTCCAGTGCGCCTGACACAACGCTGTCAGGGGCCAACTGCATGAATCCTTTTTTTCCACAAGAGAAAAGGATGACCTGCCAGTGATTGCCCATACAGTAAGCATGGGTAATATAACAGCGTCATCCCCGAAATATCCATAACTGAGCCGTTCGCAAACTGGGCCGTCCACAATAGTGTCGAGGTATCCAGGGGCTCAGTTAATGGATACATAAAACATAGCATAGTGCAAGCATGAAGTCAATGCTTGCTAATGTATCATCAGGATAATAAAGAATCCGCCGACCGAATTAACGGCCTTGAGCGGGCCAGGGGCTTGCGCTCTGCAAGCGGATTCTCTATATTTGGAACCGCCGACCCATCTAAAATGAGTTCAACGATGCCCGACATAATGTTGGCGTATCGCTCACAAGCGGTTCCGTTAACATGAATTGTATCAGGTATTAGGCAAGATGGCAATACCCTTATTGTCGAATGTCCTATAGCTTATTCAAATTATCTTGTAGCACATCAACGCCTGTTTTCGTGACTGCAAGATAGTATAATTGCGTCACATGAATGTTTCCATGCCCCATCTGTTTTAGCAATAGATGCTCTGGGGTATTCAATTCCGCCATCCGCGTCCCAAAGGTATGACGGAGATAGTGATACTTGAAATCTATGCCTAATTTCTCTTTGATGTTTCTGGTGGGGTATTTCATAGCATTAACTGTTTGGATGGTCCCATCGGGGAGGCAATTAACCATTTCAGTAGAGGGAATCCGCTTGCCATCCAAATCATCAATGAAACGTTGCTTCTGTTCGCGCACCGCTTTAAGCCTTATTGCGTCTTCCGCACGCTTATTCGCAAGTTTTTGAAAATACACTTTCATCTTGTCGCTCAAATAGACTGTGCGATTGCCGTTGCGGGTCTTCACAGGGACAAGCTTGATGAGGCTGTTTTGATATTGCTGTTGGCGGTCTATTAAGATGGTTCCCGCTTCCAAATCAACGTGGTCCCATTTCAGCCCAAATGCTTCATTGATACGAAGCCCACAATACATTCCTAAGAGGTAAGCAGTTTCCGCGTTCGTGCCTCTGAAATACTCATCGAGCCGCGCCATCTCCTCTCTGGTGAAAGCAACAATATCTGTGTCATCATCGGTTTTCAGCTTCGGCATATGTATTTTTGTGTCTTTGTTTAGGCAGAGCTTGTTGTAGCTATCCACATCAAGGTAGTCTCTGGAATACGCTTGACCGAAAACCAGATAGAACATTTTGAGGAAGCTCTCAGTGTAGCGATAAGCGTAGCCATCCTTATAGTATTTTTCAGCAAGGTAGTCATTCACTTCCGCCACGCTGATTTCATCAATGAAGCGTTTGCCGAAGCGTTCTTTTAGATGATTTCGCCACAAGCAATCCTGTTTGCGGATTGTCATATAGGCGCGGTCAGAGCGCCCTTTCTCACAGTATTCTTTATAGACTTCTTCAACTGTCCTTCTGGAAATCTTGTGCTTGCGTTCCTGTTCTATTCGTGCTTCAATAATCGCATTTTCCCTTGCCTTGATTGCCTGTTTCTTTGTTTTTAGCTTGTTTCCAAACTCATCTGTGGTTTTGCGTTTTGTGATTTGCTTGCCTTCCACGACAATAACAAATCGGTAAGCCCACAGTCCATTTTCGAGCTGAAACACCCCAGCATCATTGTTTTTTGCCATAAATGCCTCCTAAGTTGTCTCAAAATTGACAATTTAGGAATGCGCAAGAGCGAAAAAACAAACAAGACCTGTAAAGAAGTTGTTAGAAAGTTGTTAGAAAGTAGTTGCGAAGTGATTAGAGAATTGTTAGAATGTGCTTAGAAAATGTGCGGTAGGGTTTCTTTATTTCCTGACACACCCCCTTGATTGCGAGCGTAGCGAAGCAATCAAATGGCTCGCGACGAGGCCCGTCACGGCAAGGCCTTCGCAGGCCTCCTCAAGCGCTACTTCGGGAAATAAACAGGATAAAAAGGTTGCCGCAGTTTTGCGGCGGCCTTTTTTGCTTTTGAAAGGGAAAAACAAATGAAAAGAGTCATTTCTCTTGTGCTTTGTGTGCTGCTGCTGTCGGTGAGTGCCGTGACCTATGCGGCGGGGAAGCTGGCAGTCGTTCAGGAGAATTTTCATGTGGTGAGCGGGTATTGGACGTATGCGTATGCCTATGCCAAGGTCTCCAATGAGGGTGACAAACCGATCAAGATCAATGCCGGCGTGTTGGAGATATATGATGAGGCAGGCGACGTGCTCACCTCCAGCGATTATCTGTATGCCCATGCGGAGTATCTGGAGCCGGGTGAATACACCTATGTGAAGATGCAGAGCGAGATCGAAACGGGCACCGCCACCGATTGCGCGTTGACGCTGACCGGCAAGACGGATAATTCCAAGCATACCCAGCGCCTACCGGTCGAAACGGACCTGCAGCTCAATGTGCAGGACGGCTGGTGGACCTATAACTATATGTACGCCACCGTGACCAACGACACGGATAAACCGATCTATGACATCACCGTGGTCCTGGCCCTGCTGGATGCGGATGGCAACATTCTGGATATCGAAGACGACAGCCTGTATGGTGACAGAGCTCTGGCGCCGGGCAGCAGTATCATCATCCGCAAGGACATCCCGTCCTCGTTCATGGATTACTATAAGGAAAAAGGGTTCGTTCCGACTACGGTGGATGCCATCGCTTACGTCAATGTAGACGTGGAATAAGCCCGTTCAGCGAACGGTGAGACCGGTCGGGACAGGCGACACAGAGGAGAAAGGAACACATGAGCGCAGTCGGCGGCGTTCAGAGACCGAAAAACGAAAACCTTTCAAACATCGTGGATCAGGAGCGCGAGGCGATCCAGATGCGTCAGGAGCCCTGCGATTCCGGCATGTCGAAAAGGGAGAGGGTGATCCTGATCCTCGGCATTTTGGCCCCCATAGCGGTCTGTGTCCTGCTGTTGACGCTGCTTTTGCCCAGGTAGGACGGTGTCTGCATAGATTTGTTCCGACTGTTTTTGAGTAAAAAAGGACTTTGCAGGGTTTTGAGAGGGAAGGATCATGACCACGAAAACCACATTCTTTTTGGTGGCGTCGGCCATTCTGGCGGCGGCGGGCCTGTTCATGGCCGTCAAGGGCACCGTCGTCGGTGGCGTCGGCTGCCTGGTGGTGGGCCTGCTGGGGGTACTGATGCACTTCCACAGCAAAAGAAACGGATAGAGGCACAATGAAAAAGACGGACCGCTTAGGCGGTCCGTCTTTGCATCAATAGTCTTCCGGCTCGAAGGACTCCGCCGTAGGCGTGACCTTGGGGGTCTTGGTGGGCTTGGGCGTCTTGGTGGGGGCGGGGGTGGGCGTGGGCTTGGTGCCATAGATCCACTGCTCCTCGATCTTCTTGTAGGTGGCGGTGTAGGAGTAGATGGTCTTGGGGTTCGATTTGTTGGTGTACCTGTCCACGTAGGTGTTCACCACATACCCGTCGTGGGCGTTGCGGGTCTTCACCTGATAGTCCGGATACTGCTTCTTATCGTATTTGATCTCCGGGTTCTCCGCCTTGTCCTCGGACACGATCTCGAACCGGGTCTTGTAGGTGATGCCGGGCTCCTCCATGCCGTATACATCCACGTGGATCTCCTTTTTCCGGGAGCTGTCCTTGTTCTTGGTGATGTACACGAACAGGTAGATGGTGTTCTTCTTGTTGTTCTTGAACTTGAAGTCGATATGGCCCGAGTCCACCGTAGCGTCGAAGCCCAGCTCCACATAATCCGAGGGGATGGTGTGGGGCCGGTGGGAGGTGATCTCCACCCCGGCCAGGATCAGGGCGTTGTACATGGTGGTGCTCACCTGACAGATGCCGCCGCCGGGCTCCTTCTGATAGCCGGAATTGTAGATGGCGTTGGCCATGGCCCAGCCGTTCTTCTCGGACCGGTCGCCGGTCTTTTTGTTGAAGCTGAAGCTCTCGCCGGGCTTGAGGGTGATCACGTTCATCATGCTCACGCCCTTGGATATGTTCGCGTCCCGGCCCTGCCGGTTCTCCACCAGCGCCGGGTCAGTGGAGCTGGAGCCGGTGAAATAGTAGATGGTGGAGAAGGAGGAGAGCTTGGTGGTGGCCTTCTTCAGACTTTCCACGGTCACCGCCGGCTCGGACACCGTCACGGTGGGGGCGAAGGACAGCTGATAGGTGCCGCTCTGGAGGGCGCTCTCGATCTGCTGCGTCACCGCCGCCGTATCGAGCTGCATGCCGTTGGTGCCCTCCGTATAGGCGAATTTCGGCTTTTGATAGGTGGTCTTGGCCACGGTGTAGGTCTCATACTCGATGGTCATGAATGCGTTGGTGGCGTGACCGGGCACCTTGTCGTTGAGGGCGGAGAGCGCCTTCATAAGGGCGTCCGGGTCGTAGAGCATGACGGTCTTCACCTGGGCTCCGCTGTCGGAGGCAGCGGCGATAGCAAGGGCGGCGTCCACGTCGAAGTAGGCCCCGATGTCCGTCCGGGTCAGCGTGGCGTTGAAGTATTCGCTTTTCAGTTGGATGGCCACGCTGTCGAGCTCGCTTTCCAGAGCCTGGGTGAGGGCGGTCCGGGCGGCCTCCACGGTCATGTTGCCCACCGGGACGCCGTTCACGGTGACCCCCTGGGGGATGGTCCCGCTCACGGGGGGCTGGAAGCCGGGATCGGCGGTGGCGGTCTGACTGCTGGTGGGGACGGCGCTGGCGCCGGGGCCGGCGTTGGTTTGGGCGGGGGCTGTATAGGCGGTGGCGGTGGGCGTTGCGTTTACCGTGACGGTGGGCCGGTTTCGTTTCACCATGATGACTACGGCCCACACCAGCACCGCGATGGCGCAGAGGAACATGCCCGCGGCCACCATAAAGATGCGCCGCTGGCGCTTGCGCTCCTGGGCCTTCTTTTTCGCGGCGGCCCGCTTCCGGGCGGCGGCGCGGCGGGCAGCCAGCTCCTCCTCGGTCAGCGCTTCCTTTTGGGCAGGGGCGGAGGGCCGGGCGGAGGTGCCGGTGGTACGCTTCGTGTATGCAGTTTTGGATGTCTCCGAGCCAGGGACATTCTTTCGCGTATACATGGTGTCAGTATACCTTCTTTTTACAGTTTGTTCAACCGCTGTCACAAAAAATATGCTAAAATTTTACCACTCTGATGATCGGAAAGAAGGCGCGCAAATGTTTCATGTGGTCATGGTGGAGCCGGAGATTCCCCAGAACACGGGGAACGTGGCCCGGACCTGCTCGGTGACCGGCACCGCCCTCCACCTCGTCCGGCCCCTGGGGTTCTCCGTGGACGACAAACACCTGAAGCGGGCGGGCCTCGACTATTGGCACACCCTGTGGAGGAGCTGCAGGCCCTCTACCCGGACGCCCGTTTCTTCTACGCCTCCACCCACGCCGAAAACCGGTATACGGACACCGTCTTTCGGGACGGGGACTTCCTGGTCTTCGGCAAGGAGACGGCGGGGCTGCCCAAGGATCTGCTTCGAAAAAACGCCGATTCTGCCATCCGCATCCCCATGGGAGAGAGCCAGCGGTCGCTGAATCTCAGCAACTCCGTGGCCATCGTTCTCTACGAGGCCCTGCGGCAAAACAATTTTTTAGATTTAATCTAAAAAAAGCTTGCATTTACGAAAGGCCTATGGTAATATAGGTCCGCTCGATTTTTGCAAAGGAGGTGGACTTGAATGGGTAAGTTCTGTGAAGTCTGCGGAAAGGGCAAGATGTCCGGAAACAACGTCAGCCATGCCGAGAACAAGACCAAGCGCAGCTGGGCTCCCAATGTGCAGCGCGTTCATGTCATCGTGGATGGAAAGACTCAGATCATGAACGTTTGCACGCGTTGCCTCCGTTCCGGCAAGATCGTCCGCAGCGTCTGAGCGACTGACACGCCACCTTACCGGGTGGCTCTTTTTTTATTTCAGTTTGCAGAAACCTTTGGTTTCTACAAACTGAGGCTCCGCAGGAGCTCCGCTTCCAGGCCCCGCCTATACGCTTCGCGTACCGGGCGGCGGGACCTGCGAGGTGTGAGATCCACCGCGCATGTCGCTGGATCTCACATGTTTAGAAGCCTTCCGTTCTTCCTTCGGTGGTTGAGTGCGCGCGGCTACACCGCGCTTGTGTTACATTTTGAAAGGATGAGAGTTATGGATCGCATCACCAGCCGCACCAATCCCCGCGTCCAGCGGGCCCGCTCCCTGCGGGAGGGCAAGTACCGGAAAGAGACCGGCTGTCATTTCGTTGAAGGGGACAAGCTGGTCCGGGAAGCCCTGTCCTCCGGCGTGAAGGGGGAGACCGTCTTCGTCCGGGAGGGGTATGCGGGGGCGGTGGACTTCCCCTGCGAGACCCTGCTGGTCAGCGACAGCGTCATGGACGCCCTCTCCACGGCGGGCACGCCCCAAAGCCTCTGCGCCGTGGCCCGGACCCCGGCCCTCTTTCTGCCAGAGGCCTTCTCTGGCACCGTCCTCCTTCTGGAGGATGTGCAGGACCCGGGGAACGTGGGCACCCTCATCCGCACGGCGGACGCCCTGGGCGCGTCCTGTGTGATCCTGTCCCCCCAGTGCGCCGATCCCTTCTCGCCAAAGACCCTGCGCTCCTCCATGGGCTCCGTCTACCACCTGCCTGTGTACACCCGGGACATCCCTGCCGCCCTCAACATCTTAAACACCCAGGGCTACACCTGCCTCTGCGGCCACCTGCGGGGGAGCGAGACCCTGCCCCCCAAGACGGATAAGATGGCCCTGCTGGTGGGAAATGAAGGCAACGGCGTCACCGACGCTTCGGCCGCCCTCTGCTATCCCTACCGGCTGCCCATGTCCGGCCGTGCCGAGTCCCTCAACGCCGCCGTCTTCGGCGCGATCCTGCTGTACGAGCTGCTGAAATAAAAGAAAAGCTGCCCTAAGAAGCTAAAGAAGAGAATGGTTTTTCTCATGAAGACCATTCTCTTTTTTCTGTTTCTCTTTTTGCGCCGCTTTTTCTCTTTTCATAAAGAGAAAAAAGCGGCAAAAGAAAAGAGCCTCCCGCAGGAAGCTCTTTTGCTTTTGACTCTCTTACGCCTTCTTGGCGGCCAAGGCGGTGTCCACCAGGGCCTTGAAGGCGGTCATGTCGGTGATAGCGAGGTCAGCGAGGACCTTCCGATTGACCTCGACGCCGGCCAGCTTGAGGCCGTTGATGAGGTTGGAGTAGTTGGTGCCGCAGATGCGGGCGCCGGCGTTGATACGGGCGATCCAGAGGCGGCGATACTCGCGCTTCTTGTTCTTGCGGCCCACGTAGGCGTAGGCCATGGACTTCATCACCTGCTGGGAAGCTGCCCTATACTGCTTGGACTTGGCGCCGAAGTAGCCCTTGGCGAGGCGCAGCACCTTGCGGCGCTTCTTGATGGAATTGACGGATCTCTTAATTCTTGCCATGGTTCACATCTCCTTACTTATAGGGAATCAGCTCGCGGATCTTCTTCTGCTCTTCTTCGGCGATGTAGCCGACCTGGCGGAGGCCGCGCAGCCTCTTGGTGGACTTCTTGGTGAGGATGTGGCTCTTGTAAGCCTTGCTGCGCTTGATTTTGCCGGACTTGGTCACGTCAAAACGCTTAGCAGCGCCGCGATGGGTCTTGATCTTTGGCATGTTCTTTCCTCCTGATAGATTTTTAATTCTTCGGTGCCAGCACCATGTACATGTTCCTGCCCTCCTGCTTGGGCGCCCTCTCCTGGACGGCCTTGTCGGAGACCATGTTGTAGAAGGTGGTCATGACCTCCTCGCCGATATCGCCCCGGGTGATCTGGCGGCCGCGGAAACGGATGCTCACCTTCACCTTGTTGCCGTCCTGCAAGAATCGGGAGCAGGCCTTGGCCTTGACCTCCATGTCATGCTGGTCGATGGTGGCAGAGAGGCGGATCTCCTTGACCTCGATGATCTTCTGGTTTTTCCGCTGCTCCTTTTCCCGCTTCATCATGTCATAGCGGTGCTTGCTGTAGTCCATGAGCTTGCAGGTGGGGGGATTGGCGTTGGAGAGTTTGACCAGATCCAGATCCCGCTCGTCCGCGAGGCGCTGAGCGGCCCGGACATCCATGATGCCCAGCTGGACGCCGTTCTCGTCGATCAGACGGACTTCCGGGTCTCGGATCTCCTCATTGATAGGCAGTTCTTGGGTAGCGATGGTTCGACACCTCCTAAAAAAATAGCGGACGCAAACGCGCCCACCACGAAAAAGTCCCATCATACCGTGCCTGATCTACTTGGATCGGCAGGTGAGAGGCGGGCGCCTCTGCTTAAGCATGGATATTATAGCCACAGTTCCCGCCCCTGTCAAGGACTTTTTTGCAGGTTTTTTCGCCTTTTTTCAGGGCAGCAGCCCGCTTTTGACGAGCCATACCGCCAAAGCGATATGCAGCACCAAAAACACCGGCACCAGCACCTTGAACTGCCAGTGTTTCGTCTTGTGGCGAAAGACCTCCATGCCGAGGAGCGCGCCCACCGATCCGCCCAGGGCGGCGATGAGCAGGAGCGTGGACTCCCGGATGCGCCACAGACCCTTCTTCGCCTTCAGCTTGTCCAGACCATAGAGGGTGAAGGAAACCAGGTTCACGGCGACGAGCAGCAGCAGGATGGTCTTCATATCCGTTCCTCCTTAGGGTAGTGTCGGCGGCCCAGAGCCTCCGCCCAGTTCTCCGGGTAGCGGGACTCGTAGGGGATGTGTCTTTCGGCCCGTGCGCGCCGGTTCCGGGGCAGGTTCGCCCACAGGTAGGAGGGCACGCCCACAACGAGCAGGTACAGGGGTCCCAGCAGGGCGGACTGGAAGGTGTGGCCGTACTCGTGGGCGAGGAGCCGGGCCTCCCGCTCCGGCCCAAGTCCCCCCGGCACGAAGATGAACATGCCCAGCGACACGCCGCCCCAATTCCCGTCGTGGAGGGTGGCCAAGGCGCCGCCCACCTCTTTGTGGGGGCAGCGGCGGTATTTGACGGCCAATATGAGGCCCAGCAGGCTCTGGGGCAGGCCCCAGGTCCACTGCCACAGCCGATATAAAACGATCCGTCCGCGTTTCATGGGCCCACTATAGCATGGCGGACAGACGCCGTCAAGGAAGCATAGACCGGCCCAAAACGGCGTAGAATAGGACCATGGAACGCAAACGATCTTTCTGGCCCTATGTGATCTTCATCTTCCTCGCCCTGCTGACGGGAGGCCTTGCCACGCTGGTGTCTCTGGACGGCATGAAGGCCTATCGATTCCTGCCCCAGTCGCCCCTGACCCCGCCGCCGGTGGTGTTCTCCGTCGTCTGGTCCATCCTCTACATCCTCATGGGTGTGTCCGCGGCCCTCATCTACGTCGCCCCGCCCCGGGGACTCAAGGACCAGCATCTGTTCTTCGCGGGGACACTGCTCCTCAATTTCCTCTGGCCGGTACTCTTCTTCGCCCTGGGCCTGCGCCTCGCCGCCCTGGTGACCCTGCTCGTCATGCTGGCCCTCGCCGTCGGAACCATCGTCCGCTACCGTCCAATTTGCCCCCTGGCCGCCTGGCTCCAGCTCCCCTACGCCCTGTGGCTATGCTTCGCCTTCTACCTCAATCTGACGGCATACCAGATGAACGGATAATAGGAATCTATTGAAAGCTTCTGAACCTTTTCTTGAAAGAAAAGGTTCAACCAAAAGAACTTAAGAAGGGATACTGCTTTTCCGCAAAGCCAATGATCCCTTCTTAAGTTTCTCTTTTTCCGCCGCTTTTTCTCCTTTGTCCAAAGAGAAAAAGCGGCAAAAGAAATCCTTATAACAATTTTGCCAGCTCGTCTACAGTGTCCGCGAAGACCTTCAGCGCGTTCTTCACCGTGTCGGGCTTCGTCAGGTCCACGCCCGCGATCTTGAGCTCGTTGAGAGGGTAGTCGCTGCCGCCGGTGGTGAGGAACTTGAGATACCCCGAGGCGTCGCCGGTGGCGAGGATCCGGTCCGCGATGGCGACGGCGGAGGAGAAGCCTGTGGCGTACTGGTACACGTAGAAGGCTCGGTAGAAGTGGGGGATGTAGCTCCACTCAGGGTCGATGTCCGTGTCCGTGACTGCTCCGTCGTAGTAGAGGGCCACGAGATCGTGGTATACCTGATTCAGGGTCGCGGCGGTCAGCGGCGTACCGGCGGCGTCCAGCTCGTGGGCCTTGCGCTCGAACTCCGCGAACAGGGTCTGACGGAACAATGTGGTGCGGAACCCCTCTAAGAAATGGTTCAGCACGTACGCCCTGCGCCTGGGGTCCGTCTCGGTCTTCAAAAGGTACTTGGTGAGCAGCACCTCGTTCACCGTGGAGGCCACCTCCGCCACCATGATCCGGTAGTCGTGGAGGGGGTAGGGCTGCTCCCGGTCGGAGAAGAAGGAGTGCATGGAGTGGCCCAGCTCATGGGCCACGGTGAAGGCGTCGTCCAGGGTGTTCGTGTAGTTGAGGAGCACGTAGGGGTGTACGCCGAACACGCCCATGGAGAAGGCGCCGCTGCGCTTGCCCTCGTTCTCATACACGTCCATCCAGTTTTCGGCGAAGGCCCGATCTAAAAGTTGCTGATACTCCTCGCCCAGGGGTTTGGTGGCTCCCTTCACCAGTGCCTTCACGTCCGCGAACGGCACCGGGAAGTCCACGTTCTCCACCATGGGTGCGTAGAGGTCAAACACGTCGATCTTCTCAAGGCCCAGCACCCGCTGCCGCAGCTTCAGATATTTTTTCATGGCGGGCAGGCTCTCGTGGACCGCCTCGATGAGGCTGTCGTAGACGCTGACGGGCACATTCCCGCTGTCTAGGGCCGCTTCGCAGGCGGAACCGTAGCCCCGGACCGTGGCGTTGTAGTTGTCCATCTTCACCGCGCCGCCGTAGAGGGCCGCGAAGGTGTCCCCAAACTGCCGGTAGGCCCCGAACATGGCCCGGAAGGCCTCCTCCCGGACCTTCCGGTCCCGGCTCTCCCGGAACACGCCGAAGTTCCCTTGGGTGAGCTGGACCTGGTTCCCCTGCTCGTCGTGGACCAGGGGCAGCTTCATGTTCACGTTGGTGAGCATGGAATAGGCGTTGGAGGGCGTCTGGGCCGCGCCGCCCAGCATGGCCAGCATCTTTTCCCGCGCCTCGTCCAGGATGTGGGCCCGGCCCCGGGTGATATCCGAGACGGTGTGCCGGTAGACGGCCATGTCTTCCTCAGCCATCCAGGCGACGAGGTCCGCCTCCGGGATGGACAGGATTTCCGGGTTCAGAAAGGCCAGCATGGACATGCCCTTCACCATCAGGGTCATGGCCCGGGCGTCCATAGTCTGGTGATCCGGTTCGCTGCCGTCGGCGCACTTGTGGAGGTTGGCGTAAATGAAGGGCAGCTCGATCTTTTCCATGGCGGCGTAGGCCGCGTCCAGGCCTGCCTTCAGCCCCTCCTTGCTTTTCTTCAAAGTCCCGGGCAGAGCCGCGAGGCCCGCGATGGCCGCCTCCGCCTCGGCCATGGCATTCTCCCAGGCCGCCTTGTCGGGATAGATGTGGGTGAAGTCCCACTGGAACTTGGGGTCCATATCCTTGCGCTTCATGTTCCTTCGTCCTTTCCGCTTTT
Source organism: uncultured Eubacteriales bacterium (assembly GCA_902802805.1). Taxonomy (GTDB): domain Bacteria; phylum Bacillota; class Clostridia; order Christensenellales; family CAG-138; genus RUG472. The sequence goes on from CADCNE010000016.1 coordinate 15,727, forward strand.
TATCAGCAACAGTATACCGTGTTTGCCCCCGGAAAACAAGGCCGCCCTTTCCAAAGTCCACGAGCTGTGGTATACTGACCCTATCAACCATCAGGAGGACTTCTATGGCCTACGATTTCACCACTCTGCCCGACCGCTGGAACGCCGGCGCTTTCAAGTATGAGCACATGAAGGAGAAGAAGCCGGACGTGAGCCGGGACGCGGTGCCCCTCTCCGTAGCGGACATGGAGTTTCTGGACCCGCCGGAGGTGGTGGAGGGCCTGAAAACATACCTCGATAACAACGTGCTGGGCTACACCGGCCCCACGGACGGGTACTTTGAAGCGGTCCAAAGCTGGATGGAGCGCCGCCACGGGTTCCGGCCGGAAAAGGACTCGTTCATCACCAGCCCCGGCATCGTCCCCGCCCTCTACGAGCTGGTGAAGGCTCTGACGGAGCCGGGGGACGGGGTGCTCATGCTGAGCCCTGTCTATCACCCCTTCCGGTTCTGCGCCCAGGAGCAGGGGAGAGAGGCCCTGTTCTGCCCCCTCATCGAGGGGGAGCGGACCTACGACGTCGACTTTGATCTCTTTGAAAAGATGTGCACCGAGCCCCGGGTCAAGCTTTTCCTCCTCTGCAGTCCTCACAACCCCGTGGGCCGCATCTGGACGCGGGAGGAGCTGACGAGGCTGGGCGATATCTGTCTCAAATATGACGTGATCATGGTGGCGGATGAGATCCACGGGGACCTCATTTTGCCCGGGTACACCTTCACTTCCGTGGGCACCCTGCCCGAGAAATACGTGAAGAACGCCATTCTCTGCACCGCCCCCAGCAAGACCTTCAATCTGGCTGGCATGCAGTGCTCCAACCTGTTCGTGGCGGACGAAGGGCTGCGGGCGAAGGTGAAGAAGGAGGGCCACTATCCCACGCTGACGGCTCTCGGGTACGAGAGCTGCCGCCTCGCTTACACCTGTAGCGAAGGCTGGCTGGAAGCCCTGCGGGCGGTGCTGGGGGAGAACAAGCGGCTGACGGAGGAATTCCTGGCGGCGCGAATTCCCGTCATCAAACCCTTCGAGCTCATGGGCACCTACCTCATGTGGCTCGATTGCCGGGGTCTGGGCCTCGACAAGGACCAGCTGGAGCAGGCCATGATCGACGGGGAGCTGTTCTTCGACGAGGGGTACATCTTCGGCACCGAGGGCGCGGGCTTTGAGCGGCTGAACCTGGCGTGCCCTGCCTGGGTGCTTCAAAAGGCCCTTGAAAAGCTGGAAGCGGTGGTAAGGAGGCTGGGGAAATGAAGCGCCTGTTGATCACCGGATTCGCCCCCTTCGGTGGGGACAAGATCAATCCCGCCTGGCAGGCGGTCCAGGCTCTGCCGGAGACCGTGGGCCAGTGGGAGCTTGTGAAGCGGGAGGTGCCTGTAACCTTCCGAGGCGCGCCGGCGGCCCTCTTTGAAGCCTTGGACGCATGTGAGCCCGACGCCGTGCTGATGATCGGCCTCGCCGCCAGCCGAGGCGCGGTGACCCCGGAACGGCAGGGAGTCAACGAGATCGTGGCCCGTATCCCCGACAACGAGGGGAACCAGCCCCAGAACGAGCCCATCGTTCCCGGGGGCCCGGAGATCCTCTGTTCCACCCTGCCCGTGGAGGACATGGCCGAGGCTATCGCCGCGTTGGGCATCCCCGCCCGCCTCTCCGACAGCGCGGGCCGGTATGTGTGCAACACGCTCCTGTATTCCGCTCTGTACAGATTGGAACAGTCCGACGACCCCGTCCCCGCCGCCTTCATCCACGTGCCCGCCACGCCGGAGATGGGCCTGGACGTGCCCACGCTGCCGCTGGAGGAGATCATTCAAGCGTTAACAGCGGCGATCCTCGCGATATAATGATAGAAGCTTAAGCAGGACCAGAAAGAATCCTTCTTAAGCTTCTCTTTTTTGCGCCGTTTTTTTTCTCTTCACTGAAGAGAAAAAAGCGGCATAATACTATTATTTATGATACAGCTTCTTGGTCTGATACACCGGTTCGCAGGTGAGATGGACATCCAGCTTGCGCAGCAGGTTCATATCCACCTCCGCCAGGATCACCGTGGAGTGCATCTCGCAGCCCTGCAGGTCGCTCAGATGCTCCATGGCCAGCTCTGCCGTGGGGTTGGTGGCGGCGCAGATGGAGAGGGCCAGCAGCGTTTCGTCCGTATGCAGCCGCGGGTTGTGGCCCCCCAGATGGTCCACCTTCAGATGCTGGATGGGCTCGATGATGACGGGGGAGATGAGCTTCATGTCGTGGCGGATGCCGGCGAGCTCCTTCAGCGCGTTCAGGAGCATCGCCGATGCCGCGCCCAGCAGCGGCGTGGACTTGCCTGTGACGATCCGCCCGTCGGGGAGCTCTATGGCGCAGGCCGGCCCGCCGGTCTCCTGAGCCCGCTGCAGGGCGGGGCCTACGGGCGGCCGATCCTCGGGCTTGAGACCCGCCTGCTTCATGAGGATGCGGAGCTTGTCCACCTCGTCCTCGGTGGAAAAGCCCTTCTTCTTGCTCATCTGGGCGGAGAAGAACCGCCGGATGATCTCCTGCTGGGCGGCGAAGCGAACGGCCTCGTCGTCGCTGATGCAGAAGCCCACCATGTTGACGCCCATGTCCGTGGGAGACTTGTAGGGGGACTTCCCGTAGATCTGCTCGAACATGGCGTTCAGCACGGGGAAGATCTCGATGTCCCGGTTGTAGTTGATGGCGATCTTGCCGTAGGCTTCCAGATGGTACGGGTCCACCATGTTCACGTCGGAAAGGTCCGTGGTGGCGGCCTCGTAGGCGAGGTTCACCGGGTGGGTAAGGGGCAGGTTCCAGATGGGGAAGGTCTCGAACTTGGCGTAGCCCGCCTTCACGCCCCTGAGGTTCTCGTGATAGAGCTGGGAGATGCAGGTGGCCATCTTGCCGCTGCCGGGACCGGGGGCGGTGACCACCACCAGGGGCCGGGTGGTCTCTACATAGTCGTTCTTGCCGCAGCCCTGATCGCTCATGATGAGCTGAGCGTCGGCAGGGTAGCCGGGGATGGAGTAGTGGTGATAACACTTGACGCCCAGGGCCTCGAGACGGTTGCTGAAGTTCACCGCCGCCCGCTGCCGGGCGTAGCGGGTGATGACCACGCTCCCCACGTACAGGCCGAAATCCCGGAAGATGTCGATGAGCCGCAGCACGTCCTGGTCGTAGGTGATGCCAAGGTCGCTCCTGACCTTGTTCTTCTCGATGTCCGAGGCGTTGATGACGATGATGATCTCCACCTGGTCGCTGAGGGACCGGAGCATCTGCATCTTGCTGTCGGGCTGGAAGCCGGGCAGGACCCGGGACGCGTGATAGTCGTCGAAAAGCTTGCCGCCGAATTCCAGATAGAGCTTGCCGCCGAAGGAGCTGATCCGCTGGCGGATGTGCTCCGACTGGAGCCTCACATATTGGTCGTGATCGAAACCGATGCGCTGCATATACCATACCTCCCCAAGTATACAGCACAGTATATATGATTCCGTCGCAATTTGCAAGAACTTGTGTTTATTTGGGAATGGGTGTATACTATACAAACTACCGTGACAGGAGGAATTGCAATGCTGTTTTCCGACATGCCCTATGTGCGCCCGGACCTGGAGTTCCTGGGGGCGAAGATCGACGAGCACGTGGAGGAGCTGAAGGCTGCCAGGACCTTCGCCCAGGCGGACGCCGCCTTCGCCGCCCTCGAAAAGGTGTTCTCCGGGGTCCAGACCGCCATGACCCTGTGCTTCATCCGCCATTCCGTAAACACGGAGGATGAATTCTACGCGGCGGAGAAGGAATTCATGGACGAGGCCATGCCCCAGCTCCAGGAGCTCCAGCAGGGGGCCCAGCTGGTCCTCTACGAGTCCCCCTGGCGGCCCGACTTCGAGCGGAAGTATGGCTCCCTCCTGTTCACCAACATGGAGATCCAGCTAAGGTCCTTCGATCCGAAGCTGATCCCCGACATGCAGGAGGAGAACAAGCTGACCACCGCCTACGGGAAGCTCATCGCCGCCGCCCAGATCCCCTTCGAGGGCCAGGTGCTGACGCTGGTCCAGTTGGGGCCCTACAAGGAGAGCACGGACCCTGAGATGCGCCGGAAGGCGTGGCTCGCCCAGGCGGGCTACTACACGGAGCACCAGCAGGAGCTGGACGACATCTACGACAAGCTCACCGCCCTTCGGACCAAGATGGGCCGGGCCATGGGCTATGAGAACTACGTGCCCCTGGGCTACGACCGCATGCAGCGGAACTGCTACACCGAGGCGGACGTGAAGAAGTTCAGGGAGGCCATCGTCCAGTACGTGGTGCCCGTGGCGGACCGGCTCTACCGGGAGCAGGCCCAGCGCCTGGGCGTCGAGTACCCGCTGAGCTACGCGGACACCGCCCCCATGTTCCTTTCCGGCAACCCCCGGCCCCGGGGCACGGCGGACGACATCCTGGCGGCGGGGAAGAAGTTCTATCACGAGCTGTCCCCCGAGGCCTCGGCTTTTATCGACGTCATGTTCGACAACGAGCTCATGGACGTGCTGAGCCGCAAGGGCAAGGAGGGCGGCGGCTACTGCGCCGGTATCCCCGACTACAAGGTGCCCTTCATCTTCGCCAACTTCAACGGCACCCAGCACGACGTGGAGGTCCTGACCCACGAGGGCGGCCACGCCTTCGCCGGATACACCGCCCGGGACATCTTCCCCATGGAGCTCCAGAGCCCCACGCTGGAGAGCTGCGAGATCCACTCCATGAGCATGGAGTTCTTCGCCTGGCCCTGGGCCGAGGACTTCTTCGGCGACCAGGCGGACAAATACCGCTACGCCCATCTCACCGGCGCCATCGAGTTTTTGCCCTACGGCACCATGGTGGACCACTTCCAGCACATCGTCTATGAGAATCCGGATCTGACCCCCGATCAGCGCCACGAAAAGTGGGCGGAGCTCACGAAGATCTACATGCCCTGGATCCGGCTGGGCGATATGCCCTTCTGGGGCGAGGGCAAGGCCTGGCAGCGCCAGAGCCACATCTATGAATCCCCCTTCTACTATATCGACTACTGTCTGGCCCAGTCCGTGGCTTTGCAGTTCTGGGCCCTCATGCAGCAGGACCGGGCCGAGGCCTGGAAGCGGTACTACGCCCTCGTGAAACTGGCCGGCACCCGCACCTATCGGGAGCTGGTCACCTCCGCCGGTCTCAACGATCCCTTTGAGCCCGAGGGCCTCAGGGCCGCCTGCGAAGCCGCGGCCAAGTGGCTGGACGGCTGCGATATGACCAAGATCAAGTAAGGAGGCACCCATGCGCGCATACGAACGGTTCATCACCTACGCCAGGATCCACACCGCCAGCAGCGAGGACTTCGTGAATAACCCCTCCACGGAGCGTCAGTTCGATCTCGCCCGCCTGCTCGTGAAGGAGCTCAGGGACCTGGGCGTTCAGGACGCCCGCCTCACCGACACCTGCTACGTCTACGGCTCCCTGCCCGCCACCCCGGGCTATGAGGATAGGCCCAAGCTGGGCTTCATCGCCCACATGGACACCATCCCCGACTTCTCCGGGGAGAACGTGCAGCCTACCTTCGTCTATGACTACGACGGCGGCGACATCCCCCTGGGCGACTCCGGCCGGGTCCTGTCCCCCAAAAACTTCCCCAGCCTCCTTGAATTGAAGGGCAAGACCCTCATCACCACCGACGGCACCACGGTCCTGGGCGGCGACGACAAAGCGGGCGTGGCAGAGATCATGACCCTGGTGGAGATCCTCCAGCAGGGCAACATCCCCCACGGGTTCATCGGCGTCGCCTTCACGCCCGACGAGGAGATCGGCCACGGCCCTGACGGCTTCGACGTGCCGGGCTTCGGCTGCGATTTCGGCTACACCCTGGACGGGGGCCGGGCGGGAGAGATCGAGTTCGAGAACTTCAACGCCTGCGCCGCCAAAATCATCGTCCACGGCCGGAACGTGCACCCGGGCAAGGCCAAGAACATCATGATCAACGCCCTGCAGGTGGCCATAGAATTAAACGACCTTCTGCCTGCCGCCGAGCGGCCTGAGCGCACGGAGCGCTACGAGGGCTTCTTCCACCTGACCAACATGGAGGGGAACGTGGAGAAGGTGACCCTGTCCTACATCGTCCGGGACCACAGCGCCCCACGCTTCGACAGCCGCAAGGCCACCCTGACCGAGGCCGCCGCCTACCTCAACGAGAAGTACGGCCCCGGCACCGTGGAGCTCTTCATTCGGGACCAGTATCGGAACATGTCGGAGAAGATACGCCCTGACAACTACCACCTCATCGAGAACGCCATCGCCGCCTGCGAGCAGGCCGGCGTGAAACCCCTCATCCAGCCCATCCGCGGCGGCACCGACGGGGCCACCCTGTCCTTCATGGGCCTCCCGTGCCCCAATCTCGGCACCGGCGGCTACGCCTGCCACGGCCCCTTCGAGCACGTGTGCGTGGAGGAGATGGACCAGTGCGTAGAGGTGGCCCTGAACCTGGTCAAGGCCTACGCCAGATGATCTATAGCTTCGCCGCTATGGCCCCGCTGTGAAAGACACAGCGGGGCTATTTTGCAGCATCCGATCTCCCCAAAGGGCGGGCATGGATATATATATATGCGCCTTTGGCGCGGGGACTTGCCCCCATATATATATCCTTTTCCTTCTCCTTTTCATTTTCTTTTTCCTTTTCCTTTTCTTTGGGTTTCCCGTTTTCGGAACCAGTGGTTTTCTCCTTGGCATACCCAATGGTTCCGGGGGAGGACTGCATGAAATGCCGTACGGCACGAACCGCCCGCTACCGACGTTAACGCCGTTTCACGCTTGACAGACATCCCGTCGGATGATATGTATTATTTGTAGAGATTTGGGGCGCGGGAGCGCCCGGTACCGTATCCGCTGAAAGGAGATGCCCCCATGAAGAACGTGAAACCCCTGCTCACCTATCTGGTCGCCTTCGCCGCCTTTGCTCTGGTGGACCGGTTCCTCTTCGACCACCCCGTCATCCAGGTCCTGGCCATGGCGTCCCTGGTCCTGTTCGCCGCCCAGCTCCTTCGGGTGCTGCTGAACCTGATCCAGCCTAAGGAGCGCAAGGGCAAGACGTTGATCTCCCTGCTCTCCAGCCTCCTCCACTACGTGGCGGCCATCGTGATCCTCTGCTGGGGCCTGTCCATCCTGGGCGTCAACGTGAACGCCATCGTGGCCAGCGTGGGGATCGTCGCCCTGATCGTGGGCTTCGGTGCGGAGAGCCTGGTGGCCGACGTGGTCACCGGCATCTTCCTGCTCTTTGAGAACCAGTACAACGTGGGCGACATCGTGGAGGTCAACGGCTTCCGCGGCACGGTGAAGGAGATCGGCATCCGCACCACCTCCATCGTGGACACCGGCGACAACATCAAGATCATCAACAACTCCGAGATGAAGAACATCCTGAACCGGTCCGACAACATCTCCCGGGCGGTCAGCGATATCGCCATTCCCTACGAAACGGATCTGGAGGCCCTGGAGGCAAAGCTCCCGAAGCTCATGGAGGACATCTACGAGGCCCGCAAGGACGTGATGGAGGCCGCCCCCCGGTATCTGGGGGTCCAGCAGCTGGCCGATTCCTCCGTGATCCTGCGGTTCGTGGTGGACGTGGCGGAGAAGGATATCTACACCGGCGCCCGCATCCTGAACCGGGATCTGTGGCTGGGCTTCAGGAAGCTGGGCGTGGAGTGCCCCTTCCCCCAGGTGGACGTGCACAGCAAATAAGTTTCCATGCGCACTGTGGACCACGACAGGGAGTATACACGGCCGCCGGAGGAGTTCCCCCAGGCAGCGCCTCAGACTACCCCGCCGCCGCCGGAATTCGGCAGCGGCCGGATGGGTGCGCCTGCCCCGCAGAAGCGGAGGAGGAAGCTGTTAGGCCGGTTCCTGAGCGCCGTCGCCGCGGTGGGCGTCATTTCCGCCGCGGGGATGCTGAGCACCGTCCCGATCAAGGTCCCGGTCCTTGTGCCCACGTCCACGGCCATCGTGGTCACCGCCACGCCGACACCGACGCCGACACCGACACCGACGCCTACCCCTACTCCGACACCGACCCCCACGCCGACGCCCACACCCACGCCGACGCCTACGCCGACGCCGACGCCCACGCCTACACCCACGCCGACGCCTACCCCGACGCCTACACCGACACCTACGCCCACGCCGACGCCGACACCCACACCTACGCCTACACCTACACCCACGCCCACGCCGGAGCCCGCGCCCAGCGTCCAGGTCGTCTTCTACAGGACCTCCGAGGTCTATCACGGCGGCGTCACCCTCACCAACCAGGGGCGGCTCTCTGCTGTATCTTTGCGTCTGTGGGATCCGGTGCAGGAGGAGACCATCTGGGCATATGACCTCACGGCGGAGGCTATAGCCATGGGCGAGTACATGTTCATACGTCCAGGCCCATCTGGACCTGCTGCGGGAAGGCTATGAACCGAACCCCTTGCTGGAGGTGACCTATACCGTCCTCACCGAAGGCGGGGAGGAGACCCGCAGCATCCGGGCCGAGGCCGCCTATGAGGTATGGATCGGCGCCCGCTACGACCTGAAGGACCCCGCGGAGGACTTTCTCAGCTACTTCATGGAGGAGACCACCTATCCCGACAGCTTCGTCCTCCGCATCGACCCCTGCCCCTATGGGGATCTCACCATCTCCTACGGCGGGGACGCGGAGCTTCAGCCCGGGGACGTAGCCGTGACCGTCACCGTGAACGGGCAGACCCTCTCCGGCGAAGGCGCCCACCTGGAGAAGAACGTGATGTTTTCTTCCGAGGGCATCCTCTTCGCCTACGCCTACGTGATCCCCCGGCCCGCCTCCTGCCCGGAGCAGGGCACGGCGGAGCTGAGCGTCACCCGACGCCTCAGCAGCTACCCGGAGATCACCCGGACGGATGTGAAGACCATCGAGTACGGGGAATGATCTCATGCGCTTTTGGCGCAATTCACGCCGAAGCAATTCATGACCGAAGGTCAATTCATGGCGATGCCAGCTCTGGCATCGCCATTTCATTCCATGAATTGCTGCTGGCGCAGCATGAATTGATGGTGCAAGGCACCGTCATTTTTTATTGGGTTTGCTCATACCTTCTACCATGACTTCGGGGAGGTGCAACATGCCCATCATCGTGCTGACAAAGAAAAACCTGCTCCTGGCGCTCCTGTGCGGGTTGCTGCTGGCCGGGGGCCTGTTCCTGTATCTGCGGTTCAGGGACCGGCCGGAGAAGGGAGAGGTGGCGGAAGCTATGACCCAGGTGGAGACCTACGAGCTCAGCGTCCTGCCCATGCAGGGCCGGGCCCTGCCCGTCTACGGCGTGGGTCGGGAGGACAACCAGATCGCCCTCACCATCGACGCCGCCTGGGACGCCGACAAGACTCCCTTTATCCTGGATACGCTGGACAAATACAACGTGAAGGCCACCTTCTTCCTCTGCGGCGTGTGGGTCAAGCAGTACCCTGACTTCGTCAAGGAGATATCGAAGCGGGGCCACGAGATCGGCAACCACAGCCTGACCCATCCCCACATGGCCCAGATGGACGCCATCGCCATCCAAAAGGAGCTCAAGGACCTGGACGACATGCTGGAGGAGCTGACGGGCCACCGCAGCACCCTCTTTCGGCCCCCCTTCGGCGAGTACAGCGACACGGTCATCAAGGCCGCCCACGAGGCGGGTTACGAGGTGATCCAGTGGTCCCGGGACACGGTGGACTGGAAGCAGGACCGCAGCGCTCAGACCATCCTGGACGGCGTCCTCAAGAAGCTCAAGAGCGGCGACATCATCCTCTGCCACAACAACGGCTACAAGATCGAGACCTACCTGCCGGTGCTCATCGAGACCGCCCAGCAGAAGGGGTTCCGGTTCGTCACTGTCTCCGAGCTCCTGCTCTCTGGGGAGACCTCCATCGACAACAATGGGATCCAGCAGGTGAAGAAGCGGTATTGACCGTCATAGGCGGCGGATACAGGAAAAGCACGGCTGTATCCAAGGACTGTGCTTTTTCGTTGCGTGGCGGCGAAGCTTATGGTAAAATACCGTAAAAAGCAGGATCAAAGGTGGCGCGCATGAGCAATATCGAAAGGTACAGACCGTATTTCACAAAGGACTATCTGATGGGGCCCAACTCGTTTCGGCTCCTGGATGAATTGATCCGCAGAAGGCCGGAGGGCGTTTGCTTTGAGCGAACGTTGGACCTGGGCTGCGGCTTCGCGCTGACGTCGCTGTTTATCGCCAACGAGACGGATGCGAAGCAGGTTTTCGCCTTCGATCTTTGGATTTCGGCGACCGAAAACTATTTGAGGATACGGGATAAGGGCCTGGAGGACAGGATCATCCCCATCCATGGGGACGCCAATGACATGCCCTTTGCTAAAGGGTATTTTGATACCATCATCAGCGTGGACGCCTATCATTACTTTGGGTGCAAAGAGGGCGTGTTCGCCGAAAAAATCCTGCCGTACGTCAAAAACGGCGGCTCCGTGATGATCGCCGTCCCGGGGCTCAGGGAACAGCCCCAGGGCCAGATGAAACAGCTCTTTGAGACGTGGGCGGAGGGGGACGATTCCGAGCTGTTCAAGACCGCCGCCTGGTGGGAGAAGCTGTTGAAGGACGAGTGCGGCGACCGGTGCCGCGTGGAAGTCAAGGAAGCGGAGTGCTATGACATCGCCTGGCAGGAGTGGTTTAGGTCGGGTCATGAGTACGGCGCACGGGACAAGTCGTTTTTGGACAGGGGCCTCTATGATATCCTGAACTTCCTCCTGATCTATGTCAGCAAAGGATAAAGGGGCATAAAAAACGGTCCCCGGGGCATCCTATTGCCATGAAACGAGGGATCAGAAAGATCGTAGCGGCGGGGCTTAGCGCCCTGCTGTTTTTGTGGTACTTTTCCCCGGGCATGCGGACCCTCAGGGCTCTGCCCGAGGGCGTGGCGGCGGGGGAGAAGGCGGCGGCGGGCCGGTTCATCGGCACCGAGGCCCGGCCCGTCAGGAGCAGTGGCGACGCCCGCCTGGGCGGTGGGGAACGGACCTATACCCTCTTTGGCGTGGTGCCTTTGCGCACCGTGCAGGAGGTCGCCGCCCTGCCCGCCGTGAGCCTGGGGGGACGGGCCGTGGGCATCGTCCTCTATACGAAGGGGGTCCAGGTGGTGGGCTTCACCACCGTGGACACGACGAAGGGGCCCTTGTCGCCCGCCTACGCCGCCGGGCTCAAAAAGGGCGACGCCATCCTGGCGGTGGACGGACAGGCCGTCCGGGGTGCCATGAGCCTCATGGATCTGCTGCAGGACAAGGAGCAGGTGACCCTGACCGTCCGGCGGGAGGAGGCTATCCTGACCCTTTCCCTGCGCCCCGCCCGGGAGCGGGCCACGGGCCAGGACCGGCTGGGGGCCTGGGTCCGGGAGAGCACCTCCGGCATCGGCACCCTCTCCTTTTGCAAGGAGGACCGGTACTGCGCCCTGGGCCACGGGGTCACGGACGTGGACACGGGCGTCACCCTTCTTACCGACCGGGGATTTATCGCGCCGGCCGCGGTCACTGCGGTACATCCCGCGGGATCGGGGCAGGTGGGGGAGCTGGTGGGCACCTTCTCCACCCGGGAGGGGGACGCCGTGGGCCGCATCGACGCGAACGGCGCCTACGGTGTGGCGGGGCTCTATTTCGGCACGCCCGATCTCTGGGGCCGGGAGCTGCCCCTCGGTGCCGCGTCCCAGGTGAAGACGGGGGAGGCCACCCTCTATTCCGCTGCGGACGGGACCCTCCGGGGCTATTCCTGCCGGATCATCCGCCTGAAGGTCCAGAGCGCGCCTGGCATCCAGGGCATGATGGTGGAGGTCACGGATCAGGCCCTGCTTTCCCTGACCGGCGGTATCGTCCCCGGCATGTCCGGCAGCCCCGTGGTCCAAAACGGCCGCCTGGTAGGGGTGGTGACCCACGTGTTCGTCAATGAGCCCCGTCGGGGCTACTGCGTCTATGCCCAGTGGATGCTGGAAAAGCTGTTCTGACGGTCCGCCGCGCATCCCCTCCTGTCATCCTGAACGAGGTGAAGGACCTCTGAACGCCGTTGGACGAGGCATATCTGCATCCACCGCAGTTTCGTTCAAAACAGGCGAAAACTGTGAAAAAAGGCGAAATAATGTAATATTCATAAATTATTCATATAATTTGTGCAATTATCGACGGAAAGCAGCTTGAAAAATAGCGGAATATCGTGTAAAATCCTACATGGACCGAGAAAAAAGGCGGTCTCATATTTATTCATATCCATATCACATTATTAGCCGGGAGGTCACATGAAGACACTTCGTATCGTCAGTGCGGACATGGAAAATGCACAAAGCTTGCAGACCATGCTGATCCGCGGGAAACAGTTTCGCGTGCTGCCCATTTTGCTGGATGGCAGAGAGCTTTTGGAACGGTATATGGAGGATCGGACCGACGTGCTGGTCATCGACCTCGAACTGCCGGGCATCGACGGCCTGGAGATCGTGGAAGCCGTCTGTTCGCTGCCCCTCCTGCGGCGTCCCCAGCTCTTCGTCATGGCGGGGGAGGGCACAGCCGCCGCTCTGGAGCGCATGGGGGACGAGATCGCCTACTGCTTTTTGAAGCCGCTGGATCCCCGAAAAGCGGCCGCTCAACTCCATGCCCTGACCCGGGGCGAGGCCCCCGTGGCCCGGCCCGATTACAGGTATGTGGAGTATCTGGTGACCCGCACCCTCTTTTCCCTGGGGGTGCCGCCCCACCTGCAGGGGTATCACCTGCTCAGGGAGGCCATCAAACTGGTGAACTGCGCCGAGCATCCCTCCGCTCTGTCCGTCATGAAGGACATCTATCCCGCCACGGCCCGGCTCTGCGGCACCTCCGTGTCCATGGCCGAGCACGCCATGCGCCACGCCATCGAGTGCGCCTGGATGCGGGCGGACATCAACACCATCCAGACCTTCTTCGGCTATACGGTGGAAGCCCATCGGGATACGCCTTCCAACTCCGCCTTCATCTATATGGTGGCGGACCGGGTGCGCATGCGCCTGGACAGTCCCTGGGGCGATGCGCAGGAGGCGCGGCAGGCATGAAGATGGATCAGATGGCCTGTTTGCTGCTCCGGCCCCGGGACAGACAGCGGGCGGAAGCGTATTTGACCGGTCGGGGCGTGGCTGTCACGGACGCACCGACGGCGGGGACCAGGTTCCTGCTGGCGGAGGACGAGCTCCTTTTGAGCGCGGGACCGGCCCTGTGGGACCGGTGTCGGGCCTTGAACGTACCCCTGTTCTTGCTGGCGGAACGGGACGACCGGCTGGCGGGGCGGGACGGGGACCTGCGGAAGGACATGCTCTCTGCCGCGGTCTTCGTGTTCTACAAGCCCCTGGTGCTGGAGCTGGTGCTGCGGCGGATCGCCCTGCTCCTCGGCGAAGAGGATCAGGAGGGCGGCCGCCGGGGCTGGTTCACTCTTCAGGCCCAGTGCTCCCTGGACGCTCTCAACGTGCCCCGGCACCTCCTGGCCTTCCGGTACTTCTCCGACGGCGTGGGGCTCCTCGCTGACATGCGCTACCCCTCCCGGGTAAAGCTCATGCAGCAGCTCTATCCCACCCTGTCCAAGCGCCACGACTCCTCCCCGGTCATGGTGGATAGAGCCATGCGCCACGGGGTGGAGAGCTGCTGGCGGCTGGCGGGGAAGGGTGTCCAGCGCCAGTACTTCGGCTACTCCGCCCAGGACAAGCAGGGCATGCCCACCAATGGAGAGTTCCTCTTCGCCGTCTACGAGCACGTGCGGCTCCTGCTCCCCTACGATCGGGGCCGGGAGGACTTTTTGAGGGAGCTCGACAGGATCAACGCCCGGGATATGGCATGGAACAGTTGTCAATCCGCTTCGGATTTGATATACTGATATCAAATCTGAATCAGGAGCTGTACATATGAGCAAGAGAGCCATTTTGATCGTTCTGGACAGCGTGGGCATCGGCGAGCTGCCCGACGCCGTGGAATTCGACGACGTGGGGGCCAACACCCTGGGCCATATCCAGGAGCGCCATCCCCTGAACATCCCCAACCTGCGCAAGCTCGGCATCGGCCACATACAGGACAGCCCCCTGCCCAGGTGGGAGGGGCCCGTGGAGGGCGCCTACGGCAAGTGCATGGAGGTGACCCACGCCAAGGACACCACCTGCGGCCACTGGGAGATGGCGGGCCTCATCCAGAAGACCGCCTTCAAGACCTTCCCCAACGGCTTCCCCAAGGCCCTCATGGACGAGTTCGAGGCGAAGATCGGCCGGGGCACCCTGGGCAACGAGGTAGCCAGCGGCACCGAGATCATCGAGCGCCTGGGCGACGAGCACGTAGCGACCGGCAAGCCCATAATTTACACCTCCGCCGACAGCGTGTTCCAGGTGGCCGCCTGCGAAGAGATCATCCCCCTTAAGGAGCTCTATCGCATCTGCGAGATCGCCCGGGAGATGCTGCAGGGCGAATACCTGGTGGGCCGGGTCATCGCCCGTCCCTTCACCAAGAAGGACGGGAAGTACGTCCGCACCGAGAACCGGAAGGATTACGCCATCCCGCCCTTTGAGGACACCATCCTGGACGGCCTCCACGCCCAAGGCCTCCCCGTGGTGGCCATCGGCAAGATCGAGGACATCTTCTGCCATCGGGGTATCGACCTGGTGGACCACACCAAAAACAACGAGACGGGCGTCGCCGCTACGGAGCGGTTCATCGCCGACGGCACGGGCAGCTTCATCTTCACCAACCTGGTGGACTTCGACATGCTCTACGGCCACCGCCGGGACGTGGAGGGGTACGCGAAGGCCCTGGAGCGCTTCGACGAGCAGCTCCCAGACATCCTGTCCCTCATGAAGGACGAGGACATCCTCATGATCACCGCCGACCACGGCTGCGATCCGGCCCATCACGGCACGGACCACACCCGGGAGCATATCCCCCTGCTGGTGGCCGGAAAGCCCGTGAAGGGCGGCGTGGACCTGGGCGTCCGCAGGAGCTTCGCGGACATCGCCGCTACCATCTACGACTACCTGACCGGCACCCCCTGGCATGCGGGAGAGTCCTTTTTAGCTGATATTTTGAAGTAACACATCTTTGTCCACTTCGGCGCATAGGCTTATCCCAAAAGGAGGATCTGCCTGTGCGCCGTTTCGTTTCGCTGCTGTTGACCGTGTTCATCCTGCTGCTGCCCGTGGGGACTTGGGGGGAGGGGGAGCCCGTGGAGGTGTCCGCCTCCGCCTGGTGTTTGTCCCTGCCCGGTCGGGCGGAGCCCCTGCTGGATAAAAAGGGCACGGAGCCCATGTCCGTGGCGGGCCTAAGGAAACTCCCCGCCGTGCTGACCCTGTGCCGGGCCTTCGACAGCGGCCTCATCGCCGAGAGCACCGGCATGCAGGTTTCGCCCCACGCCGCGTCCATCTCCGGCCCCACGGCCTTTCTGGAGTCCGGGGAGCGGATCGAAGCCGGGGAGCTGCTGAAGGCGGCGGTGATGATCTCCGCCGGGGACGCCATCGTGACGTTGGGGGAGAACGCTTTCGGGTCCGAGAGCGTGTTCCTCAACAATATCCAGGTCACCCTGAAGGAGTTGGGGATCGACCGAACCCTCACCGACTGCCTGGGCACGGGCGTCGCCTTCTCCGCGTTGGACCTGTGCACCCTGGGCGCTGCCGCCGCAAAGAGCCAGCACTTCTGCCGCTGGGCGGGGCAGTACATGGAGCATATCGTCCATTCCGGGGGGAGGGAGACGGAGCTGGTCAACGCCAACCGGATGATCCGCAGCTACTCTGGCTGCTTCGGCCTCATGACCGGCTCCCAGAAGGAGGAGGGCTACACCGGCGTCTTTGCCGTGAAGCGAAACGACGTAGTCTACGTAGCCGCCGTCATCGGCGCCAAGTCCAGCGAGGATCGCTTTGCCGCCGCAGGCTCCCTCTTCGACTACGCCTTCGCTACCTTCCAGCCCGTGCGCCTGACGGGAGCGGGGGAGGTGGCAGCCCCGGACTGGCCCGTCCTCTCAGGGGACCGGGCCACCGTGGACCTGGTGGCCCATGAGGACGCCTCCCTGCTCCTAAACAAGTCGGCGGGGAAAGTGGACCGGCGGCTGGACGTAGAGGACCCCCTGACCGCGCCCCTGTACGCTGACGTGACCGTGGGCAGCGCCGTGTTCACCCTGGGCGGGGAGGAGGTATTCGCTGTGGCCCTGTACCCGGCGGCGGACGTGGCGTCCCACTCCCTGGTCGATCTCCTGCGCCGGGTGGGCCGGTCCTACCTGCGCACGGGCGGCTAAGGGACTTGAAAAGTGGGGGCGCATAGGGTATACTGTCCCCATGAGCCGTATCCAGTATTTCATCCAAAACCCGTTGCAGCTCCTGTACATGCTGCCCGCCCTGCTCCTCGGTTTGACCCTCCACGAGTGGGGCCACGCCTACGCGGCCTATCGCTGCGGCGATCCTACGGCCCGGAATTTGGGGCGCATGAGCCTGAATCCGATCGACCACTTCGATATTCTGGGCACCCTCTGTCTGCTGTTTTTAGGCTTCGGGTGGGCCAAGCCCGTGCCGGTGAACCCCCGGAACTTCAGGCATTTCAAGCGGGACGACATCATCGTCTCCCTGGCCGGGGTGACCATGAACCTGCTGCAGGTGATCTTCTTCTCCGCATTGTTCATCGTGCTGGTGCGTTGGAACAACATGCTGTTCTTCAACGACGCCTTCTACTGCATCTTCCTGAACCTTATCGGCATCAACACCACGCTGATCATCTTCAATCTGATCCCCATCCCGCCCCTGGACGGCAGCCACGTAGCGGAAAACCTGCTGGCCCGCCGGGTGCCCTACAAGGTCTGGGCCTTCCTGCGCCAGTACGGCCGCTACATCCTGCTGGCCCTGCTGTGGCTGGGCATATTGGATTACCCCATCGCCTGGGCCCACAACCTGGTCTTCAGCATCATCAGCAAGCTCCTGGTGGCGTAGATGGACGGGTATCGGGTACACATCCAGGACTTCGACGGTCCCCTCGATCTCTTACTCCACCTGATCGAAAAGGCGGAGGTGAACATCGAGGATATCTTCGTGTCCGAGATCACGGCGGAGTATTTGGCGTACATGGAGGACCTGACCGAGGATGAGCTGGACGCGGCCAGCGACTTCCTCACCGTGGCGACCCAGCTGGTCTATTTGAAGTCCAGGCACCTGCTGCCCCGGCCCGCGCCTCTTGAGGAGGACGAGGAGGAGGACCCGGAGGAGGCCTTCATCCGCCGGTTGAAGGAGTATAAGATCTACAAGGCCGCCGGAGAGGAGCTGAGCGCCCTCTACGACCAGGCCCGGCTCCGGTTCGCCCGGCTCCCCGAGGAGCTGCCGCCCCCCAGGGAGGAGGCGGATCTCGCAGACGCCACCACGGAGGGGCTGCTGAAAGCCTTTCTGCAGGCCCTGGCGGGGGCCAGGGACGCGGAGGAGGGGCCCAAGGAGCAGCGGGTCCGCCAGGATACCTACACCGTCCGGGAGCGATCCGGCCTTATCCGCAAAAAGCTCATGGAGAACGCCCACCTGTCCTTTAGGGAGCTGCTTTCCGAGCATCCCACCCGCATGGAGGTGGTGGTCACCTTCATGGCGGTGCTGGAGATGATGGGCCGCGGCGAGGTCCACATCACCCAGGGGGACACCTTTGCCCCCATCCGCATCCACATGCGGACGCTCAGGGAGGACGGGGAGGACACGGTGTACATGGACGAGGAGGAAGCGCTGCCGAGCGCGGAGAAGTAAATGGACAGGATCACATCCAAGATAGAAAGCATACTGTTCGTGGCCGGGGAGCCGGTGCTGCTTAGCGAGCTTTGTCGGGGCCTGGAGCTCACGGAGGGGGAGCTCAAGCAAAAGCTGTTTGAACTCCAATTATCCTACGAGGCGGAGGATCGGGGCCTCAGACTCTTCACCACGGCGGACACCGCCCAGCTCACCACGGCGGCGGAGAACGCCGAGGCGGTGGAAGCGGTACTGAACCCCACCCAGCAGCGGAGCCTCTCTAACTCCGTCCTGGAGACTCTGGCCATCGTGGCCTACCGCCAGCCCGTGACCCGGGGCGAGATCGAGGAGGTCCGGGGCGTCCGCTGCGAGTACGCGGTGGAGCGGCTCCTGAAGCTGGGCCTTATCGCCATCTCCGGCCGAAAGGACGTGCCCGGCCGGCCCATGCTGCTGGTCACCACGGACACCTTCCTCCATAAGTTCAACCTGACGAGCCTGGACGAGCTTCCTCAGCTCCCCCAGGAGCTCTTCGAGACCGTTTGAAAATTCGGGTTGACAATTCCAACTTCATAGGGTATACTGTTCAGGCTGTAAAGTAAAAATACTTTACAGCCTTTTGCTGAGGTGACTATGGACAAGCTGATCGAGCTGGGCGAGCTTTTGGACTGGTACGGCCTGTTGCTGACCGAAAAGCAGCGGGAGATCATGGCCCAGTACGCCAACGAGAACTGCTCCCTATCCGAGATCGCCGAGCGGGAGGGCATCTCCCGCCAGGGGGTCCGCGACACATTGAAGCGGGCCGAGGAGCAGCTCAGGGAGTATGAGAAGACCTTGCATCTGGTGGAGAAGTTCAACCGCCAGGAGAAGCTCATGGCCGCCATGCGCCTGCTGGTGAAGGAGAGCCACGTAACGGACCGGGAGAAGGAGCTGCTGCAGCAGGGCCTGGACACCGTAGAAAATGTTTGGGAGGAGTAGTGTGAAAAACTCGGTTTTTCACACCACGCAGTTTGTGCCCTTGCTGCGGACCGGCGCAGCAATTTCGCAAGCGAAACCGGCAAAACTGCCAAGAAAGGAATGAAAAAATGGCATTCGAAGGCATTTCGGGCGGTCTTCAAAACATCTTCAAGAAGCTGACGGGCCGCGGGCGCTTGTCCGAAAAGGACGTGAAGGACGCCATGCGGGA
Source organism: uncultured Eubacteriales bacterium (assembly GCA_902802805.1). Taxonomy (GTDB): domain Bacteria; phylum Bacillota; class Clostridia; order Christensenellales; family CAG-138; genus RUG472. The sequence goes on from CADCNE010000016.1 coordinate 34,648, forward strand.
GATCCGCCTGGTCCTGCTGGAAGCCGACGTCAACTACCTGGTGGTGAAGGACTTCGTAAAGCGGGTCACCGAGCGGGCCGTGGGCGCGGACGTTCTCGAGAGCCTGACCCCGGGCCAGCAGATCATCAAGATCGTCAACGAGGAGATGACGGCCCTCATGGGCGCCACCAACGCCCGGCTGGACTTTGGGTCCACTAAGCCCGCCATCATCCTCATGGCCGGCCTTCAGGGCGCGGGCAAGACCACCATGTGCGGCAAGCTCGCCATGCTCCTCAAGAAGCAGTACGGCAAGAACCCCTTGCTTTGCGCCTGCGACGTGTATCGGCCCGCCGCCATCGACCAGCTGAAGGTGGTGGGGGAGAAGGTGGGCGTTCCCGTCTTCGAGAAGGGGCAGATCGATCCGGTGAAGATCGCCAGCGAGGCCGTGGAATACGCCCGGCGCAACTTCTACGACGTGCTCATCGTGGACACTGCGGGTCGTCTCCATGTGGACGAAGAGATGATGGGCGAGCTCAAAAAGCTTCGGGACCTCCTGGACCCCGCCGAGGTGCTCCTGGTCATCGACGCCATGACCGGTCAGGACGCCGTGAACGCGGCCAAGGCCTTCCATGAGGCGGTGCCCCTCACCGGCGTGATCCTCACCAAGCTGGACGGCGACACCCGAGGCGGCGCGGCCCTCTCTGTCAAGGCGGTCACCGGCAAGCCCATCAAGTTCGCGGGCACCGGCGAGAAGCTCACCGACATCGAGCCCTTCCATCCCGACCGCATGGCCTCCCGCATTTTGGGCATGGGCGATGTGCTCACCCTCATCGAGAAGGCCCAGCAGGCCTTCGACGAGAAGAAGGCCGCCGAGATGGAGAAGAAGATGCGCACTGCGTCCTTCGATCTCAACGACTTCCTGGACCAGATGGAGCAGATGCAGAACATGGGCTCCATGGAGGACATGCTCAAGATGATCCCCGGGGCGTCGAAGCTGGGCAACGTGCAGGTGGACGAAAAGCAGCTCGCCCGTACCAAGGCCATCATCCAGTCCATGACCAAGGCTGAGCGGTCCGACCCGGACCTTCTCAATGCCTCCCGTAGGAAGCGCATCGCCAAGGGCAGCGGCACCACCGTCCAGGAGGTGAACCGGCTCATGAACCAGTTCAACCAGAGCCGCCAGCTCATGAAGCAGATGACCAACAAGAAGTTTTTGAAGCGGGCCAGCCGCGGCGGGTTCCCCTTCGGCTTCTAAGACAAAAGGAAAAAATGGGGCCACCCCGTTTTCATACATCAAAATAGAAAGATAAAACAAGGAGAAAACAAACAATGCTGAAGATCAGACTGCGCCGCATGGGCGCCAAGAAAGCCCCCTTCTACCGTATCATCGTGGCCGATTCCCGCGCGCCCCGCAACGGCGCCTTCGTGGAGGAGCTGGGCTACTACAATCCCGGCACCGAGCCCGCGGAACTGAAGGTCGACAACGAGAAGGCCGCCGCCTGGATGAAGAACGGCGCCCAGCCCACCGACACCGTCCGCGCCCTGCTCAAGAAGTCCGGCGCCATCGAGTAAGCCATGGACGAGCTGGTACTGTTTATCGCCAAAAGCCTGGTGGACAAGCCTGACGAAGTAAAGGTGGAGATGCACGAGGACGACGACGCGTTCGTCATCGAGCTTTCCGTGGACCCCTCCGACGTGGGCAAGGTCATCGGCAAGCAGGGCCGCATCGCCAAGGCCATCCGCACCATCGTCAAGGCGGCCTCCGTGGACGCTGAGAAGAAGTACGTGGTGGACATCCTGTGACGGAGTACCTGCGCGTTGGGTTCATCGCCCGGCCTCACGGCCTCAAGGGGGCCGTGAAGCTGGACCCCCTCACCGACGACGTCCATCGCTTCAAAGGCATGACGGAAGGATATTTGGAGCTGCACGGGAGCTATGCCCCCGTGCGGCTTTCTGTGCTTTCCTGCCGCCCGGACGCGGTGGTGGTCGAGATCGAGGGCTACGACACCGTGGAAGCGGCCCAGACCCTTCGAGGCGGGTTCCTCTGTGTAGACCGAGCTCACGCAGCACAGCTGCCCGAATATACCTATTTTATCGCGGACCTTATCGGCCTCACCGTCACCGACACAGAGGGCAAAGCCTACGGCAAGATCACGGATGTGCTCGCCACCGGCGCCAACGATGTGTACGTCATCGACGGCGGCAGGCTCATGGTCCCCGCCCTCAAAAAGGTCATCGAGAGGGTGGACGTAGCTGGCGGCCAGATGGTTTTCAAGGCGGACGTGCTCAGGGAGGTGGGTCTCTTTGCGGATTGACATCCTCACCCTGTTTCCGGAGATGTTCGCGGGACCCTTTTCGGAGTCCATGCTGGGCCGGGCTCAGGAGAATGGGCTCCTGTCCATCCATATCCACAACATCCGGGACTGGGCCGACAACAAGCACAGCAAAGCGGACGACTACCCCTTCGGCGGCGGGGCGGGCCTCGTCATGATGGCCCAGCCCATCTTCGACGCCATCGAAGCTGTGGACCCGGATCATGAGGCGTTTCGCCTGCTCATGACCCCCCGGGGCAAGCTCCTCACCACAGAGCGGGCCCGGGACCTCGCCCGGCACCCCCGGCTGCTCCTTCTCTGCGGCCACTACGAGGGAGTGGACGAGCGGGTCATGGCCCTCATGGACGCTGAGGTGTCCATCGGCGATTACATCCTCACCGGCGGCGAGCTGCCCGCCATGGTCCTCACCGACTGCGTCAGCCGCTTCGTGCCCGGGGTCCTGGGCAAGGGGGAGAGCGCGGAGGAGGAGAGCTTCTCAAAAAGCCTCTTAGAGTATCCCCAGTACACCCGGCCCGCCTCTTTCCGGGGGCAGGACGTGCCGGAGGTGCTGCTCAGCGGCCACGCGGCGAACATCGAAGCCTGGCGGCACCAGCAGGCCCTGGAAAAGACCCGGGAAAACCGGCCGGAGCTCCTGGGCATCTACGGAAAATACTACGAAAACAAGGGGAAATAGGGGTTGCAATCCCCAAACATCCATGCTATAATACGCCCGTTGCGGCAATGGACGGTCCACTGTCATGCTTTTTGCGGTCATGAACGCCCGTATCGCTCAATGGCATTGAACGAAAGGAGAAAATCAAAATGTCCGACATCATCAAAGAATTGGAAAAAGAACAGCTGCGTACCGACCTGCCTGAGCTGGAGATCGGCGATCAGGTCCGGGTGTACGTGAAGGTCGTGGAGGGCACTCACGAGCGTCTGCAGAACTTCGAAGGCATCGTCATCAAGATGGAGGGCGGCGGCATCCGCAAGTCCTTCACCGTCCGCCGTATCTCTTACGGCGTGGGCGTGGAGCGCACCTTCCCCTATCACAGCCCCCGCATCGGCCGCATCGAGGTGGTCCGTCACGGCGTCGTCCGCCGCGCGAAGCTGTACTACCTCCGGGAGCGTTCCGGCAAGGCCGCCAAGATCCGCGAGCGCATCGTCACCAAATAAGGACTTCAAGCCCCGCCAAGCACGGGGCTTTTTTGATTTTCAGCGAGGATAGACAATGCTTATCCAATGGTACCCGGGGCACATGGCGAAAGCCAAGCGGATGCTCCAGGAAAACTTAAAACTGGTGGACGCGGTGGCGGAGATCGTGGACGCCCGAGCCCCGGAGGCGTCCCGGAACCCGGACTTTGATTCACTGTTCGCCCACAAGGCCCGGCTGATCCTGCTCAACAAGGCGGACCTGGCCGACGAAGCTATGACCCGCCGCTTCGTGGACTACTACAAGGACCGTGGCTTTCTGGCCGCGCCTATCGTCTCCACCGGCGCCGCCGGGAAGAAGCAGGCCGTATCCCTCATGGAGCGGGCCGTAGCCGACAAGGTCCAGCGCATGGAGGCGAAGGGGGTCAAAAAGACCGTTCGCGTCATGGTGGTGGGCATCCCCAACGTGGGCAAATCCACCTTTATCAACCGCATCGCGGGCGAAGCGCGGGCCAAGACCGGCGACACCCCCGGCGTCACCCGCAGTAAGCAGTGGGTGAAGGTCAACGCCTATCTCGAGCTCATGGACAGCCCCGGCCTCCTCTGGCCCAAGCTGGAGGATCAGGACAAGGCCCTGTCCCTGGCGTTTCTTGGCTCCATCAACGACGACATCTTGGACGGGGAGGAACTGGCCCAAAAGCTGCTCGTTCGTCTGCGGGAGCTGGTGCCCCAGGCCCTTATGGACCGATATAAGAAGATCACCGCCGACACCCCGGAAGCTGAACTTCTGGAGGCGGTGGCGAGGAGCCGCGGCTTCCTGCTGTCCGGCGGTATATTGGACACCGAGCGGGCCGCCCGCATCGTCCTCGACGAGTTCCGTGGCGGCAAGATCGCAAGGGTGACGTTGGACGAGGTACCGAGGGATTAGTTTTTTCTTTTGCCGCTTTTTCTCTTTAGATAAAGAGAAAAAGCGGCGCAAAAAGAGAAACTTAAGAAGATAGACTGATTTCGACTGCGGCCATATACTACCCCTTGAGCTTCTCTTTTTTCGGTTCCTTTTTTCCTCTTCACCGAAGAGAAAAAAGGAACAAAAAGAAAGGTTTTTATTGCATGAAAATCACCGAAAAAGAGCTCCTGCGGCTCCAAAAACTGACCGAGATCGACCGTACCTACTGGGACCAGGGCCTGGTCCTGGCGGGCATGGACGAGGTGGGCCGGGGTCCCCTGGCCGGGCCCGTGGTGGTGGGCTGCGTGGTCATGCCCCCGGAGCCTCTGCTCCCCTATATCAACGATTCCAAAAAGCTCTCCGAGAAGCGACGCGAGACCCTCTACGAACAGATCATGGAGACCTCCCTCGCCCACACCACAGCATGGGTGGGGCCTGAGGTCATCGATGAGATCAACATCCTGGAAGCCACCAAGCGTGGGTTTGCGGAAGCCTTTTCTAAAATCGATCTCGACGTCACCGACGTGCTCATCGACGCCCTCACCGGCCTCGCCATCCCCGCCCGCCAGCACCCCCTCATCCACGGGGACGCCCTCAGCTACTCCATCGGCGCGGCGTCCATCCTGGCGAAAGTCGCCCGGGACCGGTACATGATCGAGCAGGACGCCCTCTACCCCCAATATGGCTTCGCCCGCAACAAGGGCTACGGCACGGCGGAGCACATCGCCGCTCTCAAAGAGTACGGCCCTTGTCCCATCCACCGCCGCAGCTTCATCGGCCACTTCGTCCCATGAACACGGGAAAATGGGGGGAACGGCTGGCCGCCTGGTATCTCTTCTTCCACGGCTGCCGCATACTGGAGCGCAACTACCGCTACGGTCGCTACGAGATCGACATTGTGGCCCGGGAGCGGCGGTCGGGCATCCTCGTCTTTGTCGAAGTGAAGACCCGCTCCAATACGGCCTTCGGTCTCCCTCGGGACGCCGTCACCGCCCAGAAGCAGCTCTTTCTCACCCGTGCCGCCCAGGGGTATTTGAAGCAGCGCCGCATCCCCGACGCCCACACCCGCTTCGACGTGGTGGAGGTCTACACAAACCCCCTCCGCATCATCCATCTCCCCGGTGCGTTTTAAGGAAAGTTCGCTCCCCACAGCCCGTGACCGGGCTGTGTTTTCTGTCGCTTTCCCGCACATTGTGAACCCTTTTTGACAATGGATTGCAAAGGGCGATCCCTTTGTGCTATCATATTATATGAGAAAGTATATCCCTATTCAGGGATCGGAGGATAGAGCGTGCAGAAGAAGACGCTGAGCGCCATCGTGGCGGTGCTGGCTGTGGCCGTCATCGCGGTAGCGGGGTTCTACTTTAAAAAACAGAAGGGCGGCGGGGAGACCATCTCCACCGCCTATGACCTGTCCAGCAAGGCAGGGGCCCTGCCCGACGGCTGGTACGTGAACTCCTATGAGGACCAGTACCAGGTCTATGGGGACGAAAGCGGCGTCGTCACCCTCCATAGCGACATCGCGGACGATCTGCGCCTCTGTAAAAAAGTCACCGTGCAGGAGGGCTCCCTCTACGTGCTCACGGGCTACATCGCCACGGAGGGCGTGGCGAACGGCCGGGGCGCGTCCCTGTCCATCGACAACTACAGCCTCGATAAGTCTTGCGTCTACACCCAGGGCCTTCAGGGCGACAACGATTTTACCGAGACCAAGCTATATTTTGAAACGAAGCCGGGCCAGACCGAGATCATCCTGGCCCTGCGGCTGGGCGGCTACTCCGAGGCGAGTTCCGGCACCGTTCGGTTCAAGGACGTATCCCTGCGCTCCGGCACTGCCGACGAGGGTCGCTACCAGCTTCTCGAAGCCTGGGGCGGTTCCAGCAACGACGATGACGACGACGCCTTCCGGGACGAGGAGCACTACAAGTCCTTCTTTGCCGTCATCGTCTGGGCGGCGGTGCTCTCCGGCGTCCTGCTGATCTTCGGGATCTATCGCAACCGAAAGCTGCTTACCGGCAGGACCCTGCCCGAAAAGGGCTACTGGGGCGGATTCGCCTTCATCGTGGTGGTGGGGCTGCTCCTTCGGCTCATCCTCTGCGCCCTCTATCGAGGCCACGACAGCGACATGGGCTGCTTCATCGGCTGGGGCCAGGACATCGCCCGCAACGGTACCCAGCAATTCTACTGGGCGGCTGGCCACGACTGGTACGACTATCCCCCGGGCTATATGCTGTTCCTGGGCGGGTATTCGGCGGTGCTGAACCTGTTCCGCGTGGACACGGGCACGGTCCTGGGCATCTTCCTCTACATGCTCCCGGCCATCGCGGCAGACCTGTTCCTTTCTCTCCTTCTCATGAGCTTTGCCCGGAAGCAGCGTATCAACAACGCCGGCGCCCTCATCCTGGGCGGCCTGGTGTTCCTGAACCCGGCCCTGCTGTTCCTTACGGGAGCCTGGGGCCAGATCGATTCCATCCTGACCCTGTGGCTGGTGGTCAGCTTCCTGCTGCTTCTCGATCCGAAGCCCGGCACCGTGGACCGGAACCGCGTCCTTTCCGGCGCGGTCTTCGGCCTCGCGGTCATGACCAAGTGGCAGGCCCTCACGTTCGGGCCGGTGTACGCCATGACCCACCTGTTCCTGGTCCGCTGGGGGGAGAAGGAGGCGGGGAAGGACCTCAGGGACACGGTGCTCTCGGCCCTCGCCGCTTTCGCCGTCATCCTGCTCATCTCCCTGCCCTTCAAGAGCGATCAGGGCCTCTTCTGGTTCGTGGACCGGTTCATGACCGCTTCCGCACACTACGATTACGCCACCGTGGAGGCCTACAACTACTTCGCCTTCTGTGGCGCCAACTGGAAGCGGGCCGGGGAGTATATCCTCCCCAATGTCCTGACCTTCAAGCAGTTCGGCACCGTGGCCATTCTCCTCGCCATCCTCTGCGGGTTCATGACCATCCTGCGCCGGCGTCAGGCCCAGAAGCGCTTGGACAGCACGCTGTCGGAGGACAAGGGCTTCCTGTTCCTGGCGGCGTCCCTGACCATGGCTCTCATCTTCACCTTCGGCCACTACATGCACGAACGGTACGTGGTGCCCATCCTGGTGATGCTGCTCTTTGCGTACGCCTTCTATAAGGATCGGCGGCTGCTGCTCATCGCGCTCCTCTTTACGGTGACCACCTTCCTCAACGAGATGATGGCCCAGTACGTGGTCAGCAACGCCGCCATGAGCATCGTCCGGGGCGGCCGGGAGCACAACACGGTGCTGCGGTTCTGGTCCGGGGCGGAGGTCCTGGTGTGCCTCTCCTTCGGGTTCGTGGTGGTCGATATGCTCCATGACCTTCGGGGGAAGCTGGGCCTGTTCCTTGACCGGGAGGAAGAGAAAGGACCCTCCAAACTCTATTCGTTCATTGAGGAGGGACTGGAAAAATGAATCAAAACGCCTCTCCCAAATTCGAGATACTGAGCCTCTTTGAGAAGGGCCAGAGCGAGCGCCTGCTGAAGCTGGACAAGCTCCTGCTGGCGGCCCTCACCCTCATCTACGCCGTCATCGCCCTGTTCGCGGGCGAGGCGGACCTG
>CADCNE010000017.1:0-7532 GCA_902802805.1 uncultured Eubacteriales bacterium
AGGTCCACGAGGTCGCTCTGATCGTCGAACTCCTTAGAGAGGGCCGTGAACTTCTCGCCGCTGGTGCCGCTGACGGCGTACCAGACCTGCAGCGTCTGCTTCTCCCGGGCCACGGGCTCCTCCGTGGGGGCGGGGGCCTCGGTGGGCTCAGGCTCAGGTTCAGCCGTCGCCTCGGCCTGCTGGGCGGGGGCTTCGGTGGGCGCGGGTTCTTCCGTAGGCGCGGGGGCCTCGGTGGCGGGGGCCGCGGTGGGCTCCTTGTCCACCTTGTTGGCGTACTGGCTCACGCAGCCGGGCAGGAGCAGCAGCGCGACGAGCAGAAGGGCAAGAGTCTTAGTCAGGTGTTTCATAGGATCTCCTTTCATACTGTCCTTAGGATTTCATACCGGTGAGGGTGATGGAACGAACCAGCTGCTTTTCGCAGAAGATGAAGATGACGAGGACGGGCAGGATGGCCATGAGGGAGGCGGCCATCATCACCTGATATTCCGAGGAGGACTCCTGCATCAGGTATTTGAGGCCGATGGGCAACGTCCGGTACTCCGTCTTGGTGGTGACGATGAGGGGCCAGGTGTAGCTCTTCCAGTTCCCCAGGAAGGAGAAGAGGGTGGCCGTGGAGATGGCGCCCTTGGAGTTGGGCACGATGACCCGGGTGAGGACCCTGAAGTAGCCGCAGCCGTCCAGCTTCGCCGAGTCCACCAGGTCCTTGGGGATGGAGTCGAAGTAGCTCATGAGGAGCAATGTCGTGAAGGCCGTGGTCACCTGGGGGAAGATGATGCCTGCGTAGCTGTCCAGCCAGCCCAACGAGGCCACCAGCAGATACATGGGGATCATGGTCACCACCATGGGCACGAAGAGGCTGGAGCGCATGAAGGCCAGGAACAGCCCCTTGCCCGGGTAGCGGAGCTTGGTGATGGAGTAGGCCGCCATGACGGAGATGACGATCTGCAGCACGGTCTCGATGACGGAGGTGACGATGCTGTTGAAGTAGTACCGCCAGAAGGGGATCATCTCGAAGACCTTGGCGAAGTTCTCCCACTTCCATTCCGAGGGGATCCACCGGGGCGGGTAGGCGTACACGTCCGCCTTGGTCTTGAAGGCGGAGAGGATCATCCACACGAAGGGGAACAGCATGAACAGGGCGCCGATGGTGAGCATGACGAACACGTACCACTGGTAGCCGTTCAGGTGCCTGCGGCGGATGCTGAGGGGCTGGTTGCCATCGGTATGCTTACTCATAGTCCACACTCTTTCTCGCGTCCATGGCGGAGCGTATCTGGGTCAGGATGAAGATGACGACGAACAGCAGCAGCGCCGCGGCGGAGGCCCGGCCCATGCGGCCGTTGGTGAAGGCCTGCTCGTAGATGTAGTTGACGATGAGGAGGGTGGACCCCAGGGGGCCGCCGTCCGGGGTCATGACGTTGATCTCCGTGAACACCTTGAAGGAGTTGATGATGCACATGATGACCACGAAGTTGGTGATGGGCCGAAGCAGCGGGAACTTCACCTTCCAGAAGAGCTTCCACTCGTTGGCGCCGTCGAGCCTTGCCGCCTCGAGATAGGAGTCGGAGATGTTCTGAAGGCCCGAGAGGAACAGCACCACGTTGTAGCCGAGACCCTTCCAGATGGAGAAGAGCAGGATGGAGATCATGGCGGTCTTCTCGCTGTAGAGCCACTTGAGCTGGGGCAGGCCCAGGAAGGAGAGGATCTGGTTGAAGGGGCCCACCTGGGGATCGTAGAACCAGATCCAGATGAGGCTGGACGCCACCATGGGCACCACCACGGGAGCGAAGTAGGTGGACCGGAGGAACTTCTTGAGGGGCACGTTCTTGTCGAGCTGCACCGCGATGAATAGCGCCAGGGACGTGTCGAAGATCAGCTTGGCCGCCGAATACTTGCAGGTGTTCCACATGGCCAGCCAGAACCGGTCGTTCCCCAGCAGGTATTCATAGTTCCGGACGCCCACGAAGGACATCTCGCCCGTGGCCATGTTGAAGTTGGTGAGGCTCAGCTCGATCACCTGGACCACCGGGATCACGAAGGTGAACACCAGGAACACGATGGAGGGGACCAGCAGCAGCACACCCACCCAGATCTCCGCCCGGGAGTAGGTGTTCCTCCCGATGCGGACCTTCTTGATGGTGCGGACCGACGGTTCTTTAGGGGCCGTCGCAACCGATTTGTCCATAGGCTTATCTCCTTTCGGCAACCAGGATCTCTTGGGGCATATAGCGCAGAGCGACGGACCTGTCCGTGATCGGGTACGGGTTGCCGTCGCACACGGCCAGGGTCTCGGGAGCAAGATGGGTGATGGCGATCTCGTCCTCTTCGGAGAACAGCAGCCGCTCCTCCGGGGCGAAGGCGTCGAAGCCGCGGTCGTCCTCTTCGTAGGAGACCAGGGCCCGGGCGCTGAGGGTGAGGGCGCCCATAGTTGGAGAGCCGGGGGCGTAGCAGAAGATGCCGTGTACCGCCCGGCCGTTGAGATCGTCCCGCTCCAACGTGGAGGCGACGATCTGCCCCGCTTCACCCAGCGTATGGGGCAGGGGCCGGCCGTTTTTAGCGATGACGGTCTCAGCCGTGAGCACAGAGACGAGGGGTTTCCCTTCCCTGACGATGCCCTCCCGGAGCAGCGCGTTGCCGTCGGCGGTCACGGGCCGCCCGTTCACCGTGGCCAGGTAGGTGTTGCCCAGGACCACGTCGTTGTACCCGGCGGCCACCCGCTTCCCGCCGGAAAAGACGGCGATGGATCCCACAGGCCGGAAGGCGAGGGCGTCCAGGGACGGCAGCTCATCCTCCGCCGTCAGGGTGACGATGGGCCCCACGTTGGCGGTGCCGAGGCCGATACCCAGGATGGGCGTCCGTTTGCCCGAGGCGACCACAGCCTCCGCCACATAGGCGGCGGTGCCGTCGCCCCCCAGGGTGACCAGCAGATCCGCGCCGGCGTCCATCAGGGCCTTGGCCCCTCGTTGGATGCGCGCCACGTGGCCGCCCTCCGGGGCCGGCAGCAGGACCGCCCGGGTGAAGAGCGGGGCGTCGCTCTCAAGGGCCAGCAGCTCCGCTTCAGGCCAGCAGCTTTCCAGCCGGGCGATGACCTCCCCGGCCCGATGTCCGTGACCGGCGGAGGGGTTTACGAGTACGCCGACCCTCATGGCTCCACGACGATCTTGAAGGCCCGGCCGTCCTTGAGAAACTCGAAGGCCTCCTGCCCCTGCTCCAGGGGGAAGGTATGGGTGATGAGGCGGCGATAGTGATCCGGGTTCCGGCTGACGGTCTCATAGGCCCGTTTGAACTGGTCCAGGGTGAAGCCGCTGCTGCCCATGACGGCCACCTTGCGATAGTGGAGGTCGTAGGCGTCCACGTTCAGCACGGTGCCCGAGGGGAGCCCGGCGAAGACGTGGACCCGGCCGCCGTCGTGGACGGAATGGATGGCCAGCTCCACCAGCTCCTTCTTGTTCACCGCCACGAAGATGCGGCTGAACTCCTTCAGCTTGTAGGTTTCGAGGGGCGCGGCGGGGATGCCCCAGCTGTTGAGGCACTCAAGGCGCAGGGGGTTCAGCTCCGCCACCTGCACGTCAACGCCCCGATCCTTCAGCGTGAAGGCGATGAGGGTGCCCATGGGGCCGCCGCCGATGACGAGGGTCCTGTCGTCCGGGGCCACCTCCATCTGCTCCACCCCGTCCAGCACGCAGGCGAGGGGCTCCACCAGGGCGAAGGCCTTGTCCGGGCCGGGGATGGGGAACACGCCCCGAGATACGAAGGATAGCGGCACGCTGACCTTTTCACAGAAGGCTCCGTCGCCCACGTACTCCTTGTTCTTGCAGCTCTCCTTGATGCCGTGAAGGCACTCGTCGCAGACGCCGCACTCCCCGTAGGGGGCCACGGTCACGTAGTCCCCCACCCTGTAGCCGCAGCCGGCGGGGGCCTTGTCCACCACGCCGTAGAACTCATGGCCCAGGATCGTGGGGGGCTTGAAGTAGGGGTGGCCGTGGAGGTAGGTCTTGAGGTCCGTGCCGCAGATGGCGCAGCCCAGGACCCGCACCAGGAACTCCCCCTCCGGCTCCGGGATGTTCTGCAGCTCCAACTGTTTTTCGCCCACATACACCAATGCTTTCATTTGCTTTCAGCTCCTTATCCCTTCGTATATGGTTTCCGCGGTGACGCTGTCCGTCACCAGAATGTTGTAGTATCCGGCCCGGCTCCCGGCGATGAGGGCGGGGACCTTTTCCGCGCCGCCCGCCAGGCAGAACACCTTGGGGACCTGGCGCAGGGCGGCCGCGTCGAAGGCGTTCCGCTCGAACCCGGGGATCTCGGGGATCAGGGAGCCGTCCGCCCGGTAGAACTGGCTGAGCACGTCCCCGATGGCCTTTTCCGATTTGACGCGGTTGGCGAACCGGGCGGGCACCTCGCTGACGAAGAACCGCTTGGTCCCCGGCGGCGCGCCCATGCCGATGATGGCGGCGTCCAGATCCTCCCAATACCGGTGGAGCTGCTGCATGCGCTTGCGCTCCAGCTCCGAAAGGACGGCGCCGCTCTCGCGGATGGCGGGGGCGTTGACGAAATAGGTCTGGGCCCGGAGCCGCTCCCCCAGCCGGTCCAAAATGGCGTTCACCTGCAGGGCGGGGTTGTCCGTGCCGGAGACGCCGATGAGGGGCACGAACAGCTTTTCCGATTCCACGGCCCGGTAGGACAGCACGCAGCTCATCCGATAGACGGTCCGCCCCCAGCCCACGCCGACGGTCCGGCAGCTCTTCAGCTCCCGCGGCAGGAACCCGGCGGCGGCGGTGGCGATGGCCTCGATGGCGTCCTCCTCGGAGGCGTTCTCCTGGAGGGGGGCGATGACCACGTCCTTCAGCTTCAGCTCCCGGATGAGGTCGCTCCTGAGCTCGTTCAAACTGATCCGCTCCGGCATGCGCACGGTGATCTCCACGATGCCGCGGCTCCGGGCCTGGGTCAGGAGCCGGGAGATCTGGGAGCGGGAGATGCTCTCCGACGCCGCGATCTGCTCCTGGGTGAGGCCGTCCGTATAGTACATCTTGGCGATACGATACATCTGCATCATATCCGTGCGGTTCCGGGGCATGGGTCCATCCCTTTCTTATTTATGAAGAATGTGGTACAGCTTTTCGATGCGCTCGGCGGCGTCCTCGCTCTGGAACAGGTTCCGCCCGAAGCAGAAGCCCTTCACGCCGCAGCGAACGGCGTCCGCCGCGGTGTCGAGGATGTCCGCCCCCTTGGGACCGCCCGCGAGGACGATGGGCACGGGGCAGTTCTTCACCACGGTCTCGAAGTTCTCCGTGTAGAAGGCCTTGACCACGTCCGCCCCCAGCTCCGCGGCCACCCGGGCGCCGTTAGCCTGGATATCGAAGGTCTGGGTCTTGGTGAAGTCGTCCGCCAGGATCTCCACCACCACGGGGATCTGGAGCCTGTGGTAGCCGTCGATGGCCTCCGCCGCGTCCTGGATGCTCCGATAGTCCGCGCCGCCCAGGACCATCATCATGACCACGGCGTCCGCCCCCATGCGAAGGGCCGTCTCGGGGCTCACGAAGTTCTTGTTCACGTTGGTGAACTCGGTGGACAAAAACGTGCCGCCGAAGGAGGTGCGCAGGATGATCTTCTTGTGCAGCAGCTCCTGCTGGGCGGCCTGGGCCACCCCCAGATTCACCAAAAAGGCGTCCAGCTTGGAATCCTTCCGGGCCCGGATCACCGCCACCGGGTCCTCCAGCCCCTCCACGAGGCCGCACTGGGGCAGGTCCATGGCCATGGCGAACAGCTTTCCCCCGTTGGAGAAGAGCTTCGCGACGTTGCGTTCCAATCCGTTCATACGATACAGCATCCCCTTCCTTATTTTGTATATCATTGTACCGTATTTACACGAAGAACACAACAACGGACCATTATTTGCACATTTGTGCATCACCGAATTGCATAATTTCCTGCAGTTTGAAAAGCGGCAGAAAATCATATATTTTCGTGGACGCCCCTGTTTCCGATTGGTCATTTGTGAGTATTGAGAAATAAAACTGGACAGAAGTCCGCCATGCCTGTACAATGATGGTGTATAGATCCGGAGTGTCGCACGCCGATCGGAAGGCGATCTCGGACCCATAAAACAAAACAAAAAAACAGGAGGAACTACCATGAAAAAGACCTGGTTTGCGTGGCTGCTCGCCATCGTGATGCTGGCGTCCGTGCTCGTGCTCCCCGCCGCGCCCCGTGCCGAGGGAGAGGAGGCCGAGGGCCTGAAGAAGCTGGTCGTGCTCAATACCCTGGTGAAGGATATGGAGACCGTGAAGGGCGAAGAGACCCGTTTCAACGCCTACTGGCTGCCTTCCTATAAGATCGGTGAGATCTTTGAGAAGAACCTCTGGTTCGTGCCCGAAGCCAATGAGATCGTGACGGTGGTGGCCTACACCGACGGCTACACCGACGACGGCACCGATTCCTACGAGACCCTGTGCGAGAAGGGCCTGGCCTTCGGGTTCACCGACAATAAGGGCAACGTCTACGACGTGTTCACCGGCCCCACCCAGAAGATGAACGCCATGGTCCAGTTCATGGGCTACATCCTGAGCGGCCACGAGTGCGCCCTGTTCATCCCCGAGGATGGCTGGGAGAACGTGAAGGAGCTCTTCGACGAGATCGAGATGGCCCCCGCCGATTCCTATGACTTCATCTGCTCCGACGGCTGGACCGAGGAGATCGCCGCAGACGACCTCGAGAAGGTCCAGATCTACAAGAGCGAGGGCGGCACCATCGACGCCACCTCCATCCTCTATGCGGGCTACGGCCTCACCAGCATCCAATACATCGTGCCTCACGGCCTCACCGCCGAGTCCGAACCCGTGGACGGCATCTGCCACATCGTGGTCATGCCCAACGCGGTGGGCGTTCTCGATGAGGAGCCCGCGGAGCTCATGAACTACGGCGGCACCGTCTACGCCGCCTACCCCGTGACAGACGTCCTCGCCAAGGCCGAGATCGAACTTTCCCCCGTGAAGGCCATCTCCTACAAGGACGGCTTCACCTTCGAGTATGACGCGGAGCTCTTTGAGAAGCTCTTCATCTGCCTGGACACCAAGAACAAGAACGATGCCTTCACCTGCGGCAAGGATCAGGTCCGCGACCAGCTCTGCAAGGCAGCCGGCCAGTACGTCTTCGCTGACGCTGCCCTGGTCTATGTGCCCGGTGTGGAAGTGCTCCCCGACGGCTATGCCGTGGAGGACCTCTTCAAGGCCGTGGGCATGGCCGAGGCCAAGTCCTACAACTTCACCTGCGCCGATGGATATACCGAGGAGATCTTCGCCGAGGACCTCGCCAAGTGCAAGATCTTCATCAACGACGACCGCGTGGACGCCACCTCCATCGCTTATCCCTCCTACACGCTGCAGGATATCCTTTCCATCACTCCGGTATTCTGATAGTCTGACCATGCCTCCCCTCCGGGGGAGGCTTTTTTTACAAATCGTTTTAGGGAGGATAACACTGTGAAACGGATCATTGCACTTTGTCTTGCCCTTATGATGCTGCTGGGCATC
>CADCNE010000017.1:7546-43798 GCA_902802805.1 uncultured Eubacteriales bacterium
TGATGCTGCTGGGCATCGCCGCCGGCTGCAAGAAGACGGAGCAGACCGCCCAGCAGCCTGCCGCCACCGAGGCCCCCACGGCGGAACCCACCGCCGCGCCCACGGAGGTCCCCGCCCCCACGGAACCGCCCTTCAAGGGGGCCTATCCCGGCGACGACTATGAATCCGGCGCCGTGGGCGAGAACGGGGCCGCCGCCTGCGCCAACCAGATCGCGTCTCAAATCGGCGTGGACATTTTGAAGGCCGGCGGCAACGCCGTGGACGCGGCCGTGGCCATGATCTACGCCGTGGGTCTCTTGGAGCCCGCCGCTTCCGGCATGGGCGGCGCGGGCCAGATGGTCATCTATTTGAAAGAGGAAAACCGCTACCTGGTCCTTGAGTACATGACCCAGGCGCCGGGCGCGGCCATCGCCGGAGAGATCTCCACCGACACCTCCTCCTACCCGCCCTCCGTGGAGTCCATCGCCATCCCCGGCGTGGTCCACGGCACCATGACGGCGCTTGAGAAGTACGGCACCATGACCCCCCGCCAGGTGCTGCAGCCGGTCATCGACCTCGCACGCAACGGGTTCAAGCTCCCCGAACGCTGGAACTCCAACATCGAGGGCCGGTACGATAACCTGTCCTCCTATCCCTACACCCTGAACCTCTATACCGACGACGGCTTCACCTACCCCGCCGGGGCCACCATCAAAAACCCGGACCTCGCCGACACCCTGGAGCTCATCGCCGACGGGGGCAAGGAGGCCTTCTACAACAGCGACTTCACCCAAAAGATGGTGGACTACATCCAGTCCATCGGGGGCCTGCTGACCCGGGAGGACTTCGCCCAGTACGAGACCCGGGAGCGGGACGCCATCTCCACCACCTACCGGGGCAAGACCGTCTACACCGTGAACGGCCCCAGCAACGGCGGCGTGGCGCTCCTTGAGATGCTGAACATCATGGAGAACTTCGACATGGCGGGCCTTGGCCGGGACAGCATGGAGGCCGTGAAGATCACCGCCGACGCCTACGCCCTCGCCTACATGGACGGCACGGCGTACATGGCCGACCCCGAATACTACGATTTGCCCGTGGAGGAGATGATCTCCAAGGAATACGCCGCGGAGCGGGCGAAGAAGATCACGTTGGACACCTATCTCAAGAACGCCAAGAAGGGGAGCCTGACCGTGACCCTCAACGCTACCGGCGAGAAGGTGAACGCCGACAACACCCCCGACCAGGGCGGCACCACCCACCTCGCTGTCATGGACAAGTACGGCAACGTGGTCTCCACCACCAACACCAACGGCATCAACTTCGGCTCCGCTGTGGCCGTGCCCGGCACGGGGTTCGTGTTCAGCGCCCACCTCGGGAACCTCAACAACTCCGCCTCCGCCAAGGTGAACAAGCTCATGCCCTACATCCGGGTCCGCTCCACCATCTGCCCCTCCATCGTGGCCGATGAGAACGGCGTGCCCTTCCTGGCCGTGGGCTCCCCCGGCAACTGGGCGCTGGTGTCCGCCGTGGCCATCGCCATCTCCAACGTGATCGACTACGACATGAACGTAGCCGAGGCCGTGAACGCCCCCCGCGTCTACCGGGACCAGAACAGCAAGGCCCTGACCATCGAGAGCCGCTACAGCCAGGCGACCATGGATAAGCTGACAGAGCTGGGCTTCGTGCTCACCGACGAAGGGGAGCTGGGGGCTCACGTGGGCTGCGTGGCCGCCGTGTGCCACGGGGCGGACGGCAGGTTCTACGCCGCCGCCGACCATCGCCGGTTCTACGGCTCCGCCGCCTATTGACGAATGAACGGACCAACGGGCCGGGCCTTTTCCCGGCCCAGGAGGTATGACCATGCGTGAAGAATACTTGTTGGCCCTCCTGATGCTGGGGCTGGTGGCCGTGGTGGAGATCTGCACCCGGAACCACCCCAAATGGTGGGCGCCCGCCCTGCTCTTGGCCGCGCTGGCCGGGAGCCTCGTTGCAGGCATGGGCCTGCGCTTTCGGGAGATCGTGGAGGGGCCCTTCGGGTTCCTGGACGCCCTGCTCCCCTGCGTGGTGGCCATGATCTTCCTGCGGGTGCTGAAGGACGGCGGGGCCTGGGATCGGCTCTTTGCCCGGCTCCAGGGGAAGTCGCCCCTGCTCACCAGCTTCGGGATGCTCCTGTTCCTGGCCCTCCCCGGCATGCTGACGGGCTTTGCCGCCGCCTCGGTGCTGATGAGCGCCAAGCCGGTGTACGAGCTGCTGATGAAGAAGGGAGCGTCGAAAGCGAAGGCCGTGGGCTTCATCGCCGTGGGCGCGTTCCTGGGCATGATGCTGCCGCCCAACTGCGCCCCCGCCATCGTGGCGTCGAACGGCGCGGGCAGCGTCCTCCCCACCCCCTACGTGGGCTTCTTCCTGCCGCTCTTGGTGCTTTCCGGCCCCGCGTTCCTGCTGTTCGGACTGTTGAGCGCGCCCCTCTTTAAGGGGCCTGCCTCCGATGCGGAAAAGGAAAAGCTGCTGCCGCTGCTGCCGCTGGCCATCGTACTGGCATTGGTACTGGTGGATGGGCTCCTGGGCTCCTACGTGTACGTGGGCGGCCAGGCCCTGATCTTCCTCGTGGGCGTCGTTCTCGCGTTCCTGCTCCCGACTGAGCGCCGGGGTCCGAAGGCGGCATTCGACACCCTGATCCAGGGGGTCACGGATATCGCCGTCCCTGTGGCGGCGGTGTTCTCTTTGGGCTCCTTCATCGAGGTCAGCTCCATGAACGGCATCCGGGGCATCTTCTCCTATCATATCCTGCCCTGGACCAACGGGGACCCCACCTACGGGGTGCTGCTGGTGCTCATGGCGATCTCGGTGGTCCTGGGCTTCTTCCTGTCCGCGCCGCTGCCCGCCTTCCTCATCACCTACGCCGTGTTCCCCATCGGGTGGCTGGCCAACACCGTCATCGTCACCGGCTGCGCCGCGGCGGTGGGGGTGGCCCTGCTCATCGCCTGCCGGGGCGGCGTAATCTCCCGGGTGAAGGAGGAGCTGGGCGTGGAGGACGTGTCCTACGGCCAGACCGTGGAGCAGCTGCTGCTCCCGGCGCTCCTGGTGCTCATCATGGGCATCGTCATGGTCGTCTTCGGCGACAAGATGACCGGCATCATCCTGTAAGGAGGGAAAGATATGATATCCATCGTCTATTACGTTCTCATCTCCCTGCTTGCGGTGCTGCTGCTCATAAGCCTGCTCAAGAAGCGGCCCCTGCCGGAGCTCATCTCCCTGGCCGTGATCCTGGTGACCTTCGCCCTTCGGGCGCTGCACATCAAGTGAGGAGGCGGCCATGAAGAAATACAGCTATCTTTGGAAAAACGCCCTGGTCCTGCTGGTGGCCCTGATCTTCGCCGTCTTCGCCGCCGCGGACTTTATCGCCATGCGGGAGCCTGAGCCCGTCATGGCCAGCGACGGCCTCACCCGCGTCGCCAAACTCTCGGAGTACTGCGAGGGATTGAAGGGCACCGTCGGGGATGAAGAGGTGTACATGTTCGATTCCGGCGTGCCCGGGGGCACCTTCCTGGTGCTGGGCGGCACTCATCCCAACGAGAGCGCCGGCATGATGGCCGCCATCGCCATGGCGGAGAACATCGAGGTGACGAAGGGCCGGGTGTTCATCATGCCCTGGACCAACAAATCGGGCTTCACCCACACCTCCCCCCTGGACGGCATGCTGGATCGGTTCACCATCACCCTCGATGACGGAAGCACCCGGACCTTTAGGGTGGGGAACCGGCTCACCAACCCCGTGGACCAGTGGCCGGACCGCAACTACTACGAGGGCACCTCGGGCCGGAAGCTGGTGGGCACGGAGACGGCGGAGATCCGCAACGTGAACCGGCTCTATCCCGGCAACGAGAACGGGGTGCTGACCGAGCAGGTCTGCGCGGGTATCAAGAACCTGATCGTCCGGGAGAACGTGTCCATCGTCATGGACATGCACGAGGGCTCCCCGGAGTTCTACTACCTGGACACCACCATGGCCCATGAGCGGGCGCTGGACGTGGCGTCCATGATGGCCATCGACATGTCCCTGGACGGCCAGGACATGAAGGCGGAGCTGTCGGGTCAGACCTCCTACGGCCTCTCCCATAGGAGCCTCGGGGACAACACCCAGGCCCTCATGACCCTCATGGAGACCTATAACCCCTCCATGGGGCCGCTGCACGGGAAGATGGACGAGGACCTGATCGTCAACGGCAACGAGCCCAACTACTATCAGGCCCACAAGGACGGCTACATCTACTACCGGGTGAAGGAGAACGGCATCCCCCTCATCGAGCGCATCGCCCGGCACATCCTGTGCATCACCCGGCTGAAGGACGCCTACAACCTGTACTATCCGGACACGCCCATCGAGTTCACCTGTTTGGGCAGCTATGAGGACATGGTCAAGCTGGGCCTTTCGGGCATCTTCAAGCCCGTGAAATAACGTAGTCAACGGAAAGAAAACATAAGGAAAAGAGGAAAGAAAACCATGAAGAAGCTCATCGCCATCCTTTTGGCAACCCTGTTCGTCGTCGCCCTGGCCGCCTGCGGCAGCAAGACCGCTGAGGCCCCCGCCCCCGCCGCTGCTCCTGCCGCCACCGAGGCGCCGAAGGAGGAGCAGAAGCAGGAGACCTACACCTCCTCCCAGGGCACCGTGGACGGGTACGACCCCAACCAGAAGTCCGACTTCCCCATGAACACCAGCGAGGAGGTCCATATCTTCAACATCGGCGAGGTGGACGCCTCCCTGTTCGAGGCGCCGGTACTGGTGACCTCCTTCGGCCAGAGCGCCGATACCTCCATGATGGACGCCATCATGAAGCGGTCCGGCGTGAAGGACTACGCCTACAATGCCCTCGCTACCGACGCGGACGTGAAGAACTATAAGACCGTCATCATCGTCTGCGGCGCCAGCTCCAAGGGCCTGGGCGCGGCGGGCATCTCCGAAGCGGACGAGACCGCCCGGGCGGAGAAGTTCATGGCCGCCGTGAAGGAGAGCGCTCCCGCCGTCATCATGGCGCATCTGGGCGGTTCCATGCGCCGGGGCACTCTGTCCGACAAGCTGACCGACATGGTGCTGGAGGTAGCGAAGTACATGGTGGTGGTGGAGGACGCCAACTTCGACGGCAAGTTCACCCAGTTCGCTCAGGAGAAGAACGTCCCCCTGACCTTCCTCTATTCCGTCAAGGACGGCATGGAGGTGTTCCCGCCCCTGTTCAACTGATCCCATCCCCACGCTCCTTTCACCCTGCCCACCCCGCCCTGGGGTGGGCGGGACATTTTCCTGATCCGAAGAAAGTGAGGAGAACCCTTTGAATACGGAATTATTGGTCCTGTTGGTCATGCTGGGCGTATTTTTGCTGGGGAACCTGGTCTTCAAGCTCCCCGTCAGCCTGTCCATGATCCTGGGCGCCGTCGGCGGCGCGCTGGTGGCCGGGGAGGGCATCCCGGTGCGGCATCTCTTCGAGGGGTGCTTCACCTATATCGACACCATCCTCATTATTTCCACGGCCATGCTGTTCATGATGGCCATCCAGCGCTCCGGCGCTCTCGAGGCGTTGAACGCGCTGATCGTCACTAAGTTTTATAAGGTCCCGGCCCTGATGCTGATCCTGCTCATGTTCATCGTCATGTTCCCGGGCATGATCACCGGCTCCTCCACCGCCGCGGTCCTGTCCGCCGGCGCCATCGTGGCCCCGATCCTGCTGAAGATCGGCATCCCCAAGGCCCGGGCCGGGGCGATCCTGGCCATAGGCGCCATCATGGGCATGGCGGCCCCGCCGGTGAACATCCCCGCCATGCTGATCGCCGGGGGCGTGGACATGCCCTACATCGGCTTTGAAGGGCCCCTGTTTTTCATCACCATCCCCTGCGCCGTCTTCACCGTCCTCTTCCTGGGGCTCAAATACTGCAAGAATTTGGACATCGAGGAGCTCAAGAAGGACCTCGACATGGAGGTGGGCAAGAAGTACGGCTTCAAGCTCTATATCCCCATCCTGCTCCTCGCCGTGCTGCTGGTGCTGACCCGGGCCCTCCCTAAGTTCATGCCCCAGCTGGGCACACCCCTCATCTTCCTTATTTGCGCGGTGGTGGCCGCCTTCACCGGTCGGCGGTTCAACGCCTGGGAGGGGGGCCTCGAGGCCATGGACACCACCATCCCGGTCCTTGCGAAGCTCATGGGCGTGGGCATGTTCATCCAGGTTTTGACCCTCACCGGCGCCCGGGGCTGGATCGTGGTCTCCTGCCTGGGCCTTGGGACCGTGCTCCTCTACGTAGCCATCTGCACCATCATGCCCGGCTTCGGCGCGGTCAGCTCCTACGGGGCCGCCAGCGTCATGGGCGTGCCGTTTTTGCTGGTGCTCCTCAACACCGGGGACCAGATCACCATCGCGGCCCTGCTCGCCTTCATCTGCTGTCTCGGCGACCTTATGCCGCCCACGGCCCTTGCGGGCAACTACGCCGCCCAGATCGTGGGGCTCAAGTACAAACACGTGCTCAAGCACTGCGCGATCCCGTTCCTGGTGTGCATCGCTTTGGCGGTCATCTACATGCTCAACTCCAAATACATGGGCTTTTTGACCAGATAAGGAGGGGAAGAAAATGATGTTTCTGAAATACGTGTATCTGGGCATCGTGGCGCTGCTCCTCGTGCTGATCGTCGCCAACATGTTCAAAAAGGACAAGTTCCTCTATCAGCTGGACGCGGCCCTGGTCATCATCCCCTTGATCCTGCGGCTGCTGCTCATCAAGTGAGGTGCGGCCATGAAGAAGATACCTAAGCGGATCTGGACCGCGTCGCTCCTGTGCCTGCTGGCCGCGGCAATTATCGTGTACCTGGGCGTGACCTTTACCTCCATGTGGCAGGACCAGCCCATCTACCCCGGCCCCGGGGTCACCGAGGTGCGGATGCTTTCGGATTACAACCCGGCCCTCAAGGGCACTAACGGGGATACGGAGATCTACGTGCTGGACTCCGGCAACCCCGGCGCGTCCATTTTGGTGCTGGGCGGCACCCATCCCAACGAGCCCTCCGGCGTGGTGGCGGCGGTGACCCTCATCGAGAACTGCCAGCCTAAGACCGGGGTCCTCTACGTGATCCCCCGCGCCAACCACAGCGCCTTCACCTGCACGGACCCCCAGGAAGGGGCCCCCATGTTCTTCACCATCGCCACTCCCGGCGGGGATCGGACCTTCCGCTTCGGCTCCCGGGCCACCAACCCCATCGACCAGTGGCCGGATTCCGACGTGTACGTCCACCGCACCAGCGGCCAGACCCTGTCGGGCAGTGAAACAAGGAACCTGAACCGGGCCTACCCCGGCAGCAACACGGGCACCTTCACCGAGCGGGTCACCTACGGGCTCACGGAGTTTATTAAAACCAACGACGTAAAGATCACGGTGGACCTGCATGAGGCCTCGCCGGAGTATCCCACCATCAACGCCATCGTGGCCCATCAGGACGCCATGGAGCTTGCGAGCTGGGCCGCCATGGACATGCAGCTCGAAGGGATGAAGATCAGCATCGAGGCCTCCCCCACCAACCTCCACGGCCTCTCCCACCGGGAGCTAGGGGACTTCACCGACACCATGGCCACCCTCATGGAGACCGCCAACGCCTCCCAGGGCCGCCTCCGGGGCCGGACCAGCGCGGACCTGGTGGTCACCGGCGTGGACCACTACTACTACCTGGCCGGCCAGTACGGGGCCCTCTACGTGGACTTCCCCGAGACCGGCATCCCCATCGATGAGCGGGTGGCCCGCCACATCTGCGGCATCGAGCAGCTGTGCAGCGCCTACAACGAGCTGGGGAACGAGCTCAGCATCGACCTGGGCGACCTGCCCTCCTATCGGGAGATCGTCGCTGCGGGCATCGGCGCCTACCTGGACCCCACCGACTGAGGCAGCTATGAAACGGATACTGACCCTGCTGCTGGCCGCCCTCCTCCTCTTTGGATGCAGCCAGCCGGCTGAAACGAAACAGACCTCTGCCCCGGAGCCGACGACCACGCCGGAGCCTACGGCTGAGCCCACCGTCGAGCCTACGGAGGAGCCCAACACCGTCGTCATCGACGGGGAGGTGTTCCTCTACGACGGCTTCAGCGTGGTGGAGCCGGAGGTCACCTTCGACATCTACGAGAAGACCGTCTCCGACTTCGTGGACGACTTCGACACCGTCTATGAGGTGGACCGGGAGAGCTATCTGTTGACCCCCGGCGCGGACACGGAGACCACCGTGGTGAAGATCACCGGTCGTGAGCCCGGCCCCGTCGTGTACGTGGCGGCGGGCATCCACGGGAACGAGCGAGCCGCCTGGTACGCCGGGCTCATGCTCCAGAACGCCACCATCAAGGCGGGGACCCTTTACGTCCTGGCCCCGGCCAACGCCCAGGGCGCCCGGCTCAACCGCCGGACGGTGGGGGACGAGGACCCCAACCGCTGCTTCCCCGGGGACGTGAACGGCACTTTGGCCCAGCGGATCTGCTACGCCATCTTCCACGACATCGAGGAGAAGCAGCCGGAGATCCTGCTGGACCTCCATGAGGCCATCGTCTACTCGGCCGGGCGGGACTATCTGGGCAGCAACCTCATTTACTCCTCCCTGACGGGCATGGAGGACCTGTTCTTCGACCTGCTGTTCGACACCCAGGACGGCAAGGTGACCTCCCGGCCCTTCAACGTCAACGGCCCGGGCCCCGCGGGCAGCATGAACCGGACGGTGGCAGAGGAGCTGGGGATACCCGCCATCACGGTGGAGACCTTCCGGGGCTTTCAGATGGAGCGGCGGGTCAGCGACCAGCTGAAGATCGTGGCCTACGTGCTCCGCTATAAGGGCATGCTGTGAGGAGAGAAAACAAGGACTTGAAGGAGGTATACGATATGCAGCAGGAGCTGATGCACCAGTTCTTTACCCGGTACAACAAAGCGAGGACCAGGCGCGAAAAAGCCCTGGCCGTGTACAACGCGCTCATCGTGGCCTTGCCGCGGGAGCAGATCGCCGATTTTTTGGGGGAGGAAGGGGAAGCTTTCCTGGCCTTTATCCGCACCCTTCAGAACGAGGACGCGGACGTCGGCACCGCCGTCGCCCGGGAGCAGGACGCCCCTTCAGAGGAGTACCTGGCGGCTCTCGTCAAGAAACTGACTTCCCTGGATTAATCGAACAGGAACCGATACAGCCCCTCCGTGGTGTCAAAATGGAGGGGCGTATTTTTGTGCATGAAGGCGCGGATCTCCGGCACGTCGTAGGCCCAGCCCGCGGCGGCGAAAGGGACGCGGCGTGTCTTGGCCATGTCGTAGCCGGGCTTGAGATCGTCCACCACCAGCAGGTCATTCGGGCACAGGTCCATGGCCGCCATGATCCGATCGAGGGCGAAGGGGCTGGGCTTGCGCTGAGGGCGCGGCAGCTCCCAGCCGAAGACCAGGGAGGGTTCGGGGAGGCCGTTCTCCCGAAAGTCCCGGAGGATGTTGGTCCGCAAAGAGTGGGAGATGACGGCGATATGGCCGCCGCGGCTGAGCTGCTCAGCCATGATCTCCTTCATGCCGGGAAAAGCCTTGGGCACGTGGGTGGCTACATAGCCGGTCCAGACCTCCATCTCCCGCTCCAGTTCCGCACTGCGGCTTACATCCGCCTTTAACTTTTCGAATACCACCTCCCGGACGTTCC
Source organism: uncultured Eubacteriales bacterium (assembly GCA_902802805.1). Lineage (GTDB taxonomy): Bacteria > Bacillota > Clostridia > Christensenellales > CAG-138 > RUG472. Next base: position 17,202 of record CADCNE010000017.1, read on the forward strand.
GTCCTTCCGCGTGGTAGATCTTTGATACACCAAGAAGGCGGGATGGTGGATGAGCCGGGTGCTGTCCATGACCGTGTCGTCGTGGTCCAGCACCAGGCATTTGTATTTGAGCTTCCCCTCGCTCATGAAGCCAGCGCCCGGTCGAAGGCCTCCCGGATATGGGCCTTGATGGTTTCATAGCCCTGGAAGGGGGCGCACTCGTAGAGCTTGTCCCCCTGATAGAACAGGGACGGCACCCGGTAGTAGTCCCGGCTGTTGGCCAGGTCCGCCTCCTCGTTCTCCTCGATCCATTTGAGGGACAGGGCCTGGTAGGCGGGGTCTTCTTTGAGAAGCTCCGCCACGGCCTTGCGGGCGTTGTTGCAGTAGGGGCAGCCGGTCAGGTAGAAGATCTCGATCTCGCGCATGGTCATGTTTCCTTTCCGTTGGTTTGTTTTGCGAGCCGTCGGATGCGGCGAAGCTGGGTCAGGCGCATGGTGAGATAGCAGGCCGTACCGCCCACGGCGTTGGAAACGGGCTCGGCCAGGAACACGCCCTTCACGCCGAAGCCCAGCCGCGGGAGCAGGAGCGTCAGCGGCACATTGACTCTGATGAGCACGATGAACGCCACGACGATCTTGACCGCCGCGATGAAGTACTCCTCAGGGCAGTGGTGGGCGACGAAGCCGAAGAAGTAGATCCTGAGGGCCTCCACCCCCGCCTCGGTCATGGCCGGATCGTCGGAGAAGATGCCGAACCACAGTCGGGGAAGCAGGAGCACCAGGAGCCAGGCCACAAGGGTGTACCCGGCGCCGATGAGGGTGTTGAACCGGATGCCGGAGAGGACCCGGTCGTACCGCCTGGCCCCGTAGTTGTAGCTGATGACGGGCTGGCTGCCGCTGGTGATGCCGTTGACGGGCAGCAGGAAGATCTCCCGCACGGAGTTCACCACGGTCATGACCCCCACGTAGAGGTCCCCGCCGAACTGCTGCAGCGTGGCGTTGCAGGCGATCTGCACGAGGCAGGTAGTGCCCTGCATGATGAAGTTGGCGGTACCCAGCTTCGCGATGTCCCGGACCACTTGCCCATCGAGAGTCATATTCTCCCGTTTGAGGGGGATGATAGCCTTCTGCCCCGTCAAAAACCAGAGCACCCACAGGGCGGACAAGCCTTGGCTGATGACGGTGGCGAGGGCCGCCCCCTTCACGCCCATGCCGAGGGCGAAGATGAACACCGGATCGAGGGCGATGTTGGCCGCCGCACCGATGACGATGGAGAGCATCCCGATCCGGGGGAAGCCCTGGGCGTTGATGTAGCCGTTGAGGCCCGTGGCGATCATGGAGAAGGCGGTGCCCACCAGATACACGTCCAAATACGCCTTGGCGTAGACGAAGGAGTCCTCGCTGGCCCCGAAGGCGAAGAGGATGGGCCGCATGAACAGATACCCCACCACCATGAGCAGGGCGGAGCTGACGAGCTGCAGCGTGAAGGAGTTGCCCAAAATGCGCCTGGCCCGAGCTTCGTCCCCGGCGCCCCGGGCGATGGAAAAGAGGGGCACGCCGCCGGTGCCGAACAGGGCCGCAAAGCCCATGATCAGGGTGACGATGGGAAAGGTGAGGCCCACGCCGGTGAGGGCCATGCCGCCCCCGTCCCCCATGTGGCCGAGATAGATCCTATCCACCACGTTGTAGAGGAGGTGCACCAGCTGGGCCACGATCAGCGGCCCGGCCTGGTCCAAAATGCGCCGCCACACCGGCCCCTGGGAAAAGTCCGTTTTCGGTTGTGTCCGGCCGCCGATCATGTGAGATAGTCCACCACTTCGCCCATGATGATCCAGTGGGGCTTTATGCCGTTCTGGTAGATCCTCTGGGCCACGGGGGGCACGTCCTCATAGGCCATGGGAGCCATGTAGATCTTCTTACATACGAAGGTCTCCGCGGCCTCCTTGAAGGTGATCCCCTGTGGCAGGACCCGGGGCGTGAGCCCGGCTGCGGCCGCCTTGTCCCCGTCCCGGCCGGACATCCGGCCCATGATCGCCAGGGCCTCCCGGCAGCTCTCGGGGAAGAAGGACACGGTGAAGTATTCGTTATCCCGCAGGAACTCCCAGGTGTACCGGTCCGGCCGCACGTAGACCGTCAGCACGTCCTTGTTCCACACCGTGCCCAGGGACCCCCATCCGATGGTCATGCTGTTATACCGCTCCTCGGTCCCCGCCGTCAGCAGCGCCCAGTCCTTTTCGAATTTGGTGAAGGGGTTGACCTGCATCCTCGTGTCCTCCTGTGGTTTTTCTCCATTATACCCGCATTTCGCTCTCATTTCCACCGTTTTATAAAAAACAAAAGTGCGGTGTAGCCGCGCGAAGTCAAACTGCGAAGGAAGAACGGTAGGCTGAAACATGTCAAATCCAGCGACATGCGCGGTGGATTTGACCCCTTGCAGGTCCCGCCGCCCGGTGGCCATCAAGGCCAAAGGCGGGACCTGGAGGCGGAGCTACTGCGGAGCACCCCGCCGCAGCGGAAACTCGATCGGGGGGGAATCCCATTCCCCCCCCGATCGAAAGTGTTAAATGCAGTGGGCATCACCCGGCTCGAAGTCGATATACGCCGTCTCGCCGGCCTGGTAGATCTTCTTGTCCTTGGGGTTGTACTCGTGGATGATGAGCTTCACGTTCCCCAGCATCACGTGATAGAGCTGGTAGGCGCCCATGAAGTTGGACACGACCACCTCCACGGGGAAGTAACCCTCGTCCCGCAGCATGGTGGATTCGGGCCGCAGGACCACGGTGGTGCTGGCGCCGTCCGCCACGTTCTCCGCCGCGGCCACCTTCACCTCGGTGCCGTTGACGTCCACGATGCCCACGTCGCCCTCGTGGCGGACCATCCGGCCATCCAGGAAGTTGGCGTCGCCGATGAAGTCGGCCACGAACTTGTTCTTGGGATGGTAGTAGATCTCCTGAGGCGTGCCCATCTGGGACACCAGGCCCTTCTCCATGACGATGATCTTGTCGGAGAGGGCCATGGCCTCGCTCTGGTCATGGGTCACGTACACGGCGGTGATGCCCGCCCGCTGCTGGATGCGGCGGATCTCGGTGCGCATGGTGACGCGGAGCTTGGCGTCCAGGTTGCTGAGGGGCTCGTCGAACAGCAGCACGCCGGGCTCCATGACCAGGGCGCGGGCCAGCGCCACGCGCTGCTGCTGGCCGCCGGAGAGCTGGTTGGTCATGCGGCTCTCCATGCCCTCGAGGCCCACCAAAGCGAGGATGTCCGTGACCCGGCGCTTGATCTCGTCCTTGGGGACCTTGCGGATCTTGAGGCCGTAGGCCACGTTGTCGAAGATGTTATAGTGCGGGAGCAGCGCGTAGCTCTGGAACACCATGGCCGTGTCCCGCTTGTTGGGGGTCAGCTCGTTGATGGGCTCGTTGCCGAGATAGATCTCGCCCTCGTCGGGGCTCTCAAAGCCCGCGATCATACGGAGCGTGGTGGTCTTGCCGCAGCCCGAGGGGCCCAGCAGCGTCACGAAGGAGCCGGGCTCGATCTCGAGGTTGGTGTCCTTCACGGCGTAAAAGTCCTTCTTGGTCTTGGGGTCCTGATAGATCTTGGAAATATGCTCCAGGCGTACGCCTTTTTTCTCTTTAGCCACAGCCTTAGTCCTCCTCTTTTAATTTTCTGCTGGTACCGAAGAATTTCATGAACAGATTCATCAGCAGCACCGCGCCGTAGGTGATGATGATCAGTATGGTGGCGAAGGCGCAGGCGATGCTGAAGGCGCCCTTCTCCGCGAACTCGTTGATCTGCACGGTGATGAGCAGGAACGACGGCGTCACCAGCAGGATGATGGCGGAGATGGCGGTGATGGAGCGGACGAACGCGGTGACCAGACCGCTCAGGAACGAATCCTTAATGAGCGGCAGCGTCACGGTCATGAACACCTTGAAGCTGTCCGCACCCATGTCGTAGGCGCTTTCCTCGATGCTCTTGTCGATCTGCCGCAGGGCGGATATGCCGCTTCGGGTGCCCGTGGGCAGGCTTCGGACCACGAAGACGATGATGAGGATGGCCGCACTGTTATAGAGGAACTGCAGCGCCCCCGTGTGGAAGAGGCCCTGGGCGTAGCCTCGGATATATCCGACGCCCAGCACCGTGCCGGGCACGGCCATGGCCAGCATGGACACGGCCTCGATGAAGCCCTTGGCCTTGAACTGGCGCTTGACCACCAGGTAGGAGATGATCATGCTCAAAAGAGCCGTGATGGGCGAGGCGATGAGGGACAGGACGAAGGAGTCCTTGAAGGCCTTGAGGCCGTGATACTTGGTGAACACCTGCTGGAACCACTTGAAGGTCAGCGGCGTCAGCTTGTAGCCCCAGGTGGGGAACATGGCGCCGATGGGCACGCAGACGTACATGCCGATGACGAAGATGGCGGCCAGCGTGCACAGGATGGTCAGCGGGATGGAGACGCTCTTGTCTTCGATGAGCATCCGGGCCCGGGAGGCCTTGCCCGTCAGCGTGGCGGCGGTCTTCGACTCGAGATAGTATTTCTGCACCGCGAACATGAGGAGCGTGATGCACAGCAGCACCACGGCCATGGCCGCCGCGCCCTGCTTGTCGAAGGCGCCGGTAATCTGCAGGTAGATGGTGGTGGCCAGCGTATCATAGCTGCCGCCGATGAGCATGGGGTTCGCAAAGTCGGCGATGGACTCGATGAAGGTCACCAAAAAGGCGTTGCCGAGGCCAGGAAGGAGCAGGGGCAGGGTGACGCTGGTGAACACCTTCATGCGAGAAGCGCCCATATCCCGGGCCGCCTCTTCCAAGGATGGGTCGATGTTCTTGAGCAGGCCCTTCATCATCATGTAGCAGACGGGGAAGAAGGTGAGGGTCTGCACGATGACGATGCCCCAGTAGCCGTAAACGTTGTTGTCATAGATGCCCAGCAGGAACCGGGTGATGAGGCCCGCTTTGCCGAAGAGCATGATCATGGACAGGCTCAGCACGAAGGGCGGGGACACCACGGGCAGCATGGAGACCACCTTGAAGAGGCCCCCCACCGCCTTGTTCATGCGGACGTAGACCTCCACATAGGCAAACAGCAGGCCGATGAGGGTGGAGAGGATGCCCACCACGAAGCCGACCTTCAAGGTGTTGGTGATAGCCCGGGTGAAGGTGGGCATGGCCAGGACCCGCTTGAAGATATCCAGCGTCACATGGCCGTCGCTGTAGGCGCTGTCTACCAGCAGGATCGCCAGAGGATAAAGGATGAACAGCGTCAGGAACGTGATCAAAACCACGATGGTCGTCACCATGATGGGATCGGCCATGAGCTTCTTCCGGTCCAGCGCCGCACCCTGTGCGGTTTTTGCCATAGGGCAGCCTCCTTACTTTTGATTTGAAAAAAGAAGGTCCCCGTCCCGAAGGGCGGGGACCCCGCTTCACAACAAAGCGTGAATTCCCGTTATGACGATGTTACTCGGTCTTGAACCGGTCGTCGCCGCCGTTGAGGGCAGCCATCACGTCCTCGACGTTCTGCTTGGTGTCGGTCACGGCCTTGGCGAAGTCATAGCCGTCCCACACCAGGGAAGGATCGAGACCGAACTTGGCGGCCTGCTCGGGCTGCTTGGCGTTGTCGATCACCAGGAACTGGTAGGAACCGTGCTGAGCGGCCAGCTCCACGCAGTCGGGAGACAGGGCGAACTCCATGAACTTCTGGGCAGCCTTGGGATGAGCGGCGCCCTTGAAGATGGCCACGGGCCCGATCTCGCAGGCGGTGCCGTCGGAGGGAACGATCAGCTGGACGTTCTCATAGCCGTTGTCCACGATCTGGGTGATGCCGTCGTGGAGGAAGCCGATGCCGATGACGCACTCGCCGGTGCCCACGTTCTTGGACGGGCCGGAGCCGGACTTGGTGTAGACCTGGATGTTCTTATCGAGGTCCACCAGGTACTGGATGCCCTCGTCATGGCCCTTGAGCTGGATCATCAGGTTGGCGACCAGCTTGGGCGTGCCGGCGGTCTGGTAGTTGGACAGCCAGATGAGGCCCTTGTACTCGGGCTTGAGCAGATCGTCCCAGCTCTTGGGGGCTTCGAGACCCAGCCGGGTCAGCTCGTCGGTGTTGACCATGAAGCCGAGGAGGCCCGTGTAGATGCCGTACCAGTAGCCGTTGGGATCCTTGTACATATCCTTGGTCAGGTGAGAGGCGTTGGCGGGCTTGTAGCTGTTGTCCAGCAGACCGTCAGCAGCAGCCTGATCATAGGGGTTGTTGGTGCCGCCGAACCAGACGTCCGCGGAGGGCTTGCCCTTCTCCTCGGCGATCTTGGCGGGGACCTCACCGGTGGACAGACGCTGATAGGTGGTCTTGATACCGGTCAGCTCTTCGAACTTTTTGCAGGCAGCCGCCAGATAGTCCTCTTCGCAGGAACCGTAGACGACCAGTTCGCCTTCGGTCTCAGGCTCAGCGGTCTTGGCTTCTTCCTTCTTGCTGCAGGCAGCCAGCACGCCCAGGATCATGACGAGCGCCAGCATCACTGTAAATACCTTCTTCATGCAGATTCTTCCTCCTGATTTGATTTAGCGGTCGAAATAAAAACCGTTGTACCTATTTTAACTCTTGCAGGCCGTTTGTCAAGACCATTCCGTCGAGGTCTGTTTTTCCCCTGGAAGAATCGCGCCCCTCTCTTGCGCTTTTCGGGAAAGTTCGATACAATATTATAATAAATATAAGCGAAAGGAAAAGAGTATGCGGATCATCGAGCTGAAGGAGACCGTCACCGCGTCCAACGATCGGGACGCGGCGGTTTTGCGGGGCGAGCTGAAGGAGAAGGGCACGCTGCTCATCAACCTGATGGCCTCCCCGGGGGCGGGCAAGACCACCCTCCTCGAACGGACCATCCGAGACATGGGGGACAGGTTCAGCATCGCCGTCATGGAGGCGGACGTGGACTCCGACGTGGACGCCCGGCGCCTCGAGAAGCTGGGCACAAAGGCCGTCCAGGCCCACACCGGCGGCATGTGCCACATGGACGCGGGCATGACCCGGCGGGCATTGGACGAGCTGGGGGAGGAGCGTTTCGACCTGGTGGTTTTGGAGAACGTGGGGAACCTGATCTGCCCCGCCGAATTCGACACCGGCGCCGGGAAGAAGGTCATGCTGCTGAGCGTGCCCGAGGGGGACGACAAGCCCCTCAAATATCCCCTCATGTTCACGGTCAGCGACGTGCTCATCATCACCAAAACGGACGTGGCCCCCTATTTCGATTTCGACGTGGAGGCCTGCATCCGTCGGGCCAGGGGACTGAACCCCGACATAGAGGTGTTCCAGGTGTCCTCCAAGACCGGCGACGGGTTCGAAGCCTGGGAGAACTGGCTGGAGAAGGCCATTTTGGACTGGAAAAAGTAAGGATAAAAGAATATAAAAGGAGAATCATCATGCCGGAAATTTATGATGCCAACCCTCGGACCAAGTCCAAGTACGACGGCGAGGCGGTCCTGAACAAGAAATACGCCAAGCTGGGCGCCCGCATCACGGACAACGTGCCCCACAAGCTCTTCGGCCTCAAGACCACAGACGAGGAATACTGGGGCCTTCGGGAGATTTTGACCGAGCCCGAGGTGGATATCGCCCTCACCATGAAGCAGCGTCAGTGGTATACCTACGAGCAGCTGCGGCAGATGAACGCGGGCATGGACGACGATACCTTCCAAAAGACGCTGGACCTGCTCTGTGTCCACGGATTCGTGGAGTACGACTACGGCGATCACTATGACGACAAGGGTCCCATCCCCGGTGCGCCCAAGGAGATCCGCTACCGAACCAGCTATTTCGTGCCGGGCAGCGCGGAACTCTTCAACTCCTCCGTGGACAGGATCGAGAAGAACCCGCCGGTGGCCAGGATGTTCGAGCGCATGACCTTTTTGCCCCTGGAGCACATCACGTCCATGGTCCGACCCGGCGGCAACGGCATCGGCATGCATGTGATCCCCGTGGAAAAGGAGGTCCAGGCGGAGCGCACCAGCATCGACGTGGAGAAGATCTCCTACTGGCTGCAGAAATATGACGGCCATCTGTCCGCGGGCATCTGTTCCTGCCGGGCGTCCCGGGCCATGCTGGGCGAGGGCTGCACCGACGACGAACAGGATTGGTGCATTCAGGTGGGTGACATGGCAGACTATACCGTGGAAACGGGCCGGGCCCACTATATCACCAAGGAGGAAGCGCTGGAGATCCTCCGCAAAGCCGAGGAGAACGGGTACGTGCACCAGATCACCAACATCGACGGCATGGATCACATCTTCGATATCTGCAACTGCAACGTGCAGATCTGCAACGCCCTCAGGACCAGCCTTCTGTACAATACGCCCAACATGTCCAAGAGCTCCTTCACCGCCCGGGTGGACAAGGAAAAGTGCGTGGCCTGCGGCCGCTGCGTGGAGCTGTGCCCCGCCGGTGCGCTGAAGCTGGGCCAGAAGCTGTGCCAGAAGGACGGCAAACCCATCGAATATCCCAAATCCGTGCTGCCGGACCGTATCCGCTGGGGCAAATACGCCTGGGACGAGAACTACAGGGATACCGCTCGGGTCAACACCCACAGGACCGGTTCCGCTCCCTGCAAGGCCGCTTGCCCTGCCCACGTGCCCGTACAGGGGTATCTGAAGATGGCCCGGGAGGGTCGATACGACGAAGCCCTGGCCCTTATCAAGCGGGAAAATCCTTTCCCCGCCATCTGCGGCCGGGTGTGCAACAAGCGGTGTGAGGACGCTTGCACCCGGGGGACCATCGATGCCCCCGTGGCCATCGACGACGTGAAAAAGTTCCTGGCGGAGCGGGATCTTCGCGCCGAAACCCGCTACGTGCCCAAGAAGGTCATCAACCGGGTGTCCGGCGAATGGCCCCAGAAGATCGCCATCATCGGCGCCGGCCCGGCGGGCCTCTCCTGCGCCTACTATCTGGCCAGCCGGGGCTATACGCCCACCGTCTTTGAGAAGAACAGGAAGCCCGGCGGCATGATGACCTACGGCATCCCCGCGTTCAAACTGGAGAAAGACGTGATCGACGCCGAGATCGACGTGATCCGCGACCTGGGTGTGGAGATCCGCTGCGGCGTGGAGGTGGGCAGGGACGTGACCATCCAGCAGCTGAAGGAGCAGGGATACGAAGCCTTCTACATCGCCATCGGCTGCCAGGGCGGCAAGCTGCCCGGCGTGGCCAACGACACCGCCGAGGGGACGGAGATTGCCGTCAGCTTTCTGGAGAAGGCCCTGGGCGACAACAGCCGACAGCTTTCGGGCGACACCGTCGTCATCGGCGGCGGCAATGTAGCCATCGACTGTGCGCGTACCGCTCATCGGCTGGGCGCCGGGAGCGTGTCCATGTTCTGCCTGGAAAGCCGGGAGACCATGCCCGCTTCCCCAGATGAGATCCAGGAGGCCGAGGCGGAGGACGTGAAGATCTTCCCCTCCTGGGGCCCCAAAGAGGTCCTGGTGGACGGCGAGGGCAAGGTGAAGGGCATCGTCCTCAAGCGCTGCACCGCCACCATCGATCCCGAGACCGGCAAGTTCAACCCCCAGTACGACGAGAACGAGACCATGACCGTGGACGCCAAACATATCGTCTTCGCCATCGGTCAGGCCATCGAGTGGGGCAAGCTCCTGGAGGGCACCGGCGTCAAGTTCTGGCACGGCAACTACCCTGTGGCGGACAAGTTCACCTACCAGACCGACGATCCCGCCATCTTCGTGGGCGGCGACGTGTTCACTGGCCCCAAGTTTGTCATCGACGCCATCGGTCAGGGCCACGAGGCTGCGGAATCCCTGGCCCGGTTCGTCTCCAAGAACAGCGTGTCCCAGACCCTGGGCCGGGATCGGCGCTTCTTTAAGCCCCTCGACAAGGACAACATCGCCATCGACTCCTACGACCATGCCCAGCGGCAGGTCCCGGCGGTGGACGAACGTATCGATTCGAAGAACGGCTTCCATGATCATCGCCTGACCCTTACCGAGGAGCAGGTGAAGATAGAGACAGCCCGCTGCCTGGGCTGCGGCGCCACCATCGTGGACGAGAACAAGTGCATCGGCTGTGGGCTTTGCACCACACGGTGTGAATTCGACGCCATCCACCTGCTGCGGGACCATCCCCAGAACTCCGACCTCAGGCGGGCGGAAGACAAGGTGGGCGGCCTTCTCAGCTACGCCGTCAAGCGTGCCTTTAAGATCGTGGCCCACAGCGGGTCCGAGGAGGCGAAGATGATGCGCCGCAAGCGGAAGGAATACAACCGGGCCACCAAGGAGTTCCATAGGACCCATCCCCACACGGGCAACGGCGTGGACATCCAGGAGCTCATGAGGGATTGACGTCGCGGCAGGATCGATATGCACGAGATGGGCATTATCCTGCACCTCGCTAAATCCTTGGAGGAAACGGCCCGGGAGCAGGACATCAGCAAAATACTCCGGGTGACGCTGCAGGTGGGGGAGGTGTCCAGCATCATGACGGACTACTTCACGGACTGCTGGAACTACTTCCGCCGCCGTCACCCGGTCCTGGAAACGGCGGAGCTGACCTTGGAGACCATCCCCGCGGTGACCTTCTGCTCCGCCTGCGAGCGCACCTACCCCACGGTCCAGTATGGCCGGGAGTGCCCTTACTGCCACAGCGGCGAGACCTGGCTCCTCAGGGGAAACGAGTGCGTCATCAAAGAGATCGAGGTCGAGTGATCCCAGGCCGGGGCTGCCAAAATGATCGGCAGCCCTGCTTTTTCACATCCCTTTCACAATGTCCGGCAGAGTTTCTGATACAATAGTACATCATAGATGATCGGAGCGAGGCATGATCTCCAAATTCAGCGTCAAAAAGCCCTTCACCGTGCTGGTGGCGGTCATACTGATCCTGGTGCTGGGCGCGGTCTCCGTGACCCGGATGACCCCTGATCTGCTGCCGGAGATGAGCTTCCCCTACATCGTCCTGGTCACCACCTACGTGGGCGCGGCTCCGGAGGAGGTGGAGAACACCGTCTCTAAGCCTTTGGAGCAGAGTCTGGCAGCCCTCGATGACCTCAAGGAGATCTCCTCCGTTTCCTCGGAGAACGTGTCCGTGGTGTATCTGACCTTCGAGGATACGGTGAACGTGGATCGGGCCATGCTGGACATCCAGCAGGTGGTCACGAAATTGAAGGGCGACTGGCCCGAGGCCGTGGGCAACCCCACCAGTCTGGAGCTGTCCACGGACCTGATCCCCACGGTGGTGGCGGCGGTCCACTATAAGGACATGGACCCCGTGGACCTGTCGAGCTTCGTCAAGGAGAAGCTGGTCCCGGCTCTGGAGGGCACCAACGGCGTGGCCTCAGTAAACGCCACCGGCCTGGTGGCGGAGAAGATCGAGATCGAGCTCAACCATGAGAAGATCGACGCCCTGAACCAAAAGCTGTACGCGGCCATCGACGATGAGGCCAAGGAGGCCTTCGACAAGATCGACGAGGGGCAGCAAAAGCTGGACGAGGGCCGGCAGGAGCTGGAGGACGCCAGGGCGGAGCTGGACAAGGGCGAACAGGCCCTCCGATACGGCAGGGGCGACGCGCGTCAGGGCTTCAGCGATGCCAAGGACCAGCTGGACGCCAACAAGGAGGAGCTGACCGAGGCCATCGCCATGATGGAGGCGCAGCGGGCCGACCTGGTGGCCCAGCGGGACGAGATCGAGACAGAGCGGCAGCTGCTGACGGCGCTGCAGGGGTCCATCAACCTGCTGGAGGGCCGCAAAGCGGTGCTGGAATCGTCCATCCAGGAGATCAGCGCCAGCGAGAGCATGGCTCCGGAAGAGAAGGCGGCCGCCCTGGCTGACCTGCTGGTGGAGCTGGATGCGGTGAATCAGGCCCTGGCCGCCATCGACCAGCAGCTGAGCCAGTACGGCATCACCCGATCCCAGATCCCGGAGATCCTGGGTCAGATGGCCCAGCTCGACGAGGGCATCGCCCTGCTCGACGAGAACCTGGCGGCTGCCAGGGATGGCCTCGCCCAGGTGGAGGGCGGCTACGCGGAGCTGGAAAAGCAGAAGAGCTCTGTGGAAGGGCAGCTGGACTACGCGCAGAAGCAGCTGGACGAGGGCCGCAAGCAGATCGAAAGCGGCGTCGCGGAGCTGGACAACGGTCAGATAGAGCTGGACAACGCCCTGGCGACGGCCCTCGATCAGCTGGCCGCGGCCAAGGAGGCGGCGGACCTCAACAACATCCTGACCAAGGAGCTGGTGGCTCAGCTGGTCCAGGCCCAGAACTTTGAAATGCCCGCCGGGTACGTGAACGACGGGGACGTGAGCTGGATCGTGAACGTGGGCGACAAGGTCGACGGCGTGGAGGCTCTCGAGAACGTGGCCATCCTGTCCCTGGGGCTGGAGGGGCTCGACATCGTGCGCCTCGGCGACGTGGCTGACGTGCACATTTCCGACGACAGCGACACCACCTACGCCCGCATCAACGGGGAAAACAGCGTCCTCCTGACCTTCACCCGTCAGAGCGCTCACCCCACCGCCACCGTGGCGGACACCATCGGCGAGCGGTTCCGGGAGCTGGAGGACCAGTATCCGGGCCTCCGGTTCGTGGCCCTCATGGACCAGGGGGACTACATCCACATGGCCATGTCCGCCGTGGTCCAGAGCCTGCTGCTGGGCGGCGCGCTGGCCATCCTCATCCTGTTCCTGTTCCTCCGGGACATCCGGCCCACCTTCGCCGTGGGCATCTCCATCCCCGTGTCCGTCCTCTTCGCTTTGGTGCTCATGTACTTCTCCGGGGTCACCATGAACGTGATCTCCATGGCGGGTCTCGCCATCGGGATCGGCATGCTGGTGGACAACTCCATCGTGGTCATCGAGAACATCTACCGACTGCGGGCCGAGGGCGTGGAGCCCCGGGAGGCCGCCATCCAGGGAGCCCGGGAGGTCATGGGGGCCATCACCGCCTCCACCCTCACCACGATCTGCGTGTTCGCGCCGGTGCTCTTCGTCCATGGCATGACCCGGCAGGTGTTCATGGACATGATCTTGACCATCACCTATTCCCTCATGGCCAGCCTCATCGTGGCCCTCACGGTGATCCCCGCCATGGCTCAGGGGCTCCTCAAACGCCAGGTGAAGCCCATGAGCAAGCTGGCCCGGAAGCTGATGAGCGCCTTCGAGTGGTCGGTCCGTCTCACGCTCCGGTGCCGGGTTCTGGCGCTGCTCCTTGCTTTGGGCCTTCTGGGCGGCTCGGCCTACTATTCCCTCAAACAGGGCTTTGAATACTTCCCCGAGAGCGGCGGCACCCAGATCTCCATCACCGTCTCCGTGCCCGAGGACTACACCTTCTCCGACCGGTGCTTCCTGGCGGACGAGATGATGACGGCCATGGAGGAGGTGCCCCACCTCACCGACATCGGCGGCATGATCGGCGGCGGCATGGAGAGCCTGGTGGGGCTCACCAACGGAGGCGGGGACCAGCAGATCACCGTCTACGCCCTGGTGGACGAGAACAGCGGCTACAGCAGCATCGAAGCCATCCAGGACATCCGGCGGGCCCTGGAGCCCTTCAAGCGTCACGCGGACTTCGACGTGTCCTCCGTGTCCACCATGAGCATGACCTCCATGCTCCAAAGCGGCGGCTTCACCATGAACATCTATTCCAACGACCTGGACGACCTGCGGACGGCGGCCATCGCCGTGGCCGACCGGCTCAGGACCGTGGAGGGGCTGAAGGATATCTCCGGCGGCGCGGAGGATACCGCCCCGGCCCTGCACATCACGGTGGACAAGGAGAAGGCCATCGAGCACAACCTGACCACCGCCCAGGTATATATGGCCATCGTCCAGGAGCTGACCCGCAGCATCCAGGCCACCCAGGTCACCACCACCACCACGTCCCTCTCCGCCACCATCCATTCGCCGGACGGGGAGACGGACCGGCAGAAGCTGGAGCGGATGACCGTCACCGCCACGCTGCGGGACGGCACCACCGAGGAGGTGCCCCTGAAGGACATCATCACCTGCACCGAGACCGAGACCCTGTCCTCCATCTACCGGCTGGAGCAGCGGCGGTACATCTCCGTCACCGCCACCGTGGCGGACGGCTACAACGTGACCCTGGTGTCCACCGAGGCCCGCAAGGCCCTGGAGGAGGTGGAGCTGCCCGCCGGATGCCAGGTGGAGTACGCCGGCGAGAACGAGACCATCATGGACGCCATGAAGGACCTGTTCTTCATGCTCCTGCTGGGCGTGCTCATCATATACCTCATCATGGTGGCCCAGTTCCAGTCCCTGCTCTCCCCCTTCATCGTGATCCTCACGGTGCCGCTGGCTTTCGCAGGCGGGTTTCTGGGGCTGCTCATCACCCATTTCAACATGAGCATCGTGTCCATGGTGGGCATGATCATGCTGGTGGGCGTGGTGGTGAACAACGGCATCGTGCTGGTGGACTGCGCCAACCGCCTCCGGGAGGAGGAGGGGCTCACGAAGCGGGAGGCCATCGTGAAGGCCGCCACCATGCGCATCCGGCCCGTGCTCATGACCGCGCTGACCACCATACTGGGGCTCCTGCCTCTGGGCATGGGCCTCGGCACCGGGGCGGAGATCATCCAGCCCGTAGCCGTCGTGTGCATCGGCGGCCTCACCTACGCCACGCTGATGACGGTCTTCATCGTCCCCGTCCTCTACGACCTCTTACGCCGGGACAAGGCGCCCGCCCAATGATGTCGAGTATAAAAACGAGGCCCCTTCCTTTGGGAAGGGGCCTCCTCGTTTTTGGGGATGGAAGGACAGGTGTCAGCAGGCGCTTTCCTTCCTGCGGCTGACGATGATCAGCGCCACACAGACCATGAATCCCAGGGTCACGATGGGCCCGGCGGTCTTGATGGCCTGCTTGATGAAGGAGCCGGAAAGCAGGCGCGGGGCGTAGTACTTGAACTGGGTGACGGCAACGGTCAGATCGTTGATCTTCTCGCTGTTATAGGCCTCGATCATGGCCTTGAAATCGCTCAGGATGGCATCGCTTTCCGAAAGCAGGGCGTTGATGCGCGCCTCCAGCTGTTCCCGCCGGGCATTGGTCGCCAGTTCAGCTTCGGCGGCCGCTGCGGCCAGCTCTTCGTCGGTCATGGCGGCTACCGTTTCGGCGGAGGAAGTCCCCTCGTCGCCGGCGGCCGTTTCGCCGTCGCTCGGCTGGCTGGCGGTCTGCTCGGATTCAGGCGTCTCCTCGGTCACCAGATCGGACAACAGGAGCTTGTAGGTCGCGATCTGGTAGTTGATGTCGGTGATGCCGTCGGCCACGTCCTTGCGGCGCGCGATCAGCGTGTCGTAGGTCTCGGAGGAGTTGCCGTCGATCTTCGTCAGGGCGTCGGTGGTGCTGAGGTAGATGATCTCATTCTTCTCGTAGGAATCGATCAGCTTGTCCAGCTTCGCCAGTTCCTGAGTCTGCTTCTCCAGCTGATTGTTGAGGGATCGGATCTCGAACTGATACTGGGTGAGCAGCCGGGCCGGGTCATTCGTCAGCGCGTTGATGGTCAATTCGGCGTTCAGGCGGCTGATATTGCTGTCGATCAGCGTATTCAGCCGCACGCTGATGTCGTTGAATCCCGCCCCGTTCAGCCGGAAGGCCGGATCGTGCTCGTAAAGCTCCAGCGCATATGCGGACATGGTGTCGAGCTGCTCCTTGATGATCTGCAGCTGCTGCGGATAATCATAGTCCTCGAGAGCGAAGAGGGCGTTGTCCGTGTCCAGTCCGAAGGCGTATACCTTGGCGAACCGGGCGCGATAGGCGTCCAGGATGCTCTGCAGCAGCGAGGACAGCTGATCTTTGGAGAGAGACTTGTCGAACCCGTTGTACAGCCGGATGCTGAAGGTGGTGGGATGATAGTCCCCGATGGTCAGCTCCCGGTTGGCGGTGAAATTCAGCAGCGATTCGTAATGCATGACCTGCTTGGCCATATCCTCCGGATAAACGCCGGAGACCACCAGGTCGGGACGGACCTGTTCCGGCGTGTATCTGCCTTCCAGGGACGCGCCCTTGAGCCCCTCGGATATGACTTCGTCCAGGGTGATATCCCTGACATCGAAGGCGACGCCGTTGGGCGCGATGCCGTCGGCCGCCCCATCAAAGGTGAGCACCAGTGTGGCGGAGGCGTAGGTCGGGGCGGCATTGCCGAAGAACAGGGCAACCGCCAGGCCCAGGCCGGCGACGCCGCAGGCAAGGAGCACCAGGATCGTCGTTTTCAGCCAATTGATCTTTCCTCCCTGTTTCATCCCTTCACGACCTCCTCTCTCCCGGTGTTCTCATCTTTTTTGAGCTTGAATTCCGGCGCGATGCCGCTAAAGAACCAGAGCCCGCAGGCGATGACCAGGCCGGCGACGCCGCCTATGGCCATCTTCTTGGCGTTGGCCGAAAGGAAGCTCCTGCTCTCGCCCTGGGCAACGGAGTGGGTCGCATAGGTGGCAAAGAACGGGCTTTCCATGATCTCTTCCAACTGTTCGCATATCTGGCCGTACGCCTGCTGGCAGACGCTCAGAACGGAAGCCAGCTCGTCGGCGGTCTTGTCGGAATCGTATGCGGCCGCAGCGCCGGTATCGCTCAATCGGTCGAGCTTGTCCTTCAGGTCCGAGATCTGGACCTCCAGCTCGGCGACCTTTTCGTAATTAGTCGCCTGCTCGAGGATCAGGTTGTTGTAGTAATCGGTGGTCGTCTTGGTGGATTTGGATGTATCGCTCTCCTGCATGGATACGAAGATCTCATCGTTCCGGTAGGTGTTCAGAATGTCCTGATTGGTGGCGATGTTTTCGTTGATCGAATCCAGCCGGGTCTGGGCGTTGCGCAGCTGGTACTGATAGCTGGTGATGAGCGCGTCCCGGTCCCGGACGATGTTATTGGTGTACACATAGGAGTAGAGGTACTCGACGCTGACCTCACGCAGCGTGTCCAGCTCCGACATCAGATCCTCCAGGGAGCGGCCGGTGCGCCAGGAACGGTACGTCTTGATGGCCTCCGGCTTGTTGTCGCAGAAGGTGTACAGGTCCTGCACCCCCGTGCGCAGCAGATCCAGGCTTTCCTGGATGTCCAGCGTGTGGATGTCGATGACGGAAAACTCGTCGTCCGGCAGCTTGATGTCGGCGTACGTGGTCACCAGATAGTCGTTGTACGCAGACAGCACCCGGTCCAGCACCAGCCCCAGCTCCGCATCCGTCAGCTCATATCCATTTCTGCCGAAGCCGTTCGTCAGGGAGACCACGAAGCTGTTGATATAGGTAAGATCGATGCTTTTCGCCTGGTTATATGCCGCTGAGTTCTTGTCCTCCATCATCTTGGAGGCGATCTCCTGCTGGCGGCGGCTGTCCTCGGTCAGGATCCGGTCGATCCGGACGTTGTCCCTGAGATCGGTCAAAGTCAGTGGCTGGGAGAGGGCCATCCCGTCGAGCGCGGACTGCAGCACATAGGAGGAGGTGACCTGGTTGAGGTCCAACTCCTCGCCGTCCGGCGCCGTCAGATCCTCCACAAGTTGGCTGTAGATGATCTTGCCCTCCGGGTTCTTCCGCACCACATCATATTTCAGCGTCACCACGGAGGAGACCGTGAGGGGCTTCCTGCTGAACTGGTACATCAAAAGAGGCGCGCAGACGCCCGCCACCAGGAGCAAGACCATCACCCAGGCGTAGACGCGCAGCCTGGTCTTCATGTTGTGGAACACGCGACGAAGATCGATCTCGACCACGTCGTTCGCCGCAGGCGGCGTGACGACCAGATTGATCTGACGCCCCTGTTCCGCGAGGGGGATCATATCTTCCCGACGTTCATTCGTATCCAATAGCTACCTCCGATCCGGCTTTTGGAGCACAGAAATACATACTTGTACACAGTACGATCAAATTATACCATGGGCGCGTAAAAAAAGCAACGTGCAGGAAATAATGGAAAAAAAGGAGGCTGCACTCCCATGTGCAGCCTCCCTCTTTTGTGTGGTTTTACAGTTGTCTGAGGATATACGCCTTCACCTTATCCAGCTTGCTGTACTTCCAGGCGCCCTCGTCGGCGGTCTTCGCGAAGGGGACGATCACGTGGAAGTCCATGTGGGTCCCCTCGAAGTAGCCGTCGGGCTCGGTGCTGAAGAAGTACCCGTCCCAGACTTCCTGAGGCGCGTCGGTGAACCGGTCCGGCTCCAGGTAGATCATCTTGCGCATGTCCTCCGCCACGAAGGCCTTGGCGGCGAGGGGCGACAGCAAGGCGTACTCCCCCGCCGGGATATCGGTGAAGATATCGGGGAGGGGCGCCTCCACGATCCTCTCCGGGCCCCGGACGATTTGGATGCCCATGGCCTCGAAGTCCAGCTTCTCCTCCGTGAAGATCAGCTTCAGCAGCACGCCCACGTCCGTATACAGGTGGGCCCGCTGGTAGTTGGTGTCGAAGATGAAGTTGCCCAGGGAGTAGAAGATGGCCTTCCCGTCGGGGAAGAGCTCATAGTTCTCCGGCACATGGGGATGATGGGCCACCACCACGTCCGCGCCCAGCTCCAGATACCTGAGGTACCTGTCCCGGGTGTAGGGGCTGGGCATGCTGGTGAACTCCTCGCCGCCGTGGGAGACGATCACGCACCAGCGGCACTTGGACTTCACCTCGTCGATGCGGCGCTTGATATAGTCCATGTCGTCCCAGCGGAAGATACCGGGCTCCGTGGCGGTGGCGGGGATGCACTCGGCCATATACGCCACGCCGAACATGCCGATGCCGCCGGCCTCGTCGAGATAGATGGGCTCCGAGGCCTCCGCCTCGTTGAGGCCCGCGCCGATGGTGAGGCAGCCCATCTCCTGAGCGATCCTCCGGGTGCTGATCACGCCCTCTTTGCCCGCGTCCATGGTGTGGTTGTTGCCCACGCACCAGATGTCCGCGTGCATGTCCTTCAACACCTTGGTGGCAGCGGGGTTCATGGCGTGGAAGAACACGCCCCGGCTGCCGTCGTCCACGGCGTCGATGAGGGCCCCCTCCACGTTGGCGGCCACGTGGTCCGCGCTGTGGAAGAAGTCCAGGATCTGCTTTGAGAGGAGCTCATCGTCCTCCCAGCGGCGGTCCATATACCGGTCGAAGCCGATGTCGCCGGTGCAGGCGCTTGAGGGTCTCGAGGGTCAGCGCCCAGGTCCGCTCCGTGGAAGCCACGTGCAGCCGCTCCCGGGGGGTGTGGATGTTGGTGAGATCCGGCCCGAAGGAGATGCAGTCGAGGTCCGGCATCTTCCCGGAGAGGATGCCGCATTCGAGGCCGGCGTGGAGGGCCGCGATCTTCGGCTCCTCCCCATACACGGCCCGGAAGGCCTCCACCATCACGTCCCGAAGGTGAGAATCGGGCCGATACTGCCAGGCGGAATAGGAGGCGGGGATGTCCACCGCGCCGCCCAGGGCGCGGGTGAGGGTGATGACCTTCTCCGTGGTCTCGGCGGCCTGGGAGTTGACGCTGGAGCGGATCATGAACCGGGCGATCACCGCGTCACCGTCCGTGTATACCTGCCCCAGGTTCAGGGAGGTCTGTACCAGGCCCGCTACCTCCGCGCTCATCATCTGGACCCCGTTGGGGGCGCAGAACAGGAAGGCGGCCACCCGGCGGGTGCTGTCCTCGTCCATGGGGACGAGGTCGCTGGCAGCGGGTTCCAGGGACACCCGGATATCGGGATCGGCGGTCCTGTATTCGTTCTGCAGGGCCTCGCCCAGGGCCTTTGCCGCCGTCTCCGCCGCGGCTAAGTCCTTTACGGCCACCAGGGCAACCGCGTCCCGGGGGATGGCGTTGTCCTTGGCGCCGCCGGAGACGGCGATGAGCCGCAGGTCTGTTGCGTTCATGAGCTCCGACAGCGCTCGGCCCATCAGGATGTTGGCGTTGGCCCGGCCCTTGTGGATCTCCTCGCCGGAGTGGCCGCCCATAAGGCCGTCCAGGGTGAGTTTGCAGACGGCGCCTTCATAGGCCGCCCGGCTCACGGGCAGGGTGCAGACCGCCCGGGTGGACCCGGCGCAGCTGACGGTGAGGACCTTCTCCTCCTCGGAGTCCAGGTTCAGCAGGTATTTGGCGGAAAGGTCCGAGGCGTCCAGGCCTCGAGCGCCCAGCATGCCCACCTCCTCGTCCACCGTGAACAGGCACTCGAGCGGCCCGTGAGGGATATCGTCCGCGTCCAGGATGGCGAGGGCCATGGCCACGGCAATGCCGTCGTCGCCGCCCAATGTGGTGCCGCGGGCGCCCACCAGGTCCCCGTCCACGAAGAGGTCCAGGCCCTCCTTTTCCATGTCCTTCGCACAGTCGGCGTCCTTCTCGGCCACCATATCCACATGGCCCTGGATCATGACGGCGGGAGAATGCTCATATCCCGCCGTAGGGGCTTTCCAGATGATCACGTTGTTGAACTCGTCCCGACGGAACTTCAGCCGATGGGATTCGGCAAAATCCACCAGATAGTCGCTGATGGCCCTGGTGTTGTGGGAGCCGTGGGGAATGGCGCACAGCTCCTCAAAGAAGCGGAAGACGGTTTTCGGCTCCAGGCCGGATAAAACACCCATAGTATATCCCTCCTTATTTTCTCCCAGTATAACACGATGCAAGTGGACTGTCACTTGCATCGCGTCGTTCATTCATTTAGGTACGGCTCAATCGAAGATCGACATCAGGTAACCCACTCCGATACCGCCGAAGGTGCCCACCACATAGCCCATGAGGGCCATCAGGACGCCCACGGAGACCAGGGAGCCGGAGTAGGAGCCGGCCAGGATGGGGGCGGAAGCGGTGCCGCCGATGTTGGCGAGGGACGCCACGCCGCTGGTGAACATGTCGAGCTTGAAGAGCTTGGCAAAGAGGATCATCAACACGCCGTGGATCAGCAGGATCACGAAGCCCGCCACGATCCACCAGGCCATGCCCTCCTCAAAGAGCTCCAGGAAGGAGGCCCGGGAGGCGATGAGGCCGATGACCATATACAGCATGATGTTGGAGAGCTCGGTGGAGCCGGCGATCTTGCCCACGGGGGTCATGGCGAGGACCAGGCCGATGATGGACACCAGCACGATCCGGAAGGTGGCCACGTCGAAGATCTGGAGCCAGCTGGGGGAAGCGTTCCTGAGGGTGGTGCCCAGGTTGGTGCAGATGGCGGAGACGGCCAGGGCAAGGCCCAGCAGGAAGATCAAAGAGGGGAAGTCCACCTTCTTGGTCTTGGCCTGAGCGAACTCAGCGTCGAGACGGGAGGAGACCTCGTCCAGGGTCTTGGTGTTGGCCTTGACCCACTTGTTGAACTTGGGCGCCAGGGTGATGGCCCACAGCAGGAACATGACCCAGATGGAGTAGTCGATGGAGTCCACGATGGACGCGCCGGCCAGCTGCGCTTCGGTGGCCTGCAGGGCGTCAGCCACGGCCACCAGGTTGCCGGAGCCGCCCATCCAGCTGCCGCAGAGGGCGCCCAGGCCACGCCAGGCGCCTTCGCCCAGCAGGGGGTTCATGAGGGCGTAGGTCACCACAAAGCCGATGGCGATGGTGATGGTGGCGGTGAAGAACCCAAGCAGCATCTTGGGGCCCAGCTTCAGGATCTGCCGGATGTCGCAGCGGAGCAGCATCACGAAGATCATGGCGTACAGGATGGGGTTCCTGAGCGCGCTGTAGGCGTCCTTGGTGGCGGCGGTGTCCCACAGCTTGAAGGTGCAGCCCAGCATGCCGATGAGGTACAGCAGCACCACCGGGGGCACGTACTCGAAGAACTTCCAGCGGGTCAGCTTCTGTGCGCCGACCAGGATCCCGGCGATCAGGACCAGGGTCGCAAAGTAGGTGAAACCATTGGTGATCATAACAATCTCTCCCTTTTTGTTTTCTTTATCCCAAAGCCCCGGCTTATGGGGCTCAGTGATCCGGTTGCTTCCTCAGAATGTGGCACCAATGTGAACACTTCTGATTTTTTAAGTATAGTCCCATAGGGTACATATGTCAAGGAACGGGCCCATAAAACCGAAACATATGCGGGAATACCTGAAAAAACGCCCCTTTTCCCGAAAGAAAAGGGGCGAAAAAGAGACGAAACAGCCGTTATTTCAGCCGGCGCAGGGTGTGCTTGAGCAGGACCCAAGTCCGCCAGGCGGAGGAGATCCTGAGCCGCTCCCGGGGGGTGTGGACGTTGATCACATCCGGACCGAAAGAGATGCAGTCCAGGTCCGGGATCTTTCCGGAGAGGATACCACATTCGAGGCTGGCGTGGAGGGCCGCGATCCGGGGCTCCGCGCCGTAGACCGTGTGGAAGGCCTCCGTCATGACCTCCCTCAGGTAGGAGTCGGGCCGATACTGCCAGGCGGAATAGGACGCGGGGATGGTGGCTTCGCCCCCCATGGCCCGGGTCAGGGCCATGACCTCACAGGCGGTCTCCGCGGCCTGGGAGTTGATGCTGGAACGGACCATGAACCGGCACACCAGCTTATCGTCCTCGGTGTACATCTGCGCGAAATTCAACGAGGTCTGCACGAGGCCCGGCACCTCCACACTCATCTTCTGGACCCCGTTGGGGGCGCAGAACATAAAGGTGGCCGCCCGGCGGGTGCTGTCCTCGTCCATGGGCACGAAGCTGCTGCGGGTGGGGAACAGGCGGACCCGGATCTTGGGCTCTACGGCCCCATACTCGTTCTCCAGGTCGGTGACCAGCTTTTTGGCTACGGCCTTGGCCGCGTCCACGTCCGCCACGGCGATGAGGGCCGCCGCATCCCGGGGGATGGTGTTGTCCTTGGCACCGCCGGAGACGGTGAGGAGCCTCAGGTCCGTCTTCTCCATGATCTCCATGAGGGCCCGGCCCATGAGGTGGTTGGCGTTGGCCCGGCCCCGGTGGATGTCCTCGCCGGAGTGGCCGCCCACGAATCCGTCCACCATGAGGGCGCAGATGCGGCCGTCGAAGGGCGCCCGCTTCACGGGCAGGGTGCTGACCACCCGGGTGGACCCGGCGCAGCTGACGGTGAACACCCGCTCCTCCAGGGAGTCCAGGTTGATCATGAGTTTCGCCTTCAGGTCGGACACGTCGAGGCCCCGGACGCCCTGCATGCCCACCTCCTCATCGGCGGTGAAAACGCACTCCAATGGCCCGTGGAGCAGCCGGTCGTCGTCCAGCGCCGCCAGCATCATGGCGACGCCGATGCCGTCGTCCGCGCCCAGGGTGGTGCCGTGGGCGCCGATCTCGTCCCCGTCCACAAAGATGTCCAGGCCATCCTTATCCGTGTTCCGGGAGCATTCCCGCTCCTTCTCCACCAGCATGTCCATATGCCCCTGGAGCATGACCACCGGCGCACCCTCGTAGCCCGGGGCGGCGTCTTTCCAGATGATCACGTTGTCCAGCTCGTCCCGACGGCATTTCAGCCCCCGCTTTTGGGCGAAGGACACCAGATACTCGCTGATGGCCCCGGTGTGGTGGGACCCCCGGGGGATGGCGCACAATTCCTCAAAGAACCCAAACAGCGCTTGGGGCTCCAGGTCGGACAAAACACCCATAGGTCATTCCTCCTGCTCGTAATCGAATGCCGGTACGCATACCTTGTCATCCATATAGTAGCACAGGCCGGGGAAAAAGGAAAGGAGGATTTTTATCCCCCAAGGGAAAGGACCCATATATATGTGGCGCCTTTGGCGCGAGCGCGGGGTATGGGGCTCTGCCCCCATATATATACACTCTCTCCTTTTCCTTCTCTTTTTCCTTTTCATTTTCCTTTTCCTTTTCATTAGGTTTTTTATTGTCATAACCATTGGTTTTAGATTTTCATAACCATTGGTTTATTCACATGCAAAGCGCCGCCCGTATGGGAGCGGGCGGTCCGGCCTTTCTTGACAGATCTTCCCCAAAAATGGTATGCTTTTTCCACTTTGAGAGAAGGAGCGTTCCCATGGCCTCCCTGCTGCTTGCAATTATCTATCTCGCGTTCATCAGCCTGGGCCTCCCGGACTCCCTGCTGGGGGCGGGCTGGCCGGTGATGCACGGCTTCTTCGGGGTACCGCTATCTTGGGCGGGGGTGGTGTCCATGATCATCTCTGTGGGTACGGTCGTTTCCAGCCTCCTCTCCGAGCGGCTGACGAAGCGGTTCAGCGCCAGGCACGTGACCCTCGTTTCCGTGGCGCTGACGGCGCTGGCGCTCTTTGGGTTCTCCCTTTCCACCCGGTTCTGGATGCTGTGCCTGTGGGCCGTCCCCTACGGTCTCGGCGCCGGGTCCATCGATGCGGCCCTCAACAACTACGTGGCCCTCCACTATACCTCACGGCACATGAGCTGGCTCCACTGCTTCTGGGGCGTGGGCACCATCGTCAGCCCCTATATCATGAGCATGGCCCTGACCCGCGCCACCTGGCAGGCGGGATACAGGACCGTGGGGCTCATCCAGCTCGGTATCACCGCCGTCCTCGCCCTGACCCTGCCCCTGTGGCGGGTCCACAGGGCGGCGGAGGAAGCGACGACGGGCGGCAGGGTCCTGGGGCTCAAAGGCGCGCTGCGAATACGGGGCGTCATTCAGCTCCTTTTGGGCTTCTGCGGGTACTGCGCCTTAGAGAGCACCTGCATGCTGTGGACGGCGTCGTACCTGATCGCCACCCGGGGCGTGACCCCGGAGCGGGCGGCGGCCTTCGCGTCCCTGTTCTTCATCGGCATCACCGCGGGGAGGTTCCTCTCGGGGTTCGTCTCCAACCGGCTGGGGGACAGGCGCATGATCCGGCTGGGGACCGGGGTCCTGTTCCTGGGCGTTCTGATGCTGCTCCTCCCCCGCCTTCCCGAGGCGGTGGCGCTCGCCGGCTGCGTCGTCATCGGGTTCGGCTGCGCGCCCATCTACCCCAGCATCATCCACGCCACTCCGACGAACTTCGGCCCCGAAAACTCCCAGGCCATCATCGGCGTCCAGATGGCCAGCGCCTATGTGGGCTCCACCTTCGCCCCGCCCCTGTTCGGCCTCCTGAGCGCGAAGCTGGGCCTGTGGCTTATGCCCGTATACGTGGCGTGCTTTGGCGTGATGATGATCTGCATGGTGGAGCGAGCGTTTGGGATGGCTAAGGAATGATTGAAAGCTTCGCACCTTTTTCTTGAAAGAAAAAGGTGCCCAAAAAGAACTTAAGAAGGAGGCTATGTTATGCGCATAGTCTCCTTCTTTTTCCTAAGCTTCTCTTTTTGCGCCGCTTTTTTCTCTTCTTCCATGGGCAAAACATAGTCGAAATCTGCACTGCGTTTGTTTTCTCGTTGTTTTGCCCGTGCTTCGCTTCGCTGTATCTGCCACAGGCAGCGCTCAGCTTCGCACCCAAAGAGAAAAAGCGGCAAAAGAAATCATTTATAACTATGAACTCCCGGTAATAAGGTGTTCACCCCGATGTACGTGAAGATCACGCAGACGAAGCCGGCCACGGCGAAGATGGCGGCGGACTTGCCCTGCCAGCCGCGCCGGATGCGCAGGTGCAGGTACGTGGCGTAGACCAGCCAGGTCACCAGGGACCAGGTCTCCTTGGGGTCCCAGGACCAGTAGCTGCCCCAGGCCCGCTCGGCCCAGATGGCGCCGGTGATGATAGTGAACGTGAGGAACAGCAGCCCCAGGGACACGCTCCGATAGCTCAGCATGTCCAGCTTCTCCCGGCTGGGGATGTGCTGGTCCAGGAACCCGCTCTGCTTCATCCGCTCCCTGAGCAGGAAGATCACCCCCAGCACGCAGCTGACGCCGAAGGCCCCGTAGGCGATGATGGCAGTGGACACGTGGAACCCCAGCCAGTTACTTTGCAGGGCGGGCATCAGCGCCCGGATCTCCTTAGACTGCAGGGCCGCGTACCCGATGATGAGGAAGGTGACGGGCGCGGCGAAAGCGCCCAGGATCGTGAACTTGAACTTCAGAATGAAGACGAGGCTCACCAGGCACAGCCCCCAGGCGAAGGCGGTGGCGAACTCATACTGGTTCGTCAGCGGCAGCCGTCCCGCCGCGATGCCCCGAAGGACGATGGCCGCCGTGTGCAGCACGAGGCCCACCACCTGGACGCCCACCGCCGCCTTGCCCAGGCCCTCCTTCTTGGCGGCCACGAACAGGAAGTAGAGGATCATGGCCCCGAAATAGAGGCCCAGCACCCCGTAAAAGAGTATGTTTTCCAGTGTCATAGGTCACTTCCTTTCTCGGCTTTGGCGGCCCGGTCGAATTCCTCCCGGAACAAGGCCCCGCCCTTGCGGCTCTGGCCGCACACGGTCCAGGTCCCGTCCTCTCCCTGCACCGCCCAGGCCCGGGCCGGCAGGAGATAGAAGGCGAGTATGAGCCCCAGCATGGTCATGAGCCCACCCAAAAGCGCCAGGCCCTGGAACCGGTCCACCTTCACCTGCAGGAGCGTGTAGCTCTGGGGCTCTAAGAAGGTGATGCTGTAGTCGTTGACGGTGATGGGCTCCTCCGCAGGCAGCCAGTAGTTCATGCCCACCATGCTGTCCCGGTAGGTGATGGAATAGAGGTAGGCGGGGTTGTTCATTTTCCCGGACAGGGTCATGGGCCCTGCGCCGGGCTGCAGGTAGAAGTCGGGGTAAAAGGCGTTCAGGTACACATAGAGGCCCGGGGCGTCGGCGATCTCGATGCCCTCTCCGGCGCAGACGATCCCGGTCTGCAGCGGCGTCCCGTCCTCGTCCACGCTGACGCGGGCGGCGTAGCCCGTGGA
>CADCNE010000018.1 GCA_902802805.1 uncultured Eubacteriales bacterium
TCTACAGCGTGGACAGAACGAACTTTTTTGCGTCCCCCTCCGGGACAGACCCATGCCGCACCCGGTTCTACCCTACGGATCTCGTGGGCATCGGCCGACAGCGGCCCGCCGACAGGGAGATCCGGCGGCGGGAGAGCGTGAGAAGGGAGGAGCGGTCATGACCAGCGAGGCGTATCTGAAGCGGGTGAACGAGCTGATCCCCCGGTCGAAGACGGGGCTCATGTGCCTGAAGGCGTTTTTCGTGGGCGGGGTCATCTGCTGCCTGGGGCAGCTGATCCAGGACCTGGGGAAGACGTACCTGGGCCTCGACAAGGACCAGGCGGGGGCGCTGTGCTCCCTTTCCCTCATCTTCCTCGCCGGGCTTTTGACGGCGCTGGGCGTGTTCGATAAGATAGCCAGCTTCGCGGGCGCGGGGACCGTGGTGCCCATCACCGGGTTCGCCAACTCCATCGTGGCCCCGGCCATGGAGTTTCGCAGTGAGGGGCTCATCACCGGCACCGCCGCCAAGCTCTTCCAGATCGCCGGGCCCGTGCTGGTGTACGGCATCGGATCGAGCGTAGTGTATGGATTAATAATGTATTTATTGAAAGCCTGATCCTTTTGACCAGGTGCAAAACATAGGCGAAACCTTCACTTTGTTCGGTTTCTCGTTGTTTTGCCCGTACTTCGCTTCGCTGTATCTGCCACAGGCAGCGCTCAGCTCCGTACCCTGAAAGAAAAGGTGTCCAAAAGAACTTTAAGAATGGGAGATGCTTTGCTGCACCTCCCATTTATATTTCTTAAGCTTCTCTTTTTTGCGCCGCTTTTTTCTCTTCACCGAAGAGAAAAAAGCGGCACAATAACCATCACTTACTCTTATGATCCTCCGCCACGGCGCCGTCGTGGTAGGCGTCGAGAAGGAGGAGGAGATCGTCGATCTGCTTCTGGAGCTCCCGGCCCGTGTCGGTCTCCCGGATCTTCTGCCGGTTCTCCAGCGGCTCGAACACGTCCGTGGAGGAGGAGATGTCGAAGTTCTCCGCCACGGCCCGCTTATGCCCCACGAAGGGCTGGTGCGCCACGATCCGGTAGCTGTAGGAGGTATAGATCAGCGTGTACCCGGCGATGCCGGAGGTGGACTGGTACGCCTTGCAGAACCCGCCGTCGATGACGATCAGCTTCCCGCCGGCCTTCAGGGGGCTCTCGCCCTTCTTCGCCTTCACGGGCACGTGCCCGTTGATGATATGGCAGTGGGACCCCTCGAGCCCAAACTCCTTCAGGATCTTGTCGCAGATCTCCGGCCGCTCATAGAGCGTATAGTAGGGGTTCTTCGCCTCGGTCCAGGAACTTTCGTCCTTGATGAGCCGCCGCTCGAAGGTGGTCATGCGGTCCTTGCCGAAGATGGGGCTGTTGCGGCCCGCCCACAGGAACCAGAGGAAGTCCATGCCCAGCTCCCGCTCCCGGGTACCCATCTTGTAGTAGTAGGCCCGGCGGGCGGCGGCGTCGGCGTACTCGAGGAAGTCCTTGCCGCTCCGGTCCACGCCGTCCAGGTTGAAGGTGAGGAAGTTCCCCTCCTTGTCCATGGGGATGCAGCCGTGGAACAGGAGGTTCCCGTTGTAGATCTTGAAGATGCTGCCCTTCGAGTACAGGAACCGGACGTGCCGCTGCAGCTTCTCGCTGCTGAGGAACGAGGCGGTGAGCTGGTCGATGACGGAGCTCTCCTCCGGTGTCAGCGTATACGGGTCCTTGGGGTCCACGGTGGGGAAGTCCACGTCCTCCATGGGCCAGGTGACGCCGTTGATGGTGACGCACTTGTTCTCGTAGTCGATCTTGTCGAGGAGCAGCCGATCCTCCATGCCGTACTCCGGGTGCCGCAGGATCTTCTGTCCCTCCAGCTTGAAGAGGATCACGGTGATGGCCTTGTGCATCCGGGCGGAGAGGAGCTTGTCCTTTTCGGACACGCCAAGGGTGTCCTCCCCCACCAGCTTCACGGCGAACCGGGACACGTCCGCGTTCTTATAGGCCTCGTTGGCGAACACGGAGAGGGGCCTGAGCGAGATGCCGTAGCCGGTCTCCACCACCTCCAGATTGTTGTAAT
Organism: uncultured Eubacteriales bacterium; assembly: GCA_902802805.1. GTDB lineage: Bacteria > Bacillota > Clostridia > Christensenellales > CAG-138 > RUG472. Next base: position 2,075 of record CADCNE010000018.1, read on the forward strand.
GGATGGAGTTACTGACCACCGTCGCCACCAGCGTCCGGCTGCCGGAGGCCGCGCCCATCCACAGGATGTCGTGGTTGCCCCACTGGATGTCCACGCTGTGGTGCTGCAGGAGGGAGTCCATGATGACGTCCGCCCGGGGCCCCCGGTCGAAGATGTCGCCCACGAGATGCAGCCGATCCACGGCGGCCCACTTGATTAGGGCGGCGAGGTCCGCGATGAGGCCCGGCGCCTGGCCCACCTCAATGACGGTGCTGATGATGTTCTCGAAGTAGTCCCGCTTATCCAGGTCCTCCCCGTGGGTGTAGAGGAGCTCCTCCAAAATGTAGGCGTAGTTCGGGGGCAGGTTCTTGCGGACCTTGGACCGGGTGTACCGCTCGCTGGTGGCCCGGGCCACCAGGATCAGCCGGTGGATGGTGATGCGATACCACTCCTCCAGGTCCCGGATCTGGGGGGTCAGCTGCTCCAGCTTCTCCTTGGGGTAGTAGATGAGGGTGGCCAGCTGGTTCAGCTCCTCCCGGGGGACGGTGTTGACGAACAGCTCATCGAGCCGCTCCCTGATCACGCCGGAGCAGGAGTTCAAAATGTGCAGGAAGGCCTCGTGCTCCCCGTGCAGGTCGGAGATGAAGTGCTCGCAGCCCTTGGGCAGGTTCAAAATGGCGTTGAGATTGATGATCTCCGTGGCCGCGGCCCGGACCGTGGGGAACATGCGGGAGAGCATCCGAAGATAGCGCAAGTCAGTTTCCGTGTACGTGCGGTGCTTTGCCATGGTCAAGTCTCCTTATGTATATTCTGTTGTCATCCGTGAAAAACGATGAAAAGATCAGAGCAGCACGTCCTGCTCGGCTTCCTCCGCCGAGCCCCGATCCTTGTCGTGCTTCTGCTCCCGGTTCACCTCCCAGGAGATGAGGAAGGAGATGGCGCCGTGAAGGGCCACCATGCCCGCCACGATGGCCAGCTCCAAAGGGGTGCGGACCAGCACCAGGCGGATGATCTCGGCGCAGAGCATGATGATGAGGGCGATGTTCATGAATCGGGTCAGAGAGAGGGTGACGTGGGGCCAGTGGCGGATCATCATCCAGACGGATTTGCCGCTGCCGTAGAGCAAAATGCCCATGGCGACGATGTCCAAAAGCTCGATGCCCACCTGGGCGATGTGGGTGGTGATGGCGGTCAGCGTTTCCATAAGCCGTGCTCCCCTCAAGTGATATAAAAAGTATAGCACGAAAGAGCGGGGCGGCGCAAGGCTTTATGCTTCGGCCGCCGCCAAAAAACGTTCGAAGGCGGACAGTATCACCTCATGGCCCGCATCCGTGGGGTGGATGCCGTCGGCGCACAGGAGCCCGTCCATGCGCCGGCGGAAGAGAAAGGCCTCCCGCAGGTCCACCAGGGGCGCCCGGCAGCTTTCGCTGAGGGAGCGCACCAGGGTGGCATACAGCTCCTGCCAGCGATAGATGGCGTTCAGATCCCCCAGCCACAGCAGTATCCTATCCTTGTTCAGCCCGTTCCGGCAGATCCAATCCAGATACCGCTTGGGATCGATGGGTGGCAAGGTGGTCAAAAGGGGCCGGCCCCCAGCGGCGCGCACCGCTTCCACCGCCGATTGCAGCAGGTGGAAAAACCGTTCCGGCGGCACCTTGCACACATGCTCCCCTTCCGGGTCCGCCGCCACCGCGGCCCAGTCGAAGTCGCAGTCGTTCCCGCCGAATTCCAGCACCGTATACTCCCCCAGAGGGGTTTTGTCCGCAATGTCCCGGTTCAGCCGCCAAAGCCCCTTCTCCACCGTGGCCCCGAAGTAGGAGCGATTGAGCAGCTCTATGCCGTGGGCCTCGGCGAAGGCGGCCATCTTTCGGGTGCACACGGTGTACCGATTCCCCACCAGGGAAACGCCCTTGAGCAGGGAGTCCCCATATACGGACACGGTCTTCATCTTCCCTCGTCTCCTATCTAATAATCAATATTATTATATCTAATACTCTGTTCAATGTCAACCGGATTTTGTTACAAATCATCCGAAAAGCCGTGACGATCCTGTGACGGCCCCTGTCACGTTTTTTCCCGCCCTGCCATAGTATACCCATACTATCCCACTCTATATGGAGGCCGCCTATGTTCCCTCTCTCCCGCCTGCCCCTGGGCAAAAGCGCCCGCATCCTGTCCCTGTCCGCGCCGGAACCCCTCCGGGGGCGGCTGATGGATCTTGGGTTCGTGCCCGGCGGCGAGATCCGGCCCCTGTACGCCGCGCCCATGGGGGACCCCCGGGCGTACCTCGTGTGCGACACCGTCATCGCCCTCCGGCAGCGGGACGCGGCCACCGTGGCCGTGGAGGGCGCATGACCCCGGTCATCGGCCTCTGCGGCAACCCCAACGTGGGCAAGAGCACCCTGTTCAACGGCGCCACGGGCCTTCGGCAGCACACGGGCAACTGGACGGGCAAGACCGTAGGCCTTCAGGCGGGGACGGCCAGGGCGGACGGCCGGCCGGTGACGCTGGTGGACGTGCCGGGGACCTACAGCCTCCGGCCCGTGTCCGAGGAGGAGCGGGCGGCGGCGGACTTCGTCATGGAGGGACGAGCGGACGCCTACTTGGTTATTCTGGACGGCACCAGCCTCCGGCGGAGCCTGCCCCTTGCCCTGCAGGTCCTCGCCCGCCAGAAGCGGACGGCCCTCTGCGTGAACCTGCTGGACGAAGCCGAGAAGCAGGGCGTCCATATCGACACAGAGGCCCTTGAAAAGGCCCTGGGCGTGCCCGTGGTCGGCGCGGCGGCGCGCAGCGGAAAGGGCATCGAGGAGGCCCTGCGGGCGGCCCTCTCCCTCATCGACGGGCCGGAGCCGGAGCCCGCGGCTTTGGAGATACGCCCCGGGGAGACCGAGGCGGAGGCCTGCCACCGCCGGGCCGGGGAGCTGTGCGCCCTGGCGGTGACGCGGACGGACACGAACAAAGACCGCCGCCAGCTCCGAGTGGATCAACTGCTGACGGGGCGACTGCTGGGCATCCCTCTGATGCTGGGCCTCCTGGGCCTGGTGTTCTTTCTGACCCTCAAGGGGGCCAACTATCCCTCCGCCCTGCTGCAAAGCGGGTTCGACGCCCTGGGGCTATGGCTCCGGCGGGGCCTCGCGGCGATACACTGTCCCCCGTTCCTGACGGGGGCCCTTATGGACGGGGTCTACGGGGTCACGGCCACGGTGGTGTCCGTGATGCTGCCGCCCATGGCCATCTTCTTCCCCCTGTTCACGCTTTTGGAAGATTTAGGCTACCTCCCTCGGGTGGCCTTCGATCTCGACAAATGCTTCGCCCGGTGCCGCGCCTGCGGCAAGCAGGCCCTGACCGTGTGCATGGGCTTCGGCTGCAACGCCGTGGGGGTCACGGGCTGCCGCATCATCGACTCCAAACGGGAGCGGCTGGTGGCCATCCTGACCAACAGCGTCACCCCCTGCAACGGCCGCTTCCCCGCCCTGTTGACCCTGTGCACGGTGTTCTTCGGCGGCGGGCTCCTCGGTGCGGGGCTCATGGTGGGCCTCATCGCCTTCTCCCTCGCCATGACCCTGGGCCTCTCCTTTCTCCTCTCCCGAACGGTGCTCCGGGGCCAGCCTTCGGCCTACACGCTGGAGCTGCCGCCCTTTCGCAAACCCCAGGTGGGGAAGGTGATCGTGCGCTCCCTCCTTGACCGGACGCTGCGCATCCTCCTCCGGGCGGTGACGGTGGCGGCCCCCTGCGGCCTCATCATCTACCTCCTGGGGCATCTGCCTCTGAACGGTCCCTCCCTGCTCTCCGGCCTCATCCGATTCCTGGACCCGGTTGGCCGGTGCTTCGGTCTCGACGGGGCCATCCTCAGCGGCTTCCTGCTGGGACTCCCGGCCAACGAGATCGTCCTGCCCCTGACGCTGATGGGCTACGGAGCCACAGGGGCTTTGGGCCCGGCCCTGCTGGCCGCGGGGTGGACCAGGTGGACCGCTCTGTGCTTTATGGTCTTCAGCCTCCTCCACTTCCCCTGCTCCACCACCCTCTTGACCATCAAAAAAGAGACCGGCTCCTGGGGCTGGACTCTCCTTGCGGCCGTCCTGCCCACGGTCTTCGGTCTCCTGTTCTGTTTGGTCCTGCGTCTTTTGGGGACGCTGCTGTAGTTACAAAAGCAGTCCTGTGATCTCGATAAGTGCCACGAAGCCCACGATCACCAGCATCAGGGCCGTGCCGCAGCCGATGCCGATCCGGTCGTTTTTGCGCGCCTCCTTGAGGGTGTCCACATAGGCGGCAAACTGCTCCACCTCCTGATCCAAGTACCCATAGTTGTTGTCCATGTCGCTTGCCTCCTTCCTTTCTGATGAGGCAAGCATATCAGACTAATTGTCCCATTTTCAGGACTTTGGCACCGGGTCACGGAAGCTTAACAGTGGGGTCACGAGCGGTTCATATTGCCCGGAAACGGTCCGTTTTTACACCCTGTTTGTCGCCCGGTCCTTTCTCGCGTTGACGATGTACAGGCCGAGGTCCACGCTGACCATGAGGATGTCCGCGATGTAGAACCAGGTGGAATAGGCCAGGTTGCCCGTCTGCCTGTAGGCGTAGAGCTTTCCAAAGAGGCCGATGATATAGCCCGTCAGGATCAGCAGCTCGAAGCCGATGCTCTTCCCCTTGGCGGTCTTCGCTTTCAGAGCCTTGGCGATGTTGAACGGCCAGGAGCACCCGAACAGGCACAGCATGGCGATCTCGCAGAATTGGGGTATGGTCATATAAGTTCCCTCCTTTTATATCAGCAGCCCGCCTTCACCCGCTGGAGCTGCTCGTTGAACTGCTCCATGACCTCCCGGGGGCCGGTGATGGCGGCCTCGCCGTCCAGGCCGAACAGCCAGCCGAAGAACTGGGGGCTCACGGCCACGGCCACCCGGATCTGGAAATGGTCCTCGTCCAGGCTGGTCACGGCCACGTCCTTGCCGAAGGTGTCGATGACCACGCCGATCATCCGGTTGGAGAAGCGCATGGTCACCACCTGCTCCTCCCCGCCGAACATGGAGAAGTTCTTGCGGGCGTACTCCCCCATCTCCTTTTCGGGCAGCAGCCCCTTCCCCTGACGAAACATCTCCGTGACCCGGATGCCGTCCATCTTGTCCACCCGAAAGTGCTTGATCTTCCCGGCCTCGGCCTCGTAGGCGATCAGGTAGTAGTTCTCGTCCGCCCAGGAAAGGGCCAGGGGGCTCACCCGGTAGGGGCGGCCGTTGCGGCGGAACTTCTTCTCCTTGGTGACGGTGTAGGAGCAGTATCGGAACTCGATCTGCTTGTCCTCGGCGATGGCCTGATGGATGGCGTCCACGTTGTAGTAGATGGACTCGTTCATGCTCTTGATCCGGTTCTTCACGTACAGCTGCCGCTTCATGAGGGCCGCCTCGTGGACGCTCATGAGGCCGGCCAGCTTCCGGATGAGCTGCATGGTCTTCCTTTCGGTGATGAACTTGCTGGACTGGACGCTGTCGATGAGGAGCTTGATCTCGGGGAGCTCGAAGTCCCGCTCCCCCACATAATACCCCGCGGACCGGCCCTTGGTGCCGTGAACGTCCAGGCCGAAGGCCCGGAGGGTCTCCATGTCGCTGTAGATGCTCTTGCGCTCCGCCTTGACGCCTGCCTCGCTGAGCTTTTCGATGATCTCCTCCGTGGAGAGCGGATGGGCTTCGTCGGTCTCCTGCAGCAGGATCTTCATGACGTACAGGACCTTCTCCTTCTGATTGGCTGCTCTGGGCATGGTTCGTTCCTCCTTATATGAGTCGAATGGGCCCGTCGAAGCGGATGGTCCGCTCCCGGCCGGAGTCAAAGCGGATGCTGATGCACTGCTGTCCCCTGTCCACCTCCAGGATCGTACCCTTGCCGAACAGGGCGTGCTCCACCCGGACGCCGGGCATGAGGGGGTCCGAAGGCGGGGCCATGCGCTTCTGGGTGGACCGGATGTAGCGCCGGGCCTCCCCCTCCCAGCCGGGGTCCAGCTCCACCAGGTAATTTAAATGCTCCTTCCCCATCTCGAACAGGAACCGGGAGGGATAGCGGGCCGTGCCCTCGTGGGAGACGCCGGCGGCCTCGGTGAGGGTCAGGGTCTTTTCCGCCCGGGTCAGGGCCACGTAGCAGAGGCGGCGCTCCTCCTCCATGCGCTCGGCGGTGTCGGTCTTGCAGCTGGGGAAGACGCCCTCGTTGAGGCTGGCTACGATCACGTGGGGGAACTCCAGGCCCTTGGCGTTGTGGACGGTCATGAGCTTCACGGAGTCCTTGCGGTCCTCCCTATCCCGGTCCGTAAAGAGGGCCACCTCGGCCAGGAAGTCCTCCACGGTGGTGTGCTCTCCGGCGCTATTTTCATACTCCTCCAGCCCCTGCAGCAGCTCCGCGATATTGTCCAGCCGATCCCCGTCCCCCAGCTGTTTGAGCATCTTCATGTAGCCGCTCTCGGTGAGCAGGTGGCTCAAAAGCTCGCTCATCTTCATGCCGTCGTAGTTCTCGTAGGCCCGAAGAAGGCTCACGAAGCTGGCGGCGTCGGAGGAGGCGATGAGGGGATCATTGAGGTTGTCGAGGAGCGCCCCGTACAGGCTGCAGCCCTTCGCCTGGGCGTAGCTCCTCAAAAAGGCCATGCGCTTCTTGCCCACCCCCCGCCGGGGCTCGTTCACCACCCGGGCGAAAGCGAGATCGTCCCCCAGCACCAGCATGCGGAGGTAGCAGATGGCGTCCTTGATCTCCTTGCGGCCGTAGAACTCCATGCCCCCGTAGACGGCGTAGGGGATCTTGGCGTGCAAGAGGGCGTCCTCCAAGCTCCGGGACACGTAGTGGGCCCGGTAGAGGATGGCCATGTCCCGCCAGTCGTTCCCCGCCTCCTTCAATTCCTTGAGGCGGCCCACGATGAACTTCGCCTCAGCCCCCACGTCCTTGGCGTGGTAGTAGGGAGGCACGGGGCCGGAGCCGTTCACGGCGTGGAGGCGTCGCTCCACCCGCTGCTGGTTCTTCTCGATGAGGGCGTTGGCAGCGGCCAGGATCTCGGGCGTGCTCCGGTAGTTCTCCGTGAGGACGATGGTCTGGGCCCCGGGGTACTTGTTGGGGAAGTCCAGGATGTAGTGGACGTCCGCCCCCCGCCAGGTGTAGATGGTCTGGTCCGGGTCCCCCACCACGAAGAGGTTCCTGTGGCAGGAGCTGAGCATGTCCGCGAGCTCATACTGCTTGCCGTCGATGTCCTGAAATTCGTCCACCATCACGTACTCGAAGCGCTTCGCCCACTTGTCCCGGACCTCCTGGTTCTGCCGCAAGAGGGCCACGGCCATGTCCACCAGGTCCTCGAAGTCCAGGGCGTAGATCTTCCGCTGCTCGTAAAGGTAGCGATAGAACATCTGCCGGCGCCGATTCTGCTCCCGGTCGATGAGGTCTAAAAGGGGCTGGTCGCTCTCCCCTGTCAGCAGGGGCACGTACGCAAGGTCCCACTTCATGTCGTCGGTGAGGTCCGCCGCCTTGTGGAGGCTCATCTCCTTGAGGGTCATGCCCATGTCCTCGAACACGGTCCTTAGCAGGGAATCCTTGTCCTCCTCGTCCAGCACCAGGAAGTTCTTGGGCCAGCCCAGGGTATGCAGGTCCTCCTTCAGGATCATGAGCCCCAGGGCGTGGAAGGTGCAGATGTAGCCCGTGTCCCCGTCGCCCACCATGGACCGGACCCGCTGCTTCATCTCGTTGGCGGCCTTGTTGGTGAAGGTCACGGCCAGGATGTGGCCCGGGCTCACGCCCCCCGCCTCCACGAGATACCCGTAGCGCCTCGTCAGGGTCCGGGTCTTGCCGGTCCCGGCCCCCGCCACCACCCGGATATACCCCTCGGTGGCCTCCACGGCCTGCCGCTGGGCCGCGTTCAATCCCGCTAAACTGTCCATAAAACCTCTCTCATCCCCTGTTTTCCTATACTATAACACACTATCTGTCCCATAAACAGGATTCTTTCACTCATTTGGGGAATAATTTACAAATGGGGCGAAGGGGCTCGCCGCCTATTGCAATCGGATAAACCTTGTGCTATAGTAGGTTGAACGAAGGGAGGTGAAGGCTATGATGATCTCCACCAGGGGGCGGTACGCCCTCAGGGTGATGCTGGACCTCGCCAAGGACGAGAGCGGGACCTACGTGCCCCTGGACGACATCGCCCGGCGGGAGGGCATGTCGGAGAAGTATCTCGAAAGCATCATCGTGGTGCTGAGCCGGGCGGGTCTCGTAAAGGCCCTCCGGGGCAAGGGTGGCGGATACATGCTGACCCGGCAGCCCCATGAGTACCCCATCGGCGAGATCCTGCGGCTGACGGAGAAGACCCTGGCCCCCGTGACCTGCCTCGAATCCGGGGCCGCCTGCCCCGAGGCGGACGCCTGCCCCACCTTCCCCCTGTGGCAGGGCCTCGACAAGGTCATCGACGACTATCTGATGGCCCATTCTCTGGCGGATCTTTTACCCAAAGCGCATAATTAACCTATTGACAAGGTAGGTTAAACTGATATACTGTAGCTGAATGAAACAGAAAGGAACGAACAATGATCTACGCTGACAACGCGGCCACCACCAAGCTGAGCCCCCACGCCCTGGAGGTCATGGTGGAGACCGCCCAGAACACCTGGGGCAACCCCTCCAGCCTCTACGAGCTGGGGCAGCGGGCCCAGGAAGCCCTCAGTGACGCCCGGAGCCGCATGGCGGCGCTGCTGGGCGCGGACGCCAAGGAGATCTACTTCACCTCCGGCGGCAGCGAGGGCGACAACCACGCCATCCGCTCCTGCGCCCGCCTGGGCGCGGCCAAGGGCAAACGCCACATCATCTCCACGGCCTTCGAGCACCACGCCGTGCTCCACACGTTGAAGCGCCTGGAGAAGGAGGGCTACGAGGTCACCTACCTGCCCGTCCACGAGAACGGCATCGTCACCGCGGACGAGGTGAAGGCGGCCATCCGGCCTGACACCTGCCTCGTGACCATCATGTTCGCCAACAACGAGATCGGCACCATCCAGCCCGTCAAGGAGATCGGCGCGGTGTGCCGGGCGGCGAAGGTCCCCTTCCACACGGACGCGGTCCAGGCGGCGGGCCATGTGAAGATCGACGTGAAGGAGATGAACATCGACCTCCTCTCCCTCTCGGCCCACAAGTTCCACGGCCCCCGGGGCGTGGGCGCCCTCTACTGCCGGACCGGCCTCCCCCTCTACCCCCTCATCGAGGGCGGCGCTCAGGAGCGGAACCGCCGGGCGGGCACGGAGAACGTCATGGGCATCCGGGGCATGGTCACGGCCCTCGAGGACATGGTGAAGGATCTCGATAAAAACGCCGCATACGTGAGCCGCCTCAGGGATAAGCTGATCGACGGCCTCAGCGCCGTCCCCCACAGCGCCCTCAACGGGGACCGGGCGAACCGGCTCCCGGGCAACGTCAACTTCTGCTTCGAGGGCATCGAGGGCGAGAGCCGGCCGCTGCTCCTCGACCAGGCGGGCATCTGCGCCAGCTCCGGCTCGGCCTGCACCTCCGGCTCGTTGGACCCCAGCCACGTGCTCCTGGCCATCGGGCGGCCCCACGAGGTGGCCCACGGGTCCCTCCGGCTGACCCTCTGCGAAGAGAACACCGAGGCGGACGTGGACGCGATACTGAAGGCGGTGCCCGAGATCGTGGAATACCTTCGGGGCTTCTCCCCCATCTGGCAGGATCTTGAAAGCGGCCGTCGGGCCCATATGCTGTAAGCGGAAAGGAAGGATACTATGGCTCTTTACAGTGAAAAAGTGATGGATCATTTTCTCCACCCCCGGAACGTGGGCGTCATCGAGGACGCGGACGGCGTGGGCGAGGTGGGCAACGCCAAGTGCGGCGACATCATGAAGATATTTTTGAAGATCGACGACGGCGTGGTCACCGACGCCAAGTTCTCCACCTTCGGCTGCGGCAGCGCCATCGCGTCGAGCTCCATGGCCACCGAGATGATCATAGGCCAGCCCGTGGACAAGGTGATGGAGCTCACCAACAAGGCGGTGGTGGAGGCCCTCGATGGGCTCCCGGCCTACAAGCTCCACTGCTCGGTCCTCGCCGAGGAGGCGGTGAAGGCGGCGCTCAAGGACTACTTCGACAAGAACAACATCCCCTACGACCCCGCCCAGTTCCCCGACTGCCCCTCCTGCGCCAGCTGCGAGATGCACTGAACCCCATATACACCAAAAGCACGGTTCGCCGTGCTTTTTTTGTGGAGAAAGCGGGCACAGGCGTCCTTCCGTGTCTAAACCGGCTTCCTATAGAGCCTTTTTATACGGGATGGGCAAGCCCATCCCGCTGTTTCAACCGGGAACGGAAGCGAACTAAGCGGAACAAAAACGAACCAAACGGAACGGATGTGAACGAAACGAACCAAGAGTAAGAATAAGATCAATATCAAGAATAAGAACATGAACAAGAGCATGATCAAGAGTATGTGTGTATCAGGAACAGGCTTCGATGGATGGGCACACACATACGGGAGAGAGAAATCAGAACTGTCCGTAGATGAAATCGGAGGCTGCGTAGCCCGGACCGTAAGCGCCTAAAAGCAGGCAGGCGAGGAGGAGGACCGCGGCGATCAGCCACAGCTTCCAGCCGTCGTTGAGATATCGGGCGCGGAAGGAGCCTTCCCCCTTGGCGAGGGAGACGAAGAGCATCAGGGCCGCCATACAGAGGACTATGGCCCAGGCGGAGGCGGTCAGGCCCAACAGGGAAAGCTGGGAGAACACCGCGCCGTAATTGAAGGTGGTGAAGAGGGACGAGAAGGCCCGCCACACGCCCCCGGGACCGGCGTAACAGTCCCACAGGCGGATGAGGCACATGAGGAGGAAGGTGCGCAGGACCTGAAAGGCCCCGTAGCCCCCGGTACCCTTGAGGGTCGGGAAGCGGCCGTGGAACCGGTCGTAGAGGGGCTTGAGGGTCAGGGAGGAGATGATGACCACCCCGTTGGTGAGGCCCCAGAGGGCGAAGTTCCAGCCCGCCCCGTGCCACACGCCGGTGGCCAGCCACACGATGAGGGTGGCGGTGTAGAGGGGCAGGCGGCTCAAAAAGCTGTCGCCGAATCTGGTGCGGAGCTTCTTGGTCCACTTCAGGAAGGTCTTGCTGACGTTCAGGGGGTAGAAGACGTAGTCCCTGAACCAGCTGCCCATGGTCATGTGCCAGCGGGTCCAGTATTCCTCGATGTTTTTGGAGAGGTAGGGCCTGTCGAAGTTCTCCGGGAGGGTCACGCCGAAGAGCTCCCCCACGCCGAGAGCCATGTCGATGCCGCCGGTGAAGTCCGCGTAGAGCCGCAAGGCGTAGAGGACCATGCCCAGGAGCACCCAGCCGCCCCGGTAGCTGCCCGCCTCGCTGCCGAAGAGGAGCGCCAGCGCAGGGGCCAGCCGATCCGCCACCAGGAGCTTCTTCGCCGCGCCCCAGAGGATACGGACGAGACCCCGGCCCAGGCGGTCGAGATCGAGGTCCACCCCCTCGTAGAGGGTCTTAGAGAGCATGTCGTACCGGCTGATGGGGCCCTGGACCATCTGGGGGAAGAAGGAGGCGAAGAGGGCGTAGCGAAGGAGGTTCCCCTCCGGCGCGTACTTGCCCCGCTTCACGTCGATGAGATAGCCCACGGACTGGAAGGTGTAGAAGGAGATGCCCAGCGGCAGCACCCAGTGGACGGCAAAGGGGGCCCGGACCGCCGAAAGAATAAAACTTGTGTACTTGAGGGCCGCCAGCAGGCCCAGATTGAGGAGCAGGCACCCGAGGAACAGGATGTTCCGTTTGCGGTTTTCTGTCTTTTTATAGGCGTTCAGAGCTTCCTTGGGAAGCTCCTTTTTGTGCTCCGCCACATAGGCCTTCTGCTTTTCGAGGCTTTGGCCCAGGAGCCGGGCGGTGAAATAGACGCTGAGGACGGTGATGCACAAAAAGGGCAGATATCCTCGGCCGGCCAGGGCGTAGAAAGCCACGCTCCCCGCCAGCAAAGCAAGATAGCGGAAGCGTTTGGGCAAGGCGTAGTAGATTATCAGCAGCCCCAAAACCAGCAGGAGGAAGCCGCCGGAGAGAAATGTCATTTACTCCTCTTCCAATCTCTGGATCAGGGCGAAGAGGGCCCGGGCGCTGTTGAAGTTCTCGGGCACGATGTCCACGGCCCCCAGCTCCACGCCGTAGGTCTCAGAAAGCTCCGCGGCGATGGAGACCACGTCGAAGGAGGTCAGCACCTTACGGTCGATGAGCCCCTCGGCTCTCTCAAAGTCGATGTCGGGATGCATGTCCCGCAGCATATCCAAAAGCTGTTCAAAGGTCATTTTCCGTACTCCTTCTGTTCGATGGCCCGCCGGTCGATCTTCCCGTTGGGCAAATGGGGCAGCTCACTGCGCTGCTCGGTCCTATTGGGGGTCATGTAAGCGGGCAGCTTCACCTTCAGGCCCACCACCAGGTCCCAGGGCTGGGCGGGACCCGTGTAGAAGAGGTCGATCCGCTGCCGGTCGGGGACGTACATGCAGACGGCCTCGTTGACCCCGTTGAGGCTCAGGGCGGCGGCCTCGATCTCACCAAGCTCCACCCTATGGCCCATGTGCTTGATCTGCTGGTCCCGGCGGCCCACGAAGATGAGGTCGCCGTTCTCGTCGAGACGGCCGTGGTCCCCGGTGCGGTAGCAAAGCGCTCCGCCTGTGGGGTCAGCGGGGTTCGGGATGAGGGCCGCCTGGGTACGGACCGGGTCGTGGTAGTAGCCCGCCATGACCGCGGGGCCGCCGATGACGATCTCGCCCTCGGTGCCGAGCTTCCCCTCCTCGTCTAAAAGATACAGCTTCGTGCCGGGGAAGGGCTTGCCCACAGGGATGGGCTTCGTTGGGTCCTGGGGGCCCGCCACGGGGTGGTAGAAGGACATGCCCGTGCACTCCGTGGCCCCGTAGAGCTGGAAGATCCGGGCGCTGGGGCAGGCGTTCTGCCAGGCGGTCAGCTGCTTTACGGGCAGAACTTCGCTGCCGAAGCACATGAGCTTCAGATGCTCCGGCACCACAGCGAGGAAGGTGCGGAGCCGGGACACCAGGCTGAAGGCGGAGGACACCCAGCAGAGGGCGTTGATCTTCCGCTCGTTGATATACCCGATGAGGGCCATGGGGTTCACGAACAGCTCCCGGGGGATGAGATACGCCGTGGCCCCCTTCACCATGACCCCCAAAAGCTCCTTGAGCCAGGCGTCGAAATAGAGGGGGGACTGGATGCCGAAGATAAGGCTGTCGTCGAAGCCCAGGGCCTCAGGCAGGGTGGCGGCGTAGTCCATGAGGCTGCTCTCCCGGATACTGACGCCCTTCGGCTCCCCGGTGGAGCCGGAGGTGAACACCACGTAGGCGAGGGGGTCTCCCTCGCTCTCGTCCCGGAGCCGGTCCGGGCCGGGGAAGGCCGCCGCGCCGCTGTACAGGATATGCTCCGCCGCCGGACACAGCCGCTCCGCCGCGGGCAGGTGCTTCTCGTCGGCGACGATGAACCGGGGACAAAGGTTCCTGACGATGCGCTCCAGGCGCTCCCGGGGCATCTGCTCGTCGAGAGGCACGTAGAAGCAGCCCGCCTCCAGGACCCCTAAAAAGGCCGCGATCTCATAGGCGCTCCGCTCCATAAGCACGCCAACAGGTTCCGCCATAGCCCCTTTGCTCTTAAGGCAGGCGCCCACGCCCGCCACCGCCCGACGAAGCTCCGCGAAGGTCAGGCCGTTCTCCCCGTCGGAAAAGGAGAGCTTATCCGGCAGCCGGTCCGCCGTGGCGTTGAGATAGGATAAAAAGCTTTTCATATGAATCCCCATTCTTTATAAGCTTTTACGTTCAGAGATCCCTCGCTCGACGCTCGGGATGACAAGAGGGGGCCTTACTGGTCCGCGGCCACCCGATACTCGATGGACGCGATGCGGCGGCTGCCCTCGGCCTCCTTCACCTGGATGAGCAGCATGGTCTGCCCGTTTTGGTAGGTGTAGAGGCCGTTCATTTCCTCCCCGCCCAGGATGTCGAGGAGCTTCTCCTCATCGTCGTAGATCCGAAGGCCCTGGGGGATGGTCACGGTGTCGTCCGCTACGGTGACGGCGGTGATCCGGTTTACGCCCTCCACCTCGTTCACCGTCAGCTCGAAGCCCGGATACCAGTAGAACAGGTCCTTGCCGATATAGGCGCAGCTGTCGGCCTCGAAGCTGCCGATGGGGTCGCCCAGGGCCGCCAGTACCGGGGCCGCCTCCATCCAGGGCTCCATGCGGACGCCCTTGCTCTCAAAATACAGCTCCGGCACCGCCGGGGGCTCCTCCGGCTCCCCCGCCGGGGCAGCCTCGGGCTCCGGGGTGGCCTCCGCAGGGGCCGCCGTAGCTTCCGCCGACACGGGCTCGGCGGTGGCCGCCGGGACCGCCGTGGCCGCGTTGGGGTCCACGAATACCACGCCCTCCTTCTGGGCGGGCTGAGGGGCTGCCGCCTTTCCGCCGCAGCCAAAGAGGAGCAGCAGGGCCAGGATAAGGGCCCAAAGCATCTTATGGTTCATCCGATCGCCTCCGTTTTCGTCCGTTTCTCCCGCTCGTACCGCTCTTTAAGGTCGCTGTATCGGGCCGCCGCGATGGGGTCCAGCCGCTGGTCCTCGATGAGGCCCCGTTCGCTGAGGTACGCCCCCAGCCACCGGGTGTACCTCTCCGCCCCGTAGACGTTCAGGTGGATGCCCCCGTCGTAGGTGTCGGTAGTAAGGTCGATGCCCATCTGGTCCATCAGGGGGATGGCGTTGATATAGGCGACGCCGTTTCGCTCGGCGTAGTCGGTGAGCCAGGCGTCCCACTCGTCATACCAGGCCGGATACAGGCAGGGGCTCTTGACCATGATGAGCTCGATCCCCTTCTCCTTGCACAGGGCCACGATCTTATCCAAATACTCTACCGGCTTGTCGCCGAAGACCGCCTCCCGCAGGGCCGGGGCCGCGGGGAGCCGGGTGTAGGGCACCTGCTCCGTGCGCATGAGGTAGCCGTTGTAGGTGAGCTCCGGCCCTTTGAACAGGTACCGGGCGTCCTCCGCCGTGAGCTCGAACAGCCGGTCGTGGTAGCGCAGAAGGGGCAGGTAGTAGCTGATCTCGCTCTCGTCCTCCATCAGGGAGGCGCGAACGGCCTCGAACTTGTCCCGGCTCAATCGCATCCCGTCCAGGGTCATCCGGTTGTAGGCCTCGCTCTGGGGCTCAGAATACCGCAGCGAGCAGATGGACAGGACCACCGCCCGGGGGGTCTCCGCCTGCAGCATCTCGTGGAGCAGATAATAGCTCTGCCACATGAGCTGCTGGGCGCTGCCCCGGATGTAGGAGGTGGCGCCGAACTCGTTGAACAGGGTCACCGGGGAGAAGCTCTCGTATACCTCGCAGTCGCCGATGAACAGGACCTGGTGGCCCTCCCCCTTGTGAGCGTACCAGTTCTCCACCATGCTCCCCTCCAGGGTCACTCCGGAGGCGTATTTGGGGCGCACCAATCGCCCCAGGCCCCAGACAAGCAGGGCGACCAGGACGAGGGCGGCTATGGGGGCGAACCAGCTTCGTTTCTTCATATCTTTCTCCAAATCCTCACCAATCCCGCACGAACTTCCGGGTCTCCGTCTCGGGATAGATCCTGTGGTCGTACTTCCAGAAGAACGGATAGAGCTTCAGACACTCCTCCGTGGTGAGCATAAAGCAGTCGTACCGGCGGCTGGGTCCGTCGTTGTAGGTGTCGTAATGGTACCAGCCGGTGCCCAGGTCCACCATGAGCCAGTAGTGCCGGGCGGCGCTGTTGCGGGTCACGAACATGGTCTTTGCCCCGATGGCCTCCAGCAGGGCCTTGGCCGCCGCGTTCATGGTGAAGCAGTCCCCCCGCCGGGTGGTCAGCCCCCGCCAGGCCTCGTACTTCCAGTCCCGCTTGTTGGACCGCTCCCATCCGATGAAAGCGCCCATGAGCAGGGAAAGGAAAATCCGCAGCAGAATGGATCCGACCGTCAGGTCCGCCGCTTCACGTAGCGGAAGATGGCGTAGGCCTTCTCGCCTATGGTCATGTCATCGGTGACGATCTTGCCGAGGACCTTCTCCACCGCCGCCTGGAGCTTCTCGTCGGTGACCGAGGGCCGGATGAAGTAGAGGCGCACGGTCTTCTCGGCCGTGTTCCCCGCCCGGTCCGTGGCCCGGTAGGTCACCGGGTAGGTGCCCGCGGTGTAGATGTCCACGGCAGAGTTGTCCACGGTGAGCTCCACCTCCCCGTCGGCGTTGTCCTCGGCGGATACCTGTGCGAAGTAGGCCACCGGGTCGCCGATGTACACGTACTGGTTCACCGCGCCGTAGATCTGAGGCGGCTCCGTGTCGGGCACCACGCTGACGGTGCCCTCGATCTCGGTCCTGTTCCCCGCCGCGTCCACCGCCGCGATGGCCACGGTCTGCTCCCCCTCTTTTGTCCAGTCGGGCTCGATGAGGTAGGAGAGGCGCAGCGTGGTCTCGTCGTCCGCCACCTCCAGCAGCTCCGCCGGGTCCACGGGGTGATCGAGATACGCCAGCGTCTTCTTGGGGAACGCCAGCACCGGCGCCACGGTGTCCACCACGTAGAGCCGCTGGATACTGAGCACGTCGTCCACGGTGGCGTTCACGTCGTAGCAGCCCAGGCTCCGGGGCACGAAGCGGGCCACCTTCACCTCGCCGGTGAAGTTTTCGTCCAGCTCCTGCTGCCGCTCCGCCACGGTGGCCCCGGGGATCACCCGGCGGCTGGCCTCCCAAATGAGGGGCTGCAGGTCGGAGATGAGGATGGTGACCTCCCCCGTGACCCGGTTGCCGCCCGCGTCCGTGACGGCCACGGTCAGCTTTTGATATCCCAGCCGGTCCCAGTCGGGCTCCGGATCGAAGCATATGGTCAGGGCGGAGGCGTCGCTGGCGCTGATTACCAGGCTCTCGGGCGAGAGCCCCTCGCCGGTGCGGACATAGGGGACGGTGTCCGTAAAGACGCACACCGGCGGCACCGTGTCGGCGACCACCAGCGCGACCTCATAGACCTGGCCGGCGGCCTCCACCTCGACGGTATAGACCCCGGGCACGGCGGTGTCCAGAGCCGCCACGTCCGTGACGAACCGGCCGGAGGGGGTATCCTTGGGCAGAAAGGCCTGCAGGGGCGGCACCGGCTCCCCCGCCTCGATGGACAGGTGGGATACCGGGCCCAAGACGGTGCAGGTGGTCTCGACGAAGCCCACGTTGCCGGACAGGTCCTCGAGGCGTACCGTCACCGGCCATTCCCCCACCGTATGGAACTTTGGGGCCACCTCGAAGGACACGCCCACCAGCTGGGCATCGGAGAGGTCCGCGATGAACTTGTCCGGGGTCAGCTCCTCGTCGAGGCCCAGCACCTGCTCGACGCCGCTGGCCGTGGGGGCCGTGGTGTCCGCCTGGCGGACCATGGCGATCCGGGGGCCGTCCTTCCCGGCCACCAGCACCACCGCGTCCCCGGGCTTTCGCCAGTCGATCTTATTCGTGTCGAAGCACCAACGGGCCTCGCCGCCGTCCTTCATGAGGGCGGAAGCGGGCGGGCAGCTGCCGGTCATCTCCCACTCCGTCAGGGGGCGGACTTGGCGATAGAGCCAATGATAGGCCCCCACCGGCACGCCGACAAGCAGCAGGACGCCCAAAAACAGGAGCAAAAGCCAGTGGCTCCTATGGGGTTGTCGCTCCTGTTTCTCTTCCATCGCTGCCTCCATATCTTGACTTCATTATCATAGAAGAAAACAGGGCCGATGTCAATAAAACGGCAAGAACTGGCTTGTAAAATGGTGCCAGAGAGGCGTATACTGGGAGCGAAAAAAAGATATGAAGGAGGCAACCCATGCCCTGCACCACGATCCTGGTCGGCAAACGCGCCAGCAACGATTCCTCTACCATGATCTCCCGGACCGACGACGGCCACTTCGACGTAAAGAAGCTGGTGGTCGTGGAGCCCAAAGACCAGAAAAAGAAGTATAAGAGCGTCATCTCCCACGTGGAGATCGACCTCCCTGACGAGCCCCTCCGCTACACCGCCTGCCCCAGCGTGGACCTGTCCCACGGCATCTGGGCGGCCACGGGCATCAACGCCGCCAACGTGGGCATGACCGCCACGGAGACCATCACCTCGAACCCCCGCATCCTGTCCGCGGACCCGCTGGCGGTCTATAAAAAGGCCCAGAAACGGGGCGAAAAGGACGTGCCCGGCGGCATCGGCGAGGAGGACATCATCGTGCTGGTGCTGCCCTATATCCGCACCGCCCGGGAGGGGGTGCTGCGGCTCGCCTCCCTGCTCGAGCAGTACGGCACCTATGAATCCAACGGCATCGCCTTCAACGATGAGAACGAGATCTGGTGGATGGAGACCGTGGGCGGCCACCACTGGCTGGCCCGCCGGGTGCCCGACGATCGGGTGGTCATCGCCCCCAACCAGTTCGGCATGGACGAGTTCGACCTGGACGACGCCTTCGGGAAGCAGGAGACCCATCTGTGCTCCGCGGACCTCAGGGAGTTCATCGCGGAGAACCGGCTGGACTGCAACCAGGATGGTAAATTCAACCCCCGGAACGTGTTCGGCTCCCGCCGGGACAGCGATCACGTATACAACACGCCCCGGGCCTGGTTCATGGGCCGGTACCTCTGCCCCTTCTCCCATAGCTGGGAGGGCCCGAACGCAGAATTCGGCCCCGAGAGCGACGACATCCCCTGGTCCCTGGTCCCTGACCGGAAGGTGTGCGTGGAGGATGTGAAGTACCTGCTGTCCGCCCACTTCCAGGGCACGGACTACGACCCCTATATCCACCGGGACACGGGCAAGCGGGGCATGTACCGGTCCATCGGCATCAACAGGACCGGCGTCGCCACGGTCTGCCAGATCCGTTCCCACGTGCCCGACGCCGTCAAGGGTCTCGAGTGGGTCTGCTTCGGACCCACCACCTTCGACGCGCTGCTGCCCGTGTACACCAACGTGCCCAAGATGCCCGCCTACCTTGCGAACGTGACCATGGACGTGTCCACGGAAAACTTCTACTGGGCGAGCCGGCTCCTCGCGACCCTGGCCGATCCCCATTTTGCCCAAACCGTCCAGCCCCTCGAACGGTACCAGGATAGGGTCATGACCCGGGGCCGGCAGCTGGTCCTCGAGTACGATAAAAAGATGGCCGACTCCGGCGACTTCTCCCTGACCGCCGAAGCGAACGACGCCCTGGCGAAGATGGCCAAAGAGGAGACCGCGAAGATCCTCAACCAGCTCACCCTCATCGCCAGCGAGCAGATGAAGGACGGGTACGACCGGGCGGATAATTAAGGAACTTATTAAAAGCACGCACCTTTTCTTGGAAGAAAGGGTGCACCCCAAAGAACTTTAAAAAGCAAAGAAGCTTAGGTGGTCATCCATATAACCATTCCTAAGCTTCTCTTTTTTGCGCCGCTTTTTTTCTCTTGCTCCATGGGCAAAACATAGTCGAAACCTGCACTGCGTTTGGTTTCTCGTTGTTTTGCCCGTGCTGCGCCTCGCTGTATCTGCCACAGGCAGCGCTCAGCTCCGCACCCAAAGAGAAAAAAGCGGCAAAAGAAACAGTTTATACATCCGTCTCTGCCGTGAGGATGCGCACGTGCTTGCCCAGGTGCCGGACCAGGGCGGCGTAGTAGTCCTCCTCATGGGCGGCCATGGCGGCGAAGAACTCGTCCCGGAACCAGGGCTGTTCGAGGAGCAGCCCGTAGGTGATGTGCACCGTCTGCCGGGCGGCGGGCAGGTTCATGTACTCGGGCAGGTACGCGTCGTTCTCGAGGTCGATGTTCGGGATATCGTTCACGTTGGTGGACACGTGGTAGTACTTCTCCGCCTCCACCCGATGCTCGAGAGCGAACTTGTGCGCCTTCCGGTACAGGTCCGGATCCACCTCAGAGACCACCCGCATGGCCTCCAGCCAGCTGGTGCCGGCGGTCTTCACGTGGACGTGCCCCTTGGTGACCCTGCCCACGGTGGAGAACACGGCGAACTTATCGGACCCGGAATGGAGCGACAGCTTGTACCCGAAGTGGTCCGCGATCTCCTGGTGCACCACGAAATCGTGGGCGAAGGCGTTCAGGTCCCCCGCATACTCGATGCCCTTCTCGAAGGCGCCGGAGAAATGGGGCGCGCAGCTGATGGGCGTGATGCCCGCGTCATGGAGCTCGTTCCCCACCACGAAATGTTCGGCGGGGGTGGTGATGGTCAGGGTCTCGTCGATGGACAGCTCGAAGTCCACGGGCACGGTCTTGATCTCGTCGATGTACCGGTAGCACTCGATGGCGTGCTCGATGCCCTTATAGAACACGATGACGATCCGGCGCAGCTCCTCCCCGGACAGGCGCCCGATGATGGGCAGCTCCTTATCGAGGTACACGCCCTCGTAGTGGCCGCGGACGTCCGCGGGCAGGGCGGTGTACAGGGCGTCGATCTCGGCCTGGGGGTAGGTGACAGCCTTCTGGTCGATCTGCTCGGAGCAGTCCAGGGTGACCATGGTGCAGCCGGCGGAAAGGGCGTACTTGATCTCATCCTTGGTCTTCAGGTGGTCGCCGTCGGCGCCGTAGCCCTTCTTGTACCCCTCCTGGAACACGTTGAAAGCGGCGGCGGAGATGACGTCCGCGAAGGTACGGTGGGTCAGGTTCAGCTCCCGGATGGACTGCTGGGCAAGGACCGGGTAGATGTCGTGGTCCCCAAGAGCCCGGATATGGCCGGGGGAAGCGAGCCCCAGCCGATCGCCGAAGCCCATGGTGAACCGGTGCCCCTTGTGGCTGGCGGGCTTCGTGTAGGGGAACAGCGCCATGAGCGCGGTGGCGTTTTCGTTGGTCAGGGGGCAGAGCTTCAATCCCTGCTCCTCGGTCCCGGCGAAGGCGTCCGCCTTCTCCCCTGCCACGGCCAGGAGCTTTTTCGAGGCCCCGGCGGACCAGGGCGGCCACGGTGCCGTCCGCCTCGTCCACGGAGCGCTCGTATACGAACAGATCGGTATCGGCAAGCAGCGCACGGAAGGTATCAACAGTCATGATCATATCTCCTTATCTTGCAAATAGTTTGTTTCCATGTGACTTCAGGGTCAGCTGCCCCGACGCAGGCTCATCTTGACAGGGGCTAATCTCCATGCCATACTGTCAAAAAAGACAGCAAAGGAGCGCAAGCACCATGATCCGCAGAAGCAGCGAACGCATCATCGACAAGCCCCAGCATAAGTTCGGCGCGCCGGGGCAGCTCACCGTACGGAACCTGATCAACCACCCCGAGGAGCTCTTCGGCAAGGGCCGGCTCTTCGCCCACACCACCGTGCACCCCGGCAGCGGCATCGGCTACCACGTCCACGCGGGCGACGGGGAGCTCTACTACGTCCTGAGCGGCCGGGGCGAATACAGCGACAACGGCGCCGTCACCACGGTGGAGCCCGGGGACGTGACCTTCTGCCCGCCCGGCCAGGGGCACAGCATCCTCTGCCTCGGCGACGAGCCGTTGGAGCTCATCACCCTGGTCCTGTACGAATAGGCTTCGATTCAGAATCCAAAATACGCCTTGGCGTTGGTGTAGCAGATGCCCTCCACGATGGTTTGGAGGGCCTTCTCGTCGTTGGGGTACTCGCCCTTCTCCACCCAGTTGCCGACGAGGTTGCAGAGGAGCCGGCGGAAGTACTCGTGCCGCGTGTAGGAGAGGAAGCTGCGGGAATCGGTGAGCATCCCCACGAAGGCCGCCAACGCGTCCTCGGAAGCCAGGGTGGTCATCTGGTCCAGCATCCCCTTCTCGTGGTCGTTGAACCACCAGGCGCTGCCGTGCTGGATCTTGCCGCGAGCCTCCGGCCCCTGGAAGCAGCCGATGACGGTGCCGATGGCCGCGTTCTCGATGGGGTTCAGGGAGTAGAGGATGGTCTTCGGCAGCTCACGGGTCTCCGCGAGCGCGTTCAAAAAGCCCGCCAGCTCCTTCATCGACGACATATCGCCGATGGAATCCACGCCCGTGTCAGGGCCCAGCAGCCGGTAGATGTACCGGTTGTTGTCCCGGATGCAGCCGAAATGGAGCTGCATGGCGATGCCGTACCTGGCGTAGCAGCGGCCCAGCATGAGCAGCAGCCCCGTCTTGAACTGCTTCTGCTCATAGGCCGTGGGCATGCCGCCCGCGAGCCGCTTCTGGAAAATGGCCTCCAGCTCCGCCTCCGTAGCCGGCGCGTAGGGCACGGACTCCACCGCGTGGTCGCTGACCCGGCAGCCCAGGGACACGAAGAAGCTGAGCTTCTCCTGCAGCACCTTGACGAGCTCCGCGTAGCTCCTGGGCCCGCCCAGCTTCTCGAGGTACTCGAGATACTCGGGCTTTTCCAGGTTCATGGCCTTGTCAGGCCGGAAGCTGGGCAGCACCTTCACGGGGAAGCCGTCCGCGGCGATCCTCTGATGCCACTCGAGCGTGTCCGCCGGGTCGTCGGTGGTGCAAATGACCTTCACGTTGGACTGCAGGATCAGGTTCCGGGCGGAAAACTCCTTCTGCCGCAGCTTCTCGTTGCAGAGGTTCCAGACCTCCTCGGCGGTGTCGCCGTTCAATATCCCCTCGTACCCGAAGTACCGCCGAAGCTCCAGATGGCTCCAGTGGTGCAGGGGGTTCCCGATGCCCAGGCTCAGGGCCTCGGCCCACTTCTGGAACTTCTCCCGGTCGGAGGCGTCGCCGGTGATATACTTCTCGTCCACGCCGAAGCTGCGCATGAGCCGCCACTTGTAGTGGTCGCCCCCCAGCCAGACCTGGGTGATGTTCTCGAACTGCCGATCCTCATAGATCTCCCGGGGGATCAGGTGGCAGTGGTAGTCGATGATGGGCATCTTGTCCGCGATGTCGTGGAAGAGATGCTTCGCAGTGTCCGTTTCCAGCAGAAAATCCTTGTCCATAAAGGGCTTCATAGCTCAATCCTCCTTTTCAAAGCGTTCCCGGTCGATCCAAAGGCCCAGAGCCGGGTTGGGGATGAAGTAGACCTCCTCCCCGTCCACGGTGTTGTAGCCGTATTGGAGGGCGTGGGGATCGTACTTCTTCGCCATCTCGTCATAATCCGCGGCCGCGAAGCCCACGGACTCCACCTCCGCCTTGGTGATGTCCTTCACGGCGTAGGTGATGGTGAACCGGCCGTCGCTGGAGCCGTGGATGAGGTGCGCCGCCGCGCCCATGTTGTCCCTCAGGTCCTGGTTCTCGGGCTTTTTGAAGGCCTCCAACGTGTGGAGCCGTCCCCGATAGCCGTACTTGCGGATGAGCTTGTCCACCTGGTCGTCCTCGCCGAAGCGCTCCACGCCCGGCGCCAGCACGATGAGCTCCCCGCCGTCGGCCATGGCCATACGGGTCCGGTAGACCGCCTTGTTGCCGAGCCAGGTGCTCTTGAACTCCGAGGGGTCCAGGTACACCACGCACTTCTTGAGGCCGTGGGGCACGAAGTCGATGTTCTTCTGCTGGGCCAGCTTCACCGCTTCCGTCAGGCACTGCCGTCCCTCGCCGATGAACAGGCCGTGGACGCGGATGTGCCCGCCGGGGGCCGTGTTCACCGTCAGCACGAAGAGGATGGGCCGACGGCTCAGATAGTGCTCGAACCCGTAGTCGAAGATGCGGCGGACGGGGGTGTTGTCCTTGCCCATCATCCGCTCCATGCCGTAGA
Source organism: uncultured Eubacteriales bacterium (assembly GCA_902802805.1). Taxonomy (GTDB): domain Bacteria; phylum Bacillota; class Clostridia; order Christensenellales; family CAG-138; genus RUG472. The sequence continues at coordinate 25,684 of CADCNE010000018.1, forward strand.
CCGCGCCGATCATGTGGGACTTGTTGATCATGTCGCTGCCGCCCACGCCCACGAACAGGTTCTTGGCGTGGTTGGCCATGCCGATGACCTCGTGGGGCACCACCTGGCCCGGGGAGATGATGAGGTCGTAGCTTTCGTCCATGACCTTCCGGTTCACCTCCGCCATGACGGGGTCCGTCCAAAGGCCCTCGGTGATGCCCGAGATGAATGCTCATGTACGGTAAGGAAGCAAGCAACCGAAAACAAGAGATAGACCGCCAGCACTACACTATTCCGAACCAAAGACCAAAAGATAAGCATTGTG
>CADCNE010000019.1 GCA_902802805.1 uncultured Eubacteriales bacterium
GAGCCTCTTCAAGACCGCCAAACCCATCATTTTGATCCCCGCCTGCTTCCTGGGAGGCGGGGTGTTCTGCCTGCTGTCCGACCTGATCGCCCGGACGGCTTTCGCGCCCACGGAGCTGTCCATCAGCGCCGTCACGGCCCTGTTCGGCGCGCCGGTGGTGATCGCCATGATGCTGCGGCGGAGGGAGAGGCCATGAACCGCTGTTATTTTACCGCCAGGGGCATGACCGTGGGCTACGACGGCAAGCCCCTTATCGAGCACATCGAGATCGGCGTCCGCCGGGGGGAGATATTGACCCTCATCGGCCCCAACGGCTCCGGCAAGTCCACCATTTTGAAGAGCATGATCCGCCAGCTGAAACTGATAGCGGGCACGGTGGTACTGGACGGCCGGGCCATGGCCGGCATGAAGGAAGGGGACATCGCCCGACGTCTGTCCATCGTCATGACCGAGCGGATCAAAGCGGAGCTCATGAGCTGCTACGACCTGGTGGCCACGGGTCGCTACCCCTACACGGGACGGCTGGGGCTGCTGTCGGAGGAGGACCATCGGATCGTTCGGGAGGCCATCCGCACCGTTCATGCGGAAGAATTTGCCGACCGCCCCTTCACCGAGATCAGCGACGGCCAGCGGCAGCGGCTGCTCCTTGCCCGGGCCATCTGCCAGGAGCCGGAGGTCATCGTCCTGGACGAGCCCACCTCCTTTCTGGACATCCGCCATAAGCTGGAGCTGCTGGACATTTTGAAAAACCTGGTTCGGGAAAAGAATGTGGCCGTGATTCTGTCTCTCCACGAGTTGGACCTCGCTCAGAAGGTGTCGGATCGGGTGGTGTGCGTGGCCAATGAACGCATCGATCGTTGCGATACCCCGGAGAACATCTTTACGGACGAGTATATCGCCCGGCTGTACGGCATCGAGAAGGGCAGCTACAACGCCCTCTTCGGCTGCCCGGAGCTGACCGCCGTCCGGGGGGAACCCCGGGTCTTCGTCATCGGTGGGGGCGGCAGCGGCATCCCCGTCTATCGGCAGCTGCAGCGGCGGGGCATCCCCTTCGCCGCAGGCATCTTACAGGAGAACGACGTGGACTACCCGGTGGCCAAGGCCCTGGCGGCGGAATGTATCGCGGTGCCGCCCTTTACGGCCATGGACGAGGCGGCCATGGACCGGAGCCGGGCTCTCATAGCCCGTTGCGAGCAGGTGGTCTGCTGCCTCGATGCCTTCGGCGAACAGAACCAGGGGAACCGGCGCCTCCGGGACGAGGCTGCGGTGCGAGGGAAGATACTGAAGGTAAGCCGTCTCTCAGACCTGTGGACGGGAGGTGAACGCTGATGGGTCTCTATGCCCTCACCGCCCTATCCATCTTCGTCGGCTTTCTGCTGGACTGTCTCTTTGGCGACCCTCTGAGCCGCCTCCATCCCGTGGTGCTCATGGGGAAGCTCATCTCCTTTCTGGAGAAGAAGCTCCGGCCCATCTTTCCCAAGACGCCCCAGGGGCAACGGATCGCCGGGGCGATCATGGCCGTTTCGGTGGCCCTGATCAGCGCCGGGGCAGGCTTTCTGCTCCTCTATGGGGCCTGGGTCATCCATCCCTGGGCTTATTTTGTCCTCAGCGCCTTCCTCTGCTGGCAGTGCTTTGCCGCCCGATGCCTCATGGCGGAATCTAAAAAGGTGGTGACCGCCCTGCAGCGGGAGGGCCTGGACGCCGGACGCCGCCAGATCGCCATGCTGGTGGGAAGGGACACACAGGATCTAACGGAAACACAGGTGATCAAGGCCGCCGTGGAGACCGTGGCGGAAAATACCTCCGACGGGGTCATCGCCCCCCTCTGCTGGATGATCGTTGGCGGCGCGGTGGGCGGCCTCTTCTACAAGGCTGTGAACACCATGGACTCCATGGTGGGCTATAAGAACGAAAAATATTTGAACTTCGGCCGCTGGGCCGCCAAAATGGACGACGGGGCGAACTATGTCCCCGCCCGGCTGTCGGCCCTCTCCATGATCGGCGCGGCGTTTCTTTTGAAGCTGGACGGCAGAAACGCCTGGCGCATTTGGCGGCGGGATCGGCGGAACCATGCGAGCCCCAACTCCGCCCAATGCGAGTCCGCCTGCGCCGGGGCCCTGGGGGTGCAGCTTGGGGGCAGCACCAGCTACTTCGGCGTGGTCCATAAAAAGCCCACCATCGGCGATCCCACCCGGCCCATCGAAGGGGCGGACGTCACCAGGGCCTGCAAGCTGATGTATGGGACCAGCGGGCTGCTGCTCCTTGTGTACGGCGTGATCGTTCTATTGGGGGTGCTGCTATGATCTTAGATTCGGGCTATGTCCATGGCGGCGACGTTTACTCCCGGCCCATCCGGCTGGATTTCTCCGCCAATGTGAACCCCTTTGGCGCACCGGCGGCGGTGAAGACGGCGGTCCGGGCGGCGGAGGAGGACCTCTCCGTCTACCCCGACCCCTACTGCGGTACCCTGCGGGAGAAGCTGGCAGCGATGAACGGGGTGGATAGGGGCCACGTGATCTGTGGCAATGGGGCGGCGGAGTTGATCTATCAGTTCGCCGCGGCGCTGCAACCGAAGCGGGCCCTGTTGCCGGTGCCCTCCTTTGCGGACTATGAGAGCGCCCTCATCGCCACGGGCTGCGAACCGGCCTTTTATCCGTTGAGCCGGGAGAACGGCTTCCGGTGGACCGAGGATATCCTGGACGCCATGGGCCCCGAAACGGACCTCATCATGCTCTGCTCCCCCAATAACCCCACGGGCCGGTCCGTGCCTCGGGACCTGTTGTTGAAGGTACTGGGCCGGTGCCGGGAGACGGGGACCTGGCTGTTTCTGGACGAGTGCTTTTATGAGCTGACCGACGAGGACAGAGCCTTCTCCCTGACGTCCCAACTGCGGGACGGAGACCGGGTATTTCTCCTGCGGGCCTTCACCAAAGCCTATGGCATGGCGGGGCTACGGCTGGGTTACGGCGTATGCATGAACAGGGCGCTGCTGGAAGTCATGTGCCGCCTCAGTCAGCCCTGGAACGTGTCCACGATGGCCCAGGCGGCGGGGCTGGCGGCCTTGAACTGCCCCGACTGGCCCCAAAAGGCGCGGGCGTTGTACCGCCAGGAGAAGCTCTGGCTGTATGAACAGCTGACCGCCCTGGGCTTCACAGTCCTGCTGGGGGACGCCAACTTCCTGTTCTTCTCCGGCGCAACCGGGCTCTATGAAGCGCTGCTGGTTCGGGGCGTGCTGATCCGGGATTGCGCCAACTACCGGGGCTTGCGGCCCGGGGACTATCGGATCGCCGTCCGCACCCATGAGGAAAATGAGGCGCTGCTGGGGGCCATCAAGGAGGTATTGCATGCTTGAGACGGGCATAGAGGGCCACTACGCCCTGGTGGACGGAAAGAAGCTCCGCTTCGGCTACACCACCGGCACCTGCGCAGCGGCGGCGGCCAAGGCGGCTACCCTGTACCTGCTGACGGGCCGGGCCCCTAAAACGGTGCAGATACACACCCCCAAGGGCATCGACCTAAAACTGCCCGTGGAGGAGGCGGCCCGGGAAGGCAGCGCCTCCCGGTGCGCCGTGCGGAAATTCAGCGGCGACGACCCGGACGTGACCGATGGGGCCCTGGTGTTCGCCACGGTGACGATTTCCGAAACCCCCGGTATCCATATCGACGGCGGCCAGGGCGTGGGCCGGGCCACCAAACCCGGACTCAAGGTGCCCGTGGGGGCGGCGGCCATCAACCCGGGTCCCCGGGCCATGATCGAGCAGGCGGTCCGGGAAGCCCTGGACCAGATCGAGGAGGTGCAGGGCGTGGATGTGGTGATCTCCGTCCCCGAGGGGGAGGCCCTGGCCCAAAAGACCTTCAACCCCCGGCTTGGCATCGTGGGGGGCATCTCCATCCTGGGCACCAGCGGTATCGTGGAGCCCATGAGCGAGGAGGCCCTAGTGGACAGCATCCGCCTGGAGATACGGCAGCGAAAGGCCATAGGGGATCAGCGGCTGATCCTGGCCCCAGGTAACTACGGCACGGACTTTCTCAGGGACACCTTCGGCGTCGATGAGGAGCGGATCGTCAAGGTCTCCAACCATATCGGCAAGGCCCTGGACACGGCGGTTGAAGTCAGCTTCTCCGAGGTCCTGCTGGCGGGCCATATCGGGAAGCTGGTGAAGCTCTCCGGCGGCATCATGAACACCCACTCACGGGAGGGGGACGGCCGGGCGGAGCTGATGGCCGCCTGCGCGCTCCGAGCGGGCGCCGACGGGGACACGGCCAGGGCCATCCTTGAGTGCGTCACCACCGACGAGATGCTGCGGATCATCCGCGAAAAAGGGTTGCTGGACAGGGCCATGGAGGTCATGGCCCAGCGGATCGACCTGTACGTGACCGCCCGGGTGAAGGGCCTCTTGACCGTGGGCGTGCTGGTGTTTTCCGACGGATACGGCCCCCTGTGCGCTACAGGCCCGGCCAAAGACTGGATACGACAAGGAGGGAAGGTATGATACATTTTGTAGGCGCGGGCTGCGGCGCGGCGGACCTGATCACCGTGCGGGGGAAGGGCCTGCTGGAAGCGGCGGACGTGATCATCTACGCGGGGTCGCTGGTAAACCCGGCCCTGCTCGATTATAGGAAGGAGACCTGTCGGGTCTACGACAGCGCAAAAATGACCCTGGAGGAAGTCCTGTCAATCATGTTCGAGGCGGAGGCGGCGGGCCTTGACACCGTCCGGCTCCACACCGGCGACCCCTGCCTCTACGGGGCCATCCGGGAGCAGATGGACGAGCTGGACAAGCGGGGCGTCGCCTACGACTACTGCCCCGGCGTCAGCGCCTTTTCCGGCGCGGCGGCGGCCCTGAAGATGGAGTACACCCTGCCGGATATCTCCCAGAGCGTCGTCATCACCCGCATGGCGGGTCGGACCCCGGTGCCCGAGCGGGAGAGCGTTCGGTCCTTCGCCGCCCACGGGGCCACCATGGTGCTGTTTTTGAGCGCGGGGCTCCTTGAGAAGACCCAGGCGGAGCTGCTACTCGGCGGCTATCGTGAGGATACCCCGGCGGCCATCGTCTATAAGGCCAGCTGGCCCGACGAGAAGACATGCCTCTGCACCGTGGGCACCCTGGCCGACTGTGCCCGGGAGAACGGCATCTCCAAGATCGCTCTCATCATCGTGGGGGACGTGGTGAAACAGAGCGGCTACGCCCGCTCCAAGCTCTACGACCCCACCTTCACCACCGAATTTCGCGTTGCGAAGGAGTAGTCCCATGACCGTTTGGCTCATCTCCTACACCGCCCGGGGCCGAGCCCTGGGGGGCAGAATAGCCGATATACTGCGGGCAACGGGCCATAGCTGCCGGACCTTCGCCCTGCCTAAGTTCTGCGGGGCGGGGGACGAGCCCCTGACCCAGTCCGCCTCGGAATGGGCCGGAGAGGGGTTCCGACAGGCGGACGCCCTCGTGTTCGTCTGCGCCTCCGGCATCGCCGTCCGGGCCATCGCCCCCCAAGTGCGGGACAAACGGACGGACCCGGCGGTGCTGGTCATCGACGAAGGGGGGACCTTCGTCATCCCCCTGCTCAGCGGGCATCTCGGCGGGGCCAACGCTCTTGCGGAAGACCTGGCGGCACAGCTTGAAGCCACTCCCGTGCTGACCACGGCCACGGACGTGAACGGCCTCTTTGCTGTGGACGTGTTCGCCAAAGCGAACGACCTGTTTATCGAGGACATGACCCTTGCTAAAGCTGTGTCCGCCGCTCTGCTGGCCGGGGAGAATGTGGGCTTTCGTTCCGATCTGCCCATGTCTGGCCCTCTGCCCAAAGGTTTGACGGAGGGCGAGGCGGACCTGGGCGTCTATATCACCACCGGGGACGATGTGCCCTTTCTCCGCACCCTGCGGCTCATCCCCCGCCGGTACACGGCGGGCCTGGGCTGTCGAAAGGGCAAGAGCGAAGCGGAGCTGGAAGCGTTTTTGATGGATAACTTGGACCGCTGCGGCGTGGGGCTTCATGAGCTCAAGGCCCTGGTCAGCATCGATCTCAAGCAGGACGAACCGGGGCTCGTGGCCCTCGCTGAAAAGCTGGGCCTGCCCTTCGTGACCTATTCGGCGGAGGCGTTGAAGGAGGTCCCCGGAGACTTCACCGCCTCGGCCTTTGTGAAAGAGACCACGGGCGTGGATTCCGTATGCGAGCGGGCGGCAGTGCTGGCGTCCGGCGGCACGCTGGTTGTAAGAAAAGTGGCGGAGAACGGCATGACCTTCGCCCTGGCGAAGCAAGAGGAGGCGATCCGATTTGAGTAAGCTGTACGTAGTAGGCATCGGCCCTGGCAAGTTCGAGGGCATGACCCATGAGGCGGCCCGTGCTTTGAAAGAAAGCGACGTGATCGTGGGCTACACGGTCTACGTGGATCTGGTGAAGGACCACTTTCCCGACAAAGCCTTTTTGACCACTCCCATGCGCCGGGAGGTGGAGCGGGTGGAGCTGGCCCTCGCGGAGGCCGCCAAGGGCCAGACCGTGGCCATGGTCTGCTCCGGCGACGCCGGGGTCTACGGCATGAGCGGTCTAATAGAAGAACTGGCGGAGAAATACCCGGGCGTGGAGGTAGTGACCGTTCCTGGCGTGTCCGCGGTCCTCAGCGGCGCGGCCATCTTGGGCGCGCCCCTGATGCACGACTTCGCCGTGATCAGCCTCAGCGACCTCATGACCCCCTGGGCCACCATCGAAAAGCGACTCCGGGCGGCGGCCGGGGCGGACTTCGTCATCTGCCTCTACAACCCTTCCAGCCACAAGCGGAAGGACTACCTGCAGCGGGCCTGCGATATCGTTTTAGAGGCCGCCTCCCCCGAGACCGTGTGCGGCGTGGCCCGAAACATAGGCCGCGAGGGCGAGACGACCCAGGTCATGACCCTGCGGGAGCTGCGGGACACCGAGGTAGACATGTTCTCCACCGTGTTTATCGGCAACTCACAAACGCAGATCATCCATGGGAAAATGGTCACGCCCCGGGGGTACGACCATGACTAAGGCGCTGCTGTTTGCGGGCACCACCGAGGGGCGCGAGATCGCCGAAGGGTGCCGGGGAAAAGACATAGAGCTGACCGTCAGCGTGGCCACGGAGTACGGGGAGACCCTGATCGAATCGGCGGACAACGTCCATGTGGTCTCGGGCCGCAAGGACGGGAACGGCATCGCCGCCCTGATCCGAGACACGGGGGCGGAGCTGGTCATCGACGCCACCCACCCCTACGCCGCGGAGGTGACCAAGACCCTGAAAGCGGTCTGCGAAGCGGAGGGCGTAGCGTATTGGCGGGTCCTGCGCCAGGAGGACCACAAGGACCTCACCGGCTGCGTCCCGGTGGACGATACCCGGGGGGCCGTGGACTATCTCAACGGCACGGTCGGCAATGTGCTCCTCACCGTGGGCAGCAAGGAGCTGGCGGCCTACACAGGGGTCAACGATTGGAAAAATCGACTCTTCGCCCGGGTGCTGCCTCTGCCCGCCTCCACTGAGCTCGCCTTTTCCCTGGGCTTCGAGGGGAGCCATTTGATCTGCATGCAGGGGCCCTTCTCCCAGGAGATGAACGAGGCCATGCTCCGGGCATTGGATGTTCGCTATATGGTCACCAAGGACACCGGCGCGGCGGGGGGCTTCGGGGAGAAGCTGCGGGCCGCCAGAGCCTGCGGCGTGACGCCCGTGGTCATCCGCCGCCCCCTGCAGGAGGAGGGCGTCAGCGTGGCGGACTGTCTGAAGCTGCTGGGTCAGCGCTGCGGCTGGACCGATGAAACGAAGAAGAGTATCACTGTCATAGGCATCGGCATGGGGGACCCGGGCACGCTGACCCTGGCCGCAGAGCAGGCCTGCCAGGCGGCGGACCTGATCCTGGGGGCGAAGCGCGTCACCGACGCCCTGAGCCGCTTTGCAAAGCCCGTGCAGAACGCCGTGGCGGCCAAGGATATCGAAACCATCCTGCGGACCGAGCCCTGTGAGAACATCGTGGTGGCCATGTCCGGAGACACGGGTTTCTACAGCGGCGCCAAGAGCCTGCTGCCCCTCATCCAGGACCTTGATCCCACCGTCCTGCCCGGCATCTCCTCCATTCAGTATTTTGCCGCGAAGGCCGGTATCAGCTGGGACGACGCCCTGCTCCTCTCCGTCCACGGCAGGACGTGCAACTATATCACGAAGATCCGCCGGTCCCCCAAGGCCATCCTTTTGGTGGGCGGGGACAGGGGCGTCTCAGACCTTCTCTGTGCCCTGCAAGACAACGGTCTCGGGCACCTTCTCGTGACCGTGGGCGAGAACCTGTCCTATCCCCAGGAGCGCATCGTCCGGGGCACCGCCGGAGAGCTGGCGGAGCAGACCTTCGCCCCCCTGGCTCTCGTATTGGTGGAAAATCCCGAGGCGAAAAACGCCGTTTTGACCCAGGGCCGCCCCGACGGGGATTTCCTCCGCACCGAGGTGCCTATGACCAAGTTCGAGGTCCGGGCCGTGACGCTGAGTAAACTCCGCCTGACCCGGAACGCCCTCTGCTGGGACGTGGGCGCGGGCACGGGCTCCGTCTCGTTGGAGATGGCGGAGGTGGCTGAGGACGGCCAGGTCTACGCCATTGAGCGCAAACCGGAGGCCTGCGACCTCATCGAGCAGAATAAAAAGCATTTGGGCGTAACCAATGTTACCGTGGTGCCGGGGCTGGCTCCCGACGCCCTCCGGGACTTGCCCGCCCCCACCCACGTGTTCATCGGCGGCAGCGGGGGAGAGCTGAAGGATATCATGGCCCTGGTCCTTGAAAAGAACTCCACCGCCCGCATCGTGGTGAACACGGTGACGGCGGAGACCTTCGCCGTGGCCCTGAACGCCGTGAAGACCCTGCCCGTGGAGGACGTGGAGATCGTGGAGCTGTCCGTGTCCCGGGGCCGCCAGGTGGGAAGCTACCACCTGATGACCGCCCAGAACCCGGTGTATCTCTTCTCTTGCCGAGGAGGATGCCATGAATAGCCCCCGCGTCCTTTTTGCCGCCCCCAGTTCGGGCAGTGGCAAGACCACCATCGTCTGTGGCCTGCTGCGGGCCCTCAAAAACCGGGGCAGGGCGGTCCGGGCCTTCAAGTGCGGGCCGGACTTCATCGACCCCCTGTTCCACGAGAAGGTGGTGGGCGTGCCTTCAGGTACCCTGGACCTGTTTTTCAGCCCCGAGGATCAGTTCAAACGCCTCTTCTGCCGCCGCGCGGCGGGGGCCGAAGTGAGCCTTATCGAGGGGGTCATGGGCTACTACGACGGCCTGGGGGCCGCCACGGACCAGGCTTCCTCCTACGCGGTCGCCAAAGCTCTGGACGCTCCCGTGGTACTGATTGTGGACAGCCGGGGCCAAAGCCTGTCAGCCCTCGCCACTCTGACCGGTTTCCTTCGGTTCCGGCCCGACAGCCGCATCCGGGGCGTGATTTTCAACCGCATGTCCGAGGGGGTCTTCGCCGCCCTCAAACCGGAGGTGGAGCATCTGGGCGTTCGATCCCTTGGCTATGTGCCCAAAGTCCCGGAGCTGATGATCAAGAGCCGGCATCTGGGCCTGGTCACGCCGGGGGAGATCGCCGATCTCGGCCAGAAGCTGGATAATTTGGCCGCCCTGCTGGAACAGTCGGTGGACCTAAATGGACTTCTGACCCTGGCTTCAGAGGCCCCGGCCCTGGCCGCGCCTGCCGCATCGCCTGTGCCGCCCATGCCCAAAACGAAGATCGCCGTGGCCCGGGACGAGGCCTTCTGCTTCCTGTATCAGGACAATCTGGACGTGTTGGGCGACCTCGGCGCTGAGATAGTTTTCTTCTCTCCCCTCCATGATTTGGCCTTGCCCCAGGGGACCCGGGGTCTGATCCTGCCCGGGGGCTACCCGGAGCTGTACGCCCGGGAGCTGTCTGAAAACGAGCCCATGCGGCAGGGTATCCGTCAGGCCATAGAGAACGGCATGCCCTGCCTGGCCGAGTGCGGCGGCTTCCTCTACCTCCACCGGGAGTTGGAGGACATGGAGGGCAGTTTCTGGCCCATGGCCGGGGCCCTGGACGCCAAAGCGTACCGCACGAAGAAGCTGGGCCGCTTCGGCTATATCACGCTGACGGCAAACGAGGACACGGCCTTTCTCCCGGCGGGCGAGGCCGTCCGGGGCCATGAGTTCCACTACTATGAAAGCGAAGATTGCGGCGACGTCCTTCACGCCCAGAAGCCCACGGGCAGCCGCGGCTGGGACTGCGGCCACAGCCGGAGCCTGCTGCTCATGGGCTTCCCGCACCTCTACTATCCCTCAGATCCAAAGCTGGTCGAAAGATTCCTGCGCGCCTGCGCCAAGGAGGTATAAATGGCAAAGTCGATCATGGTCCAGGGCACCATGTCCAACGCGGGCAAGAGCCTGCTGGCAGCGGGCCTCTGCCGGGTGTTCCGTCAGGATGAACTCAAGGTGGCTCCCTTCAAGGCCCAGAATATGGCCCTCAACTCCTTCATCACAAGGGAGGGCCTCGAGATGGGCCGGGCCCAGGTGGTCCAGGCGGAGGCAGCGGGGGTGGAGCCCTCGGTGCTGATGAACCCCATCCTCCTCAAGCCCACCAACGACATGGGTTCCCAGATCATCGTAAACGGCGAGGTCTGGGGCCAGATGAGTGCCCGGGACTACTTCGCCATCAAGCGGCAGCTGCTTCCGGAGGTCATGAAGGCCTACGACGCCCTGTCTGCCCAGAACGACGTCATCGTCATCGAGGGGGCCGGGAGCCCCGCGGAGATCAATTTGAAGAACGACGACGTGTTCGTGAACATGGGCATGGCCCGGGCGGCCAAAGCTCCCGTGCTTTTGGTGGGGGACATCGACCGAGGCGGGGTCTTCGCCCAGCTTTACGGCACCGTGGCCCTCCTGGACCCGGAGGAGCGGGCCATGGTCAAGGGCGTCGTCATCAACAAGTTTCGGGGGGACGAGCGCATTTTGACTCCCGGCCTCCGGCAGTTGGAGGACCTCATCCACATCCCCGTGGTGGGGGTGGTGCCCTACGTGCGGCTGGACATCGACGACGAGGACAGCCTCTCCGAGCGCTTGACAAACGGCGCGGCCAAGCTCATCGATATCGCCGTCATACGGTTGCCGCGCTTGTCCAATTTCACGGACTTCCGGGCCCTGGAGGCGGTGGAGGGCGTGTCCGTTCGGTACGTGGGCAGGACCGCCGACTTCGACGAGCCGGATCTGGTCATCCTCCCCGGCACCAAGAACACCATGGCGGACCTCCTGTGGCTCCGGCAGAGCGGCCTGGAAGGCAAAGTTTTACGCTTCGCTCACGCCGACGGGCCGGTGCTGGGCATCTGCGGCGGCTACCAGATGCTGGGGGAGGAGCTTTCGGACCCCCTGGGCGTGGAGCAGGGCGGCACCCTCCGGGGCATGGGCCTGCTGCCCGTTCGAACCGTGTTCACCGAGAAAAAGACCCGCACCCGGGTCAATGGGACCTTCACCGCCGTGGGAGGGGCTCTCTCAGCCCTGTCCCACCAGCCCTTTGAAGGATATGAGATCCATATGGGCGAGAGCGAGGGCAGCGCGGCTCTGACCGGCATCACGGACGAGCTCTCCGGCGCAGGCCACCCCGACGGCTGCCAGCGGGGCAGTGTCTACGGCACCTACGTCCATGGCATTTTGGATCATGACGCCGTGGCGGGGGCCATCGTCCGGGCCCTGGCCGAGAGGAAGGGCATCGATTCGACGCTCCTCGGCCGCGTGTCCGGCGAGGAGCACAAGCAGCGCCAGTACGACCTGCTGGCCCAGACTCTGCGGGACCATATGGACATACCCGCCATCTATCGTATTTTGCAGGAGGGCATCGCATGAACATCCAAAACCTGCCGCCCATGGAGATCGAGAAGGAGAGCTTTCGCATCATCACCGAGGAGCTGGGGGACCGGACATTGGACCCCGAGCAGGCGCCCATCCTCAAGCGGGTCATCCACACAACCGCTGACTTCGACTACGCAGACAACCTCTACTTTTCCCCGAACGCGGTCGCTCTTGCCAAGGAGGCCATCCGCGGCGGGGCCACCGTGGTCACCGACACCCAGATGGCCCTCTCCGGCATCAATAAAAAGACCCTCGCCCGGTTTGGGGGCGAGGTCAAATGCTTCATGTCCGATGAGGACGTGGCTGCGGCAGCCAGGGCCCAGGGCGTCACCCGGGCCCGGATCAGCATGGACAAGGGCGCAGCCCTGGGCGAGAACGTGATCTTCGCCATCGGCAACGCCCCCACGGCCCTCATTCGTCTTAGGGAGCTCATCGACGGGGGCTACCGGCCCAAGCTCATCATCGGTGTGCCCGTGGGCTTCGTCAACGTGGTCCCCTCCAAGGAGCTCATCATCGCCTCCCCCGTGCCTTGCATCGTGGCCCGGGGCCGCAAGGGCGGCAGCAACGTGGCCGCCTCCATCGTCAACGCCCTGCTCTATTCCCTGGACCCCGCCCGGGGCAGCTGATCAGGAAAACGGAGCCCTGAATGTGTGCTTTCGGATCCAAATGCGAAAAAAGCAGGACATCCTCTCGGATGTCCTGCTTTTTTCGTAACGGCGATGGATTTGATCATCCACATAAAACAGCATCTGCCTATCCTTCGCAAATGAAGGTATGGATAGGGATATCTGGGGTCAGCCTCAAGGTTTCTCCGCACTTTTCTGGATCTACTTTTTCAGAATGGCTTCGCTGCTGACGGGGAACTCGAAGTAGGTGTCGGGGTAGGGCTCGTCCGCCAGGGCAAAGTGCCACCACTCGCAGTCGATGGGAGTGAAGCCGTTGCGGACCATGGCCCGCTGCAGCAGCATCCGGTTGGCATACTGTTCCTTCGTGACGTCGGTGCAGTCTGGGTGGGAGAGGGGGCTGAACAGGTCAAAGGGGCTGCCCATATCCAGCTCCTTGCCGGTGCTCATATCGAGGAGGGTCAGGTCCACGGCGCTGCCTCGGCTGTGGCTGGACCGCCGGGCGATATACCCCCGGGCGAACAGCTCCGTCTTTTCCAGGTCAGGGTAAAAGTAGGGCTTCATGCGGATATCCGTGTCCTCGATGCCCCAGAGGATGAACTGCTTCACCGCCGCCGCGGGCCGGTAGGCGTCGAAGATCTTCAAACGATAGCCCTGGACGATCATCTCGCTGCTGACAGCCTTCAGGGCCCGGGCCGCCTCACGGGTCAGCAGAGCGATGGGCTCCTCGTAGCCGTCGATGCGCTCGCCGATAAAGTTGTAGGTGGAGTAGTAGCGTATTTCCTGAACGATATGGGGCACAAAGTCGCTGAGCAGCACGAAGCCGCTGGCGTCGGTCGGCAAAGCCTTTTTACCCATGATAAGCCCTCCTCGCTTATGATATCGGATCGTGTGCCTGTCTGCGGCGCAGCAGGACACAGTAGACGACGAACAGTCCCGCCGCCACCGCCGCGCCCGCGGGATAGGCGATGGCCGTGCCGAGGCGAAAGCCCTCCTGGGCTGTCAGGATGTAGGTGACGCTGACCGCCGACATAAAGGCCGCGGGAATGGCCGTGACAAGGGAATCGAAGCGTCGCCGCCCACACGAGGGCGATCACCGCCTCGCTGATCATGGCCCCATAGAACACCTTGCGGCCCACTCGCTCGCTCATGATGCACTTCGCTATCATGGGGGACTGGGTGGCGTGGAAGCCGGAGATGGCCCCGCAGGCCACGGTGATGAACATATAGGGCCAGACGGGCGTACCCGCGGGGCGCAGGTTTCGCAGGGAGATCTCCGGGACGGTGAACTTGCCGCCGGAGAAGAGGATGCCGCCGATGACGGCTGCCGCCATGGTGATGAGCAGCACGCCGAAGATGGGATAGAGCTTGCTGATGAGCTTGTCGATGGGGAGGAGCGTGGCGGCCAGGTAGTAGACCAGGATCACCACCGCCCAAAAGGTGCTGTTCATCCAGGCCGGGGTCAGCTTGTCGAGGAGCCCCGCCGGGCTGGTCACGAACACCGTGCCGCAAAGCACCAGCAGGATCACGGAGAACACCCGCATGACCCACATGGCCCCCTTGCCGAGATATGTGCCGGACAGCTCCGCGATGGATGCGCCGCCGTGGCGGGAGCTGATCATGCCCGCCATATAGTCATGGACCGCGCCGCCCAGTATGGACCCGAACACGATCCAGAGGAACACCACCGGCCCGAACACCGCGCCCATGAGGGCCCCGAAGATGGGCCCGGTCCCGGCGATGTTCAAGAGCTGGATCAAAAACGCCCGCCCCGTTTTCAGGGGCACGCAATCCACGCCGTCGTGTATGGCCACGGCGGGGGTCTCTCGATCGTCGGGGGCAAACACCGTCTCCGCGACCCGGCCATATACGGCGTAGCCGAGGATCAGCACTAAAAAAGAGATCAACAGAGAGATCATGCCGAACGCTCCCACGCCCTTATCCGTTCTTCGCCCGGGCGAAATAGGCCGCTGTACGGTCCGCCACGTTCTGCTTCAAGTTCATGAAGAAAAACATGTAGTCGTACAGATGGTAGGCTCCCTCCGGGAAGATGTCCAGCACCGGCGGATAGTCCGCCGGCGTCACATCCGTCACCACCAGCTCGCCCCGGGGTCCGATATACGCCCCGCACAGAGCCGGGATGGGCTCCTCTCCCGTGGCCATGACCGCGCCCAGGTTCAAGGAGCGGTCAGCCGGGGTGCCGTCCGTCTTCCAGTTCAGGGGATTGATGGACAAGGCCTTGACCCCTGCCGGGATGATGATGGTATCGGTGAGGGTCCCGTCCTCACAGTCGAAGCTGACCACGGTGCCCAGGTCCGTTGCTCCCTGGGCGGGCACGATCTGGGGATAGGCGTTGGTCATCTCCTCCGTCACCGTCCACCCCAGGGCGTACACGCTGATCAGCCGGGCGCGCAGCGCGTTGCCCGCCTCCGTGTCCCCGAAGTATTCCTTCAGCAGCTCCAGACACATCTCGCCCCCCTGGGAGAAGCCCGCCAGGATCAGGGGCTTGTCCCCGTTCTCATGGTCCAGATACCACCGGAAAGCGGCGGAGATATCCGCGTAAGCGATGGCCCTGGCCTCCGCCCGGTCCGCCTCAGGCAGCCGGTAGGCGTTGATGGACATCTGCCGATAGTAGGGGGAATACATCCGGCCGGCGTCCTCGAAGATGCCCTTCTCCATGTCCAGGGCGTTTACGAACTTTCCCTTGAGCTTATCGTTCAGGTCGAAGGAATTGCGTTCGCTTCGGGTGTCCACAGTGGGGCAGACGATGAACACGTCCACGCCACGGTCCTCGCCCAGGGCGAAGTAAGCCCAGGAACCGGGGTCGTCATAATCCGGGCCAGCCGGTTCCGCTGTGGCGGCAGGCTCCGGCACAGCGGTCGGCGCCGGTGTCGATGCAGGTTGGACCGTCGGTTGGAGTTCGACCGTCTTTTCCTGATCCCTCAGGTACAGGCCGATGCCGATCGCCGCCAAAACGACGATCAGCATCAGCCAGATCATCCATCTTCTTCTGCGCATGGGGATCTCTGCCGCTTACCAGACCAGATCCGTATCGGAGCAGATGCCGGCGGGCATGAAGAACTCCACCTTCTCCACGGTCAGGGTGGGCATGAGCTCGTCCATCACCTCGTCGTAGTTCTCCATCTCGGGCACCTTCTCGTTGAAGTAGACGTGGTACTCATAGAGGCCCTGGACCAGGTACATCTCCGCCTTGTCCCAGAAGCTGTAGCCCGAGCCGTACTCAAAGCCCATTTCCAGCAGATCCTGGCCGGTGAGGCCCACGAGGGCGTCCAGTTCCTCCTTGGCCGGGATGCCGTTGGAAAGATCGCCCACCCGGGTCACGGGCAGGGGGCTCAGCAGGGCCTGCTCCTGCTCCTCCCGGGTCTCGTCGAAGAAATCGATGGCGTCCAGCTTCTCATACACGTCCGCGGGGATCTCGGCCTCCACCCGGTAGTAGACGCCGTCCACGGGGAAGGCGCTGGCGAACTTGTCGGGGGAGATGGAGAAGGCATAGAGCTCGCCCTCGGCGGCGAAGACGTCCGCCAGGGTCTTGAAGGGGCTGTCCTCCAGGGGGATCTCGGGGATCTCATAGAAGACGGTCTCGGTGTAGAAGGACTCGTAGTCCTCCAGGGACCGGCCGCCGTTGATGTCGAACACCTCCCAGGTGGCGTAGTCGGAGAGGTCGCCGTTGAAGGAGGCCTGCTTTACGGTGAGAGGCCGGATGATCTCCGCCAGGTTGGGATCGCCATCTGTCAATTCTACATCCTTCTCCTTGAAGTCGATCTCAAACAGGCCATTGAAGATCTCGGAGGTGATATCGGCCTCTGCCCGATAGAAGACGCCGTCCTTCTCAAAGATATGGATATAGAGGGCCTCATAACAACTGGATGAGGGGGCTTCACAGTCCAACACATCGCCGAGGGTCTTGAAGCCGTATTCCTCCGGGTTCTTCTCTCCCTCCGCCACAGCCGCCCGGGACAGAACGCCGCTCAGGATCATCAGAGCGACCAGCAGGATCGTCAAAGTCTTTTTCATCGTAATGCCTCCTTATTGGATCTTTTTTCGTAAGGTCAGGATGTTCTGACCGTTCTTATACTCGTAGGATGTTTCATCCATCAGCTTTTTCACCAGGAAGACGCCCAACCCGCCCAGAGGCCGATCTTCGGCAGAAAGGGACGTGTCGGGGTCCTTCGCTGAGAGGGGGTCATAGGGCATGCCGCCGTCCTGGAAGATCAGGACCAGCGTCCGGCCGTCCTCCTCCAGGCCCGCCTTCACCGTGGCGGTGCCCAGGGCGGACCCATAGGCGTACTGAGCGATGTTGGAGAACACCTCGTCGATGACGATGCTCAGCTGCCGCCGCGTGTCCAGGGGGCAGTTCGCCTCCTCCAGCGTTTCCCCTACATAATCGGTGACGGTCCGGACGTTCTCCACGGTGGCGTCCAGCGTCAGCTCCTTCAGAGGTGCCTTCCTTTCGGCTCCCTTGTATTCGAGGCACAGCATGGTCAGATCGTCGAACTGTTCCGCGTCCTCTACGAAGTCATCCACCGCCTGCCGCACGTTCTGCAGGATCGCTTCCGGCGACGCCTCGGGGGCCCGGTTCAGGGCCGCCAGCATCCGCTCACTGCCGAAGAGCTCCTTATTCGCGTTGTTCGCTTCGGGCACGCCGTCCGTGTATACGAACAGCTTGGAGCCGGGCGTGAGTTGCAGCTCGTACTCTCGATACCGGGAGCCGCTCATGCCGCCGATGACGAAACCGTGTTTGTCCTTATAGAGGGCGAAGCAGCCGTCGGGGGTCCGGACCATGGGGTACTCGTGACCTGCGTTGGCCGCAATCAGCTTGCCGGTGGATATCTCCAGGATGCCCAGCCATACGGTGACGAACATGCCCTCCTGGTTGTTGGAGCAGATGGCTTCGTTGGTCTTCTTCAGGATCTCCGCGGGGCTCTTGCCCAGCATGGCGCAGCTCTGCAGGATGATCTTGGATACCATCATGAACAGGGCCGCCGGGACGCCCTTGCCGGACACGTCGGCCATGACCAAAGCGAGATGGTCCTCGTCGATAAGGAAGAAGTCGTAGAAGTCGCCGCCCACCTCCTTGGCGGGGTCCATGGAGGCGTAGAGCTCGAATTCGGGCCGGTCGGGGAAGGGAGGGAAAGTGTGGGGCACGAAGGCCGCCTGGATGCGGGTGGCCAAAGTGAGCTCCGTGCTGATGCGCTCCCGCTCCGCCGTGATCCGGGTGATGTCCCCGATGTAGGTCTCGATCTGCTCCTCCATATGGTCGATGGAGGCGGCCAGCTGCCCGATCTCATCCTTGTTGTGGATCACTTCGCCGAGCTTTTGCGGGTTGGCCGTGTTCTCCCGGGAGAAGCGGGCGGCTTCCTCAGTGACAAGCGTGAGGGGGTGCAGCAGCACTCTGTGAAGGTACACGCTCTGTCCCGCGATCACGATCAGCGCCAGGGAGATGAGGACGGCCGCGATCTTTTTGATGTA
>CADCNE010000020.1:0-22867 GCA_902802805.1 uncultured Eubacteriales bacterium
CTCCCCGGTGAGGGCGGCGGCGTCCAGAGAGGAGGTCCCCTCCGCCACCACCCCGTAGCAGCAGCGGCCGAAGTAGCAGCCGATCCGGGCGAACCCGTGAAAGAGGGGCACGATCAGGGCCGTGACCCCCCAGGCGGAGGCCCGTTTGTAGAGCACGAACCGGCGGATACAGAGGTCCGCGCTCAGCAAAAAGAACAGCATCCCTCCGTAGAACACGATGCCGCTGTCCTCGATGAGGCTGCCCAGCGTCACGGGCACATGGAGCCCCAGCCGGTAGGTCATGAGGGACAGGACCCCGAAGAGCTTGGCGCCCAGGTACAGGGGCAGCAGGCTCAGCGACCAGATGGGGAAGAGGACGGGCCAGTCCAGCTTCTCGTGAACGGCCAAAGCCACCGCGCAGCCTGCCCCGCAGAGCAGCCCCACCGTGGCCATGCCCCCATATGAAAGAAGATAGGCAAACACCCGATCCATCCCTATTCCCCCAGCATTACATCCAGTATACTACGCTTCCCGGGACCATGGCAAGATGGGGCATGGAAATCAGGAGCTCACGTCCGGATAAAATATATAATTTTTCATATAGGTCTTGCATCCAACCATGTGTTTTGTTATACTTATACGCATCCACCCATCGGAGGAAGCGAGCATGAACCTGCAATACTTTTATAACTATGTCACCATCGTGGAGGAGGGGAGCCTGACCGCGGCCTCCAAGAAGCTCCACGTCGCCCAGCCCGCCCTGTCGAACCAGATCAAGGCCATGGAACAGAAGTACGGGACCCGCCTCTTCTTCCGGGGCGCCCGGCGGCTGGAGCTCACCGACGCCGGCATGATCCTCTACCGGAAGGCCAAGAGCATCTGCGAGATCGAGCAGGCGGCTCAGAGCGAGATCCTCAGCGGCTTCTCCGGCCAGCAGGGCATGCTGCGGGTGGGCGTGACGCCCTCCGTGGCCCACGGCAGGATCACCGACGTGCTGCTGGACTTTGCCCAGAAGTATCCCCAGATCGAGATCAAGTATCTGGAGGCCGGGCCCATGGACCTGTGCAAGATGCTGCATAACGGCATCATCGAGATGGCCGCGCTCAAGACCATGGGGGACCTGCCCGAGAACGTGCACGTCATCGCCACCGACGTGGCCCCCACCGTGGCCCTCTACGACCCCAAGGCCGGGCTTCTCAACGAGGTCATCGGGGACACCGTCACCATCGAACAGCTCTCCAACGTGCCCCTCGCCATGGAGGAGCAGTATCTCATTCCGGTCCAAAATGCGTTCAAGCAGAAGGGCGCCCAGCTCTACCTGAAGGCCCTCTCCAGCAGCCCCTACGTCTCGGCGAAGATCGCCGTGGCCGGCCTCGCTGTGGGCCTGGTGTCCGCCCACGTGGCCTACTCGGGGCTGCTGGCGGGCATGACGGTGAAGCCCATCCAGGACGGGGGGGCGCTGACCGGCCAATACTGCATCGCGGTCCAGCAGGGCAACTACCGCTCCCAGGTGGTCAACAACTTCCTGGAGATCGTGACGGACGCCTTCGGGCTGAAACTGATCGACGAGCCGTCCGCACCGGCGAACCAGGAAGAGATCTGACCCGGAACGACGCGTAAGGAGAGAACGAGACTGTGAAAAAACCGATCGTACTGCTGCTGGCGGCCCTGATGCTGCTGTCCCTGGCCTGCGCCAAGGGGAGCAAAGCTCCCGCCGCCGCCTCAAATACCACCGAGACCAAGGAGGATACCAACGTGGACAAATCCCATCCCATCGCCACCATCACCATGAAGGACGGCGGCGTCATTCAGCTGGAGCTCTACCCGGAGGTGGCTCCTCAGAGTGTGAAGAACTTCATCTCCCTGGCGAATGCCGGCTTCTATGACGGCCTCATCTTCCATAGGGTCATCCCGGGCTTCATGATCCAGGGCGGCGACCCCAACGGCAAGGGCACCGGCGGCCCCGGCTACTCCATCAAGGGCGAGTTCAAGGCTAACGGCGTAGAAAACAATATCTCCCACGAGCGGGGCGTCCTGTCCATGGCCCGGGCCCAGGCCTACGACAGCGCCGGCAGCCAGTTCTTCATCATGCACCAGGATTACCCCTCCCTGGACGGCCTGTACGCCGCCTTTGGCCGGGCGATCTCCGGCATGGACGTGGTGGACAAGATCGCCAATACCACCACCGACTCCAAGGACAAGCCCTACAAGGACCAGGTCATGGCCACCGTCCGGGTGGAGACCTGGGGCGTGGAGTACGGTGAACCCGAAAAACTTCCGGGTAAGTAAGACGACCGCCATAAAGGCGCCAGACCATTTGCGGCGACTATTCTAATGTAATACTGACAGGTAGAAACGGCGCATCCAACGCCGTTTCTTTTTATCATATGCCGCAAATTAACGGCGTTTTCTCCCGTTCGCAGTACATAGTACAGCTTCAGGGAGAAGAACGCCGTTTCTGCCATCCTTTCTGGCAGTCTTTTCGACTTTTGACGATCAGCAGACGGCGCTTTCGGGCGCCGTCTTTTTTTTGTTCGGTGCTTTACGAAAAAAAGAAAGGCGTGCAGGAGAAACACCTAAAAAAAGCAAGAAGTTATCTAAATATAGTTGCATTTTTTGAAGCAGGTACTATAATAATAGACGAAATCCAGAAGGAGGTTATCATCGATGAAAAAGGTTTTGTCACTCGCATTGGTATTGCTCATGATGGTCTCTCTGATCGGCGTGGCCGAGGCCAAGTCTGACACCATCAAGATCGGTTTCTTCGCGCCCGTTTCCGCCGCTTCCGCGGCTGCCGACGGCGCATCCGCTCTGAATTCCGCCAAGCTCGCCGTCAAGCTCTGCAACGAGAACGGCGGCATCAACGGCACCCAGGTGGAGCTGGTCGACTTCGATGATGGCCTCGACACCACCCAGGCCGCCAACATCGCCGAGCGTCTTGCGGGCGATCGGGACATCGCCGCTGTGGTCTCCGGTTCCTATTCCGGCCCCACCAAGGTGGCTGCCCCCATCTTCCAGGAAGCGGGCAAGCTGATGGTCTCCGCCTACGCCGTCCATCCCGATGTGACCGGCGCCGGTGATCTCATCTTCTCCCAGTCCTTCCCCGGCGCGGTCCAGGCCACCGGCGCTGCCGTGGTCGCCGCCGAGCAGCTGAAGGCCACCAAGGTCGCCATCATCTATGTGGACCTCGATTTCGGCACCACCCAGGTCAACGCCTTCAAGGCCAAGCTCGAAAAGGATTACCCCGACGTGAAGGTGGTCTATGAGCAGGGCGTGTCCATCAAGGACAGCGACCTCACCTCCGTGGTCACCGCCGCCGGCGCCGCCGGTGCGGACCTCATCTACTCCGTCAACTACTATGAGCAGGCCGCTGAGGTCCTCCGTCAGGTGGGCATGCAGGGCCTGAACATCCCCGTGCTGGGCACCGAGGGCGCCGATTCCTGGATGCTGCTGGACATCGCCAAGGAGTATGCCAACGGCATGTACATCACCACCAACATGAACCGTGACGACCAGAACGAGCAGACCCAGGCCTACATCAAGAACTACCGCGAGGAGTTCGGCATCGAGCCCGACATGGTGGGCGCTTCCGTGTACGACGCCTTCCAGGTCCTCTTCGAGGCCATGAAGAACGTGGGCACCGACACCCAGGCCATGAAGGAGTTCATCGCCGGCATGAAGAACTTCGATACCGTCACCGGCACGCTCCTCTACTACAACGCCGAGGGTTCCGCTGTGAAGCCCATCCAGGTCCAGCTGGTCACCAACGGTGAGTACCACTACTTCGGCGTGGTGGACGATGCCCAGATCATCGATCCCGCCAACTATTAAGACTGCCGCGTAAGAACGCCTTTTTGTCCTTTCCGGCAGCGGGGATGCCAAAAGGCATCCCCGCTTTTTCGATTGAACACACAGGAGCAAGCATACTATGTTTCTGCAACAGCTGATCAACGCACTGACCATCGGCAGCCTCTACGCGCTGACCGCCATGGGCGCCACCTTGATCTACGGCATCCTGGGGATATTGGATATCGCCAACGCCGGCGCCTACCTGGTGGGCGCCTATGTGGGCTGGTATATCTACTACACCACCGGCAGCATCGTGCTGGCGTTTCTGGCGTCCATGCTTCTGGTGGGCCTTCTGGGCATCTTCCTCCAGCGGGCCATCTATTCGCCCATCCTCGCCAAGCCCCGCACCCTGTCCATCATCCCCCTGGTGGCGGCGGTGGGCCTGTTCACCATCTCCTCGGACGCGGTACGCCTCATCTGCGGCCCCAACTCCAAGACCTACAACCTGAAATTCCCTATGGAGGTCATCCGGGTGGGCAAGGTGATCATCCAGCCCGCGTGGCTGCTGATCTTCGTGCTCACGGCGATCCTGCTGGCCATCCTCTGGTTCATCCTCAACAGGACCAGGCTGGGCCTTGCCTGGCGGGCCACCGCGGGGGATCGGGAGATCGCCCTGGTCTGCGGCGTCAACACCAACAACGCCATGGCCCTCTCCTACATCCTGGGCTACGGTTTCGCCGCCGCCGCGGGCATCATGACCGGCATCCTCTACAACAACATCACCCCGGCCCTCGGCGAGGTGCCCTCCTATAAGATGCTGGCCATCATCGTGCTGGGCGGCCTCGGCAATCCCCTGGGCACCGTCATCGCCGGCCTCATCATCGGCATCGCGGAGGTGTTCCTCTCCGTCTATACCAAGATCCCCATCCCCAAGGACGCCATCGCCTTCGTGGTCCTCATCATCATGTTGCTGGTGAAGCCTGAGGGCATCATGGGCCGCAGGAACAAGGTGTAAGGAGGCGAGACCATGAATACGTTTTATCTGTTCTCCATCCTGGCCACCGCCGCCATCTTCACCATGCTGGCCCTGTCGCTGAACATCATCACCGGCTACGCGGGCCAGGCCATGATGGGCATTGCCGCCTTCTTCGGCATCGGCGCCTACACGGCGGCCATCATCACCACCCACGGGGGCAACTTCTTCCTGGCTCTCGCCGCGGGCATGCTGGTCTCCGGCGCTTTCGGCGCGATCCTGGGCGTCATCTCCCTGCGGCTCCAGGCGGACTTTCTGGCCATCACCACCATCGGCATCAACTTCGTCATGGAGGCCCTCTTCAACCGCATGAAGATCACCGGCGGCACCCTGGGCCTCACCATCGCCAAGCCCGTGGTCTTCGGCGTCAAGATGGGCAACAAGCAGTTCTTCCTGATGACGGTCATCTTCATCGTCATCCTGTGCCTTCTGCTGGTCAAGATGCGTAAGAGCTGGTTCGGCATGGCCCTCGCCTCCATCAACAACGACTCCGCCGCCGCCCGCTCCTTCGGCATCAACGTGAACAAGTACCAGATCCTGGCCTTCACCATCGGCACGGCCATGGCGGGCCTGGCCGGCGGCATCTACGCCCACCGCATGGGCTTCATCTCCGCTTCGGACTTTGCCTTCGTGGTCTCCATCCAGGTGGTGTCCATGGTGGTCATCGGCGGCCTCGGCACCATCCGGGGCCCCATCTTCGGCGCTATCCTCATCACCTCCCTGCCGGAGATCCTGCGCTTTGCCAAGGACTACCGGGAGCTGGTCTATGGCCTGCTGCTGGTCCTCATGGTCCGGTTCATGCCCCAGGGCCTCATCGGCGAGGATTCGCCCCTCTGGAACGCCCTCACCAGGCTCTGGCGCAGGATCGTGCCCAAGAAGAAGACCCGGGCCGACCTGATCGTGGAATCCGTGAAAGGAGGGGAGAAGGCATGAAGGAACTGATGCGCATCGAAGGATTGAAGATGTACTTCGACGGCCTCAAGGCCATCGACGGTTTCGACCTCTCCATATACGAAGGGGAGACGCTGGGCATCATCGGCCCCAACGGCGCGGGCAAGACCACCCTCTTCAACGCCATCTGCGGCGTGTACACCCCCACCGCCGGCAAGGTCATCTTCGAGGGGAAGGAGGTCCAGGGGACCCCGGCCCATGAGATGGCCAAGAAGGGCATCGCCCGGACCTTCCAGATCTCCAAGCCTCTCGCCGGCCTCACCATCTTCGACAACGTGGTGGCCGCCGCCGGCGTCCATGCCTACACGGGCATCGGCTCCTACTTCCACAAGGCCAAGACCAGGGAGGTGGAGGACAGGGTGGAGCAGGTCATCCGCCGGGTGGGCCTCGAATCCGTGGCCAACAAGAAGGCCTCCGACGTGTCGCTGGGGTATCTGCGGCGGCTGGAGATCGCCCGGGCCCTGGTGACGGAGCCCAAGCTCATCATGCTGGACGAACCCTGCGCGGGCCTCTCTAACTTCGCTATCAACGAGATCACCGCCCTCGTCATGCAGCTCAAGAGCGAGGGCCAGACCATCGTCCTCATCGAGCACAACCTGCCCATCACCATGAAGGTCTGCGATCGGATCACCGTGCTGAGTTACGGCAAGAAGATCGCCGAGGGGACCCCGGAGGAGGTCAAAAACGACAAACAGGTCATCGAGGCCTATTTGGGAGAGGAGGACTGATCTATGCTGGAGATCAAAGACCTATTCGTATCCTATGGCATGATGGAGGTCCTTCACGGCATCTCCCTGAAGGTGGAGGATCGGGAGCTGGTGTCCGTCATCGGCCCCAACGGCGCGGGCAAATCCACCCTGATCCCGGCCAGATCCTCTACAACAGTCAGGACATCACCCATCTGCCGGCCCACAAGCGGGCGGGTCTCGGCATCGGGTACGTGCCCGAAGGCCGTCGGGTGTTCGCCAAGCTCACCGTGGAGGAGAACCTGCGCATGGGCGCCTACGAGCTGAAGGATAAAAAGAAGATCGCCGAGAACATGGCCAGGGTCTATGAGATATTCCCCCGGCTGGGCGAGCGCAAAAACCAGCTTGCCTCCACCATGTCCGGCGGCGAACAGCAGATGCTGGCTATCAGCCGGGCCCTGATGCTCTCCCCCCGGATGCTCCTCATCGATGAGGTGTCCATGGGCCTCATGCCCATCATGGTCAACACCTGCTTCGACGTGATCAAGAAGCTGAACGACCAGGGCATCACCATTCTGGTGGTAGAGCAGAACGCCAACAAAGCTCTGAAGGTGGCGGACCGGGGCTACGTGCTGGAGACGGGCGACATCGTCCTGTCCGACACCGCTGAGAACCTCCGCAAGGACGACACGGTCCAGAGAGCCTATCTGGGCGGCTAAAAGAAACGGATGGGTTTTTGCCCATCCGTTTCGTGTTTCTGTCGGTTGTTTTTTTACTAAAAAAGCCTTACCAGATTAATCAGCCCCGCACCCGCGGCGTACACGAGGAGCGTCAGGAGAAGGCTCTTGTACTCGGCACGGGAGCACCCGATACGCCTGCACCTTCGATACGAACTGCCGGCTGACCATCCGCGCCGACGAGCCCATGGGCGCCCTGGTGCTGCGACTCTCCCGGATCAGCTCCGCCTTCGTTCTGGTGGAGCGGGACGCTCTGGGCCTGCCCCTGGGGACCAGGACGGTGCGGACCGACGCTGTCGCTCTGACCGTCCCGCTCGACAACGGGTGTCGGCTGGCGGAGATCGTGCCCCTTGAGGAACTGCGGCTGGCGGAGGTGTCCGTCTTCGGCCCCGAGACTCTGCCGGACGATACGCCCCACCCGGCGGCCGCTCTTGAGAAGGCTGATTTTCTGCTGGTGTCCACTCATCCCGACGACGAATGGGTGTTTCTCGGGGGCGTGTACCCCCTTTACGGCGGAGAACGGGGCCTCGCCGGGACCGTGGTCTATGTGACGCTGCCCAACTGGCAGCGGGCCCACGAGTGCATCAACGGCCTGTGGCTGGGGGGCATGGACACCCATCCCTTCTTCCTGGGCTTCCCGGACGTCCCCATGAACTCCCCGAAGAGCCGGAAGGACCTCTGTAAGCAGGAGGACGTGACGCTGGAGCTGGTGCGCCTGTATCGGAAGATCAAACCTCTTGTGGTGGTGACCCAGGATCCGGCGAACGGGGAGTACGGCCATTGGCAGCACAAGCTTTCCGCCAAGGCCGCCTACGACGCCGTGGCCCTGGCGGCGGACCCTGACTACGACCCGGACTCCGCCAGCGAGTATGGCACCTGGACCGTGTGGAAGGTCTACCAGCATTTCGCCACAGGTATGAGCCGGGTCAGGCTGCCGGTGAACACGCCTCTTTCCCACTACGGCGGGAAGACCGCCCTGGAGGTGGCCCAGGCCGCCTTCAAGGCCCATGAGACCCAGGTCGCGGGTCCATTCAGGCCCGGCGCTTCCCGCTCATCCCGGGGGGACATCGTCCACTTCGGACTTACCTGGTCCACGGTGGGCCCGGACACGGGGAACGATCTTTTCGAGCATATCCCGCAGGAGCAGTTGGTAGGCTATGTGCCGCCCACCCCCACGCCGACCTCGGAGCCCACGCCGGAACCCACTCCGGAGCCTACGCCGGAGCCCACCCCGGAACCGACGACCGAGCCCACGCCGGAGCCTACGCCCTCACCGACGCCGACGCCCACCCCGACCCCCGGCCCCTGGGATGAGGCAGAGGGGAAGGCCCTCTGGGCGGCGGACCACGCCGGCCCCCTGGCGGCGGGGATCGTGGGGCTGCTGGCTGTGGGGGTAGCCCTTCACCAGTATCGCCGCGCCCATCATAAACATGCCGCAGGCAAATCATGACCAAAGGTCAAATCATGCCCGTAAGGGCAAATCATGGCGAAGCCAAATCATAGGATGATTTGCTGCTGAACGCAGCATGATTTGGGCATGTGCCCATGATTTCTCGACAGCGCAAACGCGCTGTCTCCATGAATTGAGGGCGTCTCAGACGCCCTCATTACTTCACCAAGCTTCGGTCAATGTGAACGTATCCTTCGTCTCGTGTTTATAATAGTTGTAATCGTCGAACCACGGCGAATACGTGGTCACGTGCAGGGACCGGTCCGCCGGATCGAAGGTCAGGATGCGGATGTAGCCGAGGCCGTTCTTCTTGTCGTCCTGGAAGTTGTACATGAGGGCGTTCACCCCGTGACCGTCCTCGTACTCCTTCTGCCAGCGGGCGGAGCCGTCGTTGTGGCCGCAGAGGACCAGGCGCAGGTTGGGGTAATGGCTCAGCAGTTCCTTCTCCAGGTTCTTGCCCGTGCCGGTAAGGTTCCCCTTATCCGTCAGGAAGCTGTGGACCAGCAGGATGGCCGTGTGGTCCGGATAGGTCTCCAGCACGCCCCGGGCCCAGGACAGGTAGTCGCTGTCGTTCTGCCACCCGATGCCCAGGAGCAGGAAGTCCTGTCCCGCCGCCGTGAAGGTGTCGTACCAGCAGACCCCGTCCTTATAGAGCAGATCCCCCTCCTCGGCGGCGCAAAAGCCATAGGAGAGGAAGGTCTTGTAGTCCCCTTTGTCCGCCCCCACGTCGTGGTTCCCCGCCACGACCCACAGGGGAAGCTTGTCCCGGATGAGGCCGATGGCGGCCTTGGCGTGGTCCCAGTGTCGCTGCTCGGTCCGGTTGTCCACAAGATCTCCGGTCATGAGGACGCCGATGGCGTTCTGCTCCTCACAGGCGTTGGCCATGTAGGTGAAGATCTTGTTGTACACCTTGGGATACCGGTAGGCGTAGACCTGGGCGTCGCTGACCCAGTAGAGGGAGAAGGGCGTGGGCTCCGGGGTCGGCGTAGGCGTGGGGGACGGGGAAGGGGTGGACGACGGGGTGGCGCTGGCCGCAGGCGTGGGCTTCAAACTGGGCTGGCTCATGCCCTGGAGCCGCACATCCACCTGCAGCGGCGGCTCCCCGCCGTCGTATTGGGCGGCGGTCTTCTGGGCGTCGCAGCGGAGCAGGGGATAGGACAGGGACACGAGAACGGTCAGGAGCAACAGGCGCAGGGAACGAAGCATGGATCGAAGGACCCCCTTTCTTTTATGAACTGGGAGGAAGCATAGCACACGAAAAAAAGGGAAGGATGGTTTCGCCAGAGGAAGTCACTCTCGCCCCAAACAAGACATAAAAAAGCCGCCCCGGCGAAGGGACGGTAAAAGGTCAGGGTCTGTCGCCTTCTACGACAGCCTCAAAGAGGCTGGACGGCGTCCAGAAGGGCGTTCCAGTGGGGGAGCCCCTGCTCCCTGAGCTCGTCGGGCAAGTATACGTGGAAGAAGGTCAGGGACCGGCCCTGGCGGGTCACGTAGGATTCGCCCACCATGTAGTTGTCCCCGGCGGTGTAGGTGTAGCGGAAGCCCTCCGCCTTCACGCCGCCAATCTCACGGCGCAGGCTTTTTTCCTTCCGATACCCGTAGCCGGCCATGTCCCGGCTCACGCTGGCCTCCACGCTGGCGGCAGGGGAGATGACGTGGAGCAGTATCCCCGCGAAGGCGCCGACGTCCTTCCAGCCCATGGACGCCACGATGCGGTCGTCCTCCCGGATGAGGCCCAGGCTGTCGTCGCTCTCCGGCATGTGGAACCGATCGCGCTCCTTCTTGGTCACCGGTCGAAACCCCTCGGGGCAGGTCAGGGTGAACCCCTTGCCGATGGTCAGCTGTTCCATATCTCTGTCTCCTCCGTTTCCTTATTTCGCTTTGTTTCCGAAGATGGTCGGATGCTTCTGCAAAACCGTGGCCAGCAGCTCCCCGAGCCCGTAGCAGCTGATGATCTCGCCCACGGCCACGTAGACCATCATGAGGACGATGGGCAGCTCCACCCCGTAGCCGTACCGGAGCACGAAGGGCACGATAATGGTGTTTGAGAGCACCGTAGGCAGGGGCACCAGCCACCGGTTTTTCCGAAGCAGATACCCGCCCACCGCGCCGATCAGGGTGGCGAGGCTCCCGAAGATCACGTCCAGGGGGATTGCGCCGCCCAGCAGGTTCCCCAGCACGCACCCCACAAACAGGCCGGGGATGGCCGCCGGGGTGAACAGGGGAAAGATGGTCAGCGCTTCCGAGATGCGCACCTGCATCTCCCCGAAGGAGATGGGGGCGAAGATCAGCGTCAGCACCACGTACAGGGCCGCAATGGCGGCGCTTTGGGCGATCCACAGGGCGGAGGAATGTTTGTTGCTCATAGATATCTTCCTTTTCATGGAATGGGCCGCGCTCGACCACGGCTCACACGGTGATTTCCTATTCTACCCCAAGCCCAGGCATGCGTCAATATATTCATTTTCTTAATTTGCCCC
Organism: uncultured Eubacteriales bacterium; assembly: GCA_902802805.1. Lineage (GTDB taxonomy): Bacteria > Bacillota > Clostridia > Christensenellales > CAG-138 > RUG472. The sequence continues at coordinate 11,106 of CADCNE010000020.1, forward strand.
TTGTGCTGAGCGGCATTTTATGGCAATAATATATACGGGCATATCCCGAAATACGACGAAAAAGAGGAAGAGTCATGAAAGGACTTTTTAACTGGCTGAACAAGACCAGGGTATTCCGCGACCTGACGCCGCAGGAATTCTCCTGGGTGCTGTACGACGTGGGCAACTCCGCCTACACCATGCTCGCCTGCTCCCTGATACCCATCTGGTTCAAGGACCTGGCCATCGGCACGGGCCCGGGGCAGATCACCAGCGACCAGGCCACGGCCTACTACGCCCTGGCTATCTCCATCGTCACGGTGGTGGTGGCGCTCCTCGGCCCCATCTTCGGGGCCCTGGCCGACCGGAAGGAGACGAAGAAGATCTTCTTCCAGACCACCGTGGCCGCCGGCGTCGTGGGCTGCGTCCTCAACAGCTTCTGCTGGAGCTGGATGCTGTTCCTCATCGTCTACATCCTGACCAAGATCCTCTATCAGGCGTCCCTCACCTTCTACGATTCCATGCTCAACGACGTGACCACCGAGGACCGCATGGACGCCGTCTCCTCCTACGGCTACGCCTGGGGTTACATCGGCTCCTGCATCCCCTTCCTCATCGCCATGGTGGCCTACATCCTCTCCGGCGGCCTCTCCGAGAGCCTCATGGTGTTCTCGCCCCTGGTGGGCAAGATCATCGGTTTCGGCGTCACCGCGGGCTGGTGGATGCTGGTGACCCTGCCCCTCATCCGCAACTATAAGCAGAACAACTACGTGGAGGCCACCCACACGAGCGTGGGCAAGGTGTTCAAAAAGATCCTCTCCACCTTCAAAAAGATCGCCCTGGAGGACAAGAAGGTCCTGTTCTTCCTCATCGCCTTCTTCCTTTACATCGACGGCGTAGGCACCATCATCGACAACTGCATCAACATCGGCACGGATCTGGGCCTTCCCACGGTGGGACAGGTGGTGTTCCTCCTCGCTACCCAGGTGGTGGCGTGGATCGGCTCCCTGGTGTTTGCGAAACTCAGCAAGAAGTACAACACCGTGCCCCTGATCCTGGTGTGCATCGTGGGCTACTTCGCCGTATGCCTCTACGCCCTGGCCCTCAAGACCCTGCTGCATTTTGCGATCCTCGCTTTCGGCGTGGGCTGCTTCCAGGGCTCCATCCAGTCCCTGTCCCGGTCCTACTATTCGAAGATCATCCCCCCCGAGAACTCCGGCGAATACTTCGGCATCTACGACATTTTCTGCAAGGGCGCCTCCTTCCTGGGCTCCGCCGTTATCGCCTGGGTCAAGCTGGCGGGCGGCACCATCAACATCGCCGTGGCGTCCCTCGCCATCTTCTTTGCCCTGGGCTTCGTATTCCTGGTGCTCTCCTCCAAGCAGAAGAGCCTGAACCGTGCCTCTCAGGAGTAAGCTATGTACACTTTTGAAGACAAACTGAAGGAATACGCCGATCTGCTGGTCCGGGTGGGCGTGAACGTCCAGAAGGGCCAGGACCTGGTCATCACCAGCCAGGTGGACCAGGCGCCCTTCGCCCGGCTGTGCGTAGAGGCGGCCTATGGGGCCGGGGCCCGGCTGGTGGACGTGAGCTGGGCTGACGATGCCATCACCCGCATGACCTGCCTTTCGGCGGCGGAGGAGACCTTCGACGTGATCCCCGAATACAAGGTCCGGTTCAACACGGATTACGCCGAGGGGAACGCCTGCTTCCTGCGCCTGGTGTCCTCTGACCCGGAGAACCTGAAGGGCGTTGACCCCAGCCGCCTGGAGCGGCAGCACCGGGCCTCGGGCAAGTACATGAAGCGGTATCGGGAGCTCCTCATGGGCAGCGCCTTCCCCTGGTGCATCGGGGCTTTGGCGTCCCCCGCTTGGGCAAAACGAGTGTTTCCGGACAAGCTTGAGGCGGAAGCCCTGGCGGCCCTGTGGGAGCGGATCTTCATGGCCGTTCGGGTCACCGGCGACGGCACCGCCGTGGAGAAGTGGCATCAGCATCAGGAGAACCTGCAGCGCCGGGTGAAGATCCTGAACGACTATGCCTTCGATAGGCTCCACTACTATAACGCCCTGGGCTCCGACTTCACCGTGGGCCTCTGCAAGGGCCATATCTGGTGCGCCGGCGGGGAGCATTCCGCCCACGGCCAGTTCTTCATGCCCAATATGCCCACGGAGGAGATCTTCACTGCCCCCGATAGGAACCGCTGCGAGGGCGTCATCTACGCGGCCCTGCCCCTTTCTAAGGACGGGAACGTGATCGAAAACATCCGCTTCGTGGTGAAGGCGGGGCAGATCGTGGAGGCTTCCGCCACCGCCAACGAGGAGCTGCTCAGAAAGTCCATCGCCGTGGACGAGGGCGCCAGCCGCTTCGGCGAGGTGGCCCTGGTGCCCTACGATTCCCCCATCAGCAACAGCAAGACCCTGTTCTACAACACCCTCTTCGACGAGAACGCCGCCTGCCACCTGGCCTTCGGCGAGGCCTACCCCATGACGGTGGAAGGGGCCCTCGATATGTCCGAGGAGGAGCGCCGGGCCCACGGCCTCAACACCTCCATCACCCACGTGGACTTCATGGTGGGCACGGAGGACGTTTCCATCGACGGCTACACCGCCGACGGCCGGTGCGTCCCCGTGTTCCGGGACGGCAACTTCGTGTTCTGACCTTCGTAATTGTAAAGGAACGTTTAACAATGCGGGAATCTCCCTGGTGGAGGTTCCCGTTTCCTTGAATTTACCCGCCGATCCGCGTATAATATTGCCAAAGTATCCAATATAAAAGGGGAGGGATACCCATGGAGCAGGAAAGGCGCGTAACGTACACTGTGAAGCATCCGGGCCGGTTGGCTGTGGTCCTGGTGCTGTCCGTGGGCATCATCCTGCTGGCCCTCGCGTGGGCACTGTTCCTGGGCAGGGCGAATCGGCGGACGGCCGACCTGGCCGCCTACACCACCCTGACACGGACCAAGGACACTGTCACGGCGGTGCTGGATGTGGAGGGCTTGCTGACGGAGCTGGAGCTCCCGGACCCCCGCACCGATGAGAAGGCCCTGAGAAACGGGGCGGTGAAGGCTCTGCTCGGCATACAGCTGGAGCTCGGATTCACGGAGGAGCCTGACGTGATGACCGTCACCGCCGTGGTCAAGGAGGGGCCTTTGAAGCGGCAGGGCATCGTCCTCCGAGAGCGGACCTGGACCTCTCAGGTCAAGGTGCTGCCCCGGACCGTGATCGACAAGGAGCCCCCCGTCATCGCGGAGGAAGTGGAGCATCCCAAGACCGTACTGACGGAGGGGTATCTCGACTCCCTGCTGGACGAGCAGGGCAAGGGGCTGAACCTGAGGAAGGTCTTTGAGCAGGTCCGCTTCGAGCGGGACAGGCTGGGCAAGGAGATCTTCGGCAGCGACTATGTGACCAAAAGGATCGGGACCTGGTTCCTGGTCTTCCCGGCGGGCAGCGAGCACAAAAACTGCTTCCGGGCCGCCTACTCCCTCCAGGAGACCGGGGCCCGGGAGGGCCGGTCCGTGGGCGGCTGCTGCTTCACCGTGGACGTGTGGGACCTGAACTACAGGGCCGGGACCGGCGTTGAGTTCGCCCGGTCGGAGGCGGCCATGTACGACACCGCTGCGGAAGCCACGGACCTTTCCACGGAGTTCGCCGGCTGCACCATGTACGAGCTCATCGGGGGGAGCGTGATCACCGCCGGCCGGCCCACTTTCGACTACAACGGCTTCATCCGCTTCGTGGGCCTGCCCATGAGCCACCCCCTGCCCGACGGGAGCCTCTGGTCCCCCAGCGCGGACGAGCTTGAGGAGGACGACCTCTGGCGGCTGGTGGGCAACGGGGAATACACCATGGCGGAGCTTATCACCTGGGTGCGCATGGAGATCCTGGCCCGACACGGCTATACCTTCTCCGATCCCGGTCAGGAGGCGTTTTTGGAGCACTACGGCATCTGCGGCTGGTACAGCCCCGCCGAGGACGCCCCGGAGCAGTATTTTACCCCCACGGAACGACAGAACTGGAACCTGCTGCTGGGCCTGGAGGCCCTGCTGGACTCATGATTTCGGAGGTGCATTGACATGAAAACGATCCGCACGATCCTCGCCACTTTGGCCACGGTGCTGCTGGGCTTTACCCTGGTGGCCTGGTTTAGCGTCCGCCGGAACGCGGCCTTTATCCAGCGCACCATCTATCAGGGCTTCGACCAGACCTTCGTGGTGGCCCTGGTCATGGGCTGCGCCTTTTTGCTCATCGCCATTATCCTCACCGTGGCTATCGTCAGCACCGACGATGACGACGAGGAGGACGAGGAGGAGGACTTTAGGCCCCGGCACCAGACCCGGCCCCCGGCCTCCCGGGGCGAGCAGCCCTATCGCCGGGTGAGCCGGTCTGTGGAACAGAGCCGGACCCGCAGGGAGGAGTACGACGAGTATCCCCGGTCTCGCCGGGAGGAGCCGCGGCCGGTGCGGCGGCGGCCCGAAGAAGCCCCCAGGCGGCGGCCGGAGGAATCTTCCAGGCGGCGGGAGCGGATGGCCGAGCGGCCGGACGAGATCGACCTTGAGCGCCGGGAGGCGTCCGTGAAGAAGAAGGCGCCCAAGCCCGTCGCTCCCGTGGAGGAGGCGCCGGAGGAGGTGTTCGAGGAGATCGCCGAAGCGCCGAAGGCCGAGACGCCGGAAGCGGCGGAGCCCGAGACCGAGACCGAAGCGGCCGAGCCCCAGGGAGCGTCTGAGGCGGAGGAGGCCGTGCGCTGCATCTTCTGTGGCGGCAAGATGAGCCGCAGCGAGGAGATCTGCCCCCATTGCGGGAAGAAACGGTAGGCCCCCATGAACGCCAAAGGAAAACAGACCCTGTTCATGATCCTGACGGTGCTGCTGTGCCTGGTGGTGCTGGCGGCAGCCGGGGTGGTCTGCTACGGCTATTTCAGCCGGGGCATGAACCTGCGGGCCGTGGACATGCAGAAATACGCCAAGGTGGAGATGGAGGACGAGGTGTACACCGTGTCCGTGGACGCGGACGCCATCGTGCGGGACATGCACCTCCCCAACCCCAAGAGCACCACGCTGGACCTCGATCGCTACCCGGACGTGGCTACCGTCTATTCCCTCACCTTCCTGGTGACCCCCCGGGAGGAGGGGGGCTGGCTCATCCAGACCGGGAGCGATAGAGCCACCGCCGCCGAGGACCTTCGCAAGGGCGGCCTAAAGCTCATCAACACCGAGTGGACTTGGACCGAGACGGACATGAAGACCGCCTATCGGGCGGGCCTCGAATACCCCCGGAAGCTCAGTATGAAGAAATACGTCCTCTGCGGCAAGAACTCCATGGGCGGCTACGTGCTGACCGTGGACCATGAGCGGATGCTCCGGGCTACAGGCTGGGACCTGCCCGACGACGAGGCCACCCGCAAGGCCCATACGGGCTATAAGGCGGTGCTGAGCCTTGGCTACTACATCACGCCCCTGGTGCAGGGGTTCCTGGTGGAGACCAGCAGCACCCTTGAAAATGTGTATGCCATGCTCCTTGAAAACGGGGTGAAGCTGACGGACACCACCTGGACCTATACCCTCGAGGAAGTGGAGACCCTCTACGAGGAGCAGCACCCGGTGGAGCCGGAGACTGTCTCTGCCGCTAATATGACCGCCTCCGCCGGGGGACAGGCGGACGGGGTGCTCCTCACCAGTCTCTATCAAGTGGACCAGAGCCCGGTCCGCCGGGCCATCCAGGAGGCCAGGGAGCAGCACTTCGGCGACGGCGTCAAGAGCAGCGAGGTCATCGGCAGCTGCTTCGCCGTGGCTAAGGACGAGGCGGCGGAGCACGGGAACGTCTTTCGGATCGTGTACGCTATCACCACCGCTGACGACGCCCAGAAGTACCTGGTGGCGGACCTCTTCGACCTGACGGGAGGGAGCCTGCCCACCGCGGCGGACGTGCGCCTCGTGGAGAAGGGTTCCCGGGACGAGGCCCTGGGGACCAGCGATCTCGATCCCGGCCGCTACACCGTCCAGATCCTCACCGAAGGGGCCATGGTCTACCCCGAGGACAACGGGGCCTCGCCGTTCAGCGTCGACGGCCTCCTGTTCCCCGACAGCCTGACGGAGCGGATCACCGAAGCGGACGTGTGGAGCCTGGCCATCCCTGAGGACAAGACCCTGTTGCAGCTTTTGGGCTTCGCCCGCAACGAGATCTTCGCCCGCTGCGGCAACAAGTTCTCCGACACCAGCGCCTACACCCGCTTCTATGCGGATTACCCCTGGTATCAGCCCAAGGGCAGCGTCAGCTATAACACCATCAAGGCAAAGTACCCCGTGGCCGCCGAGAACATCGACTTTTTCAAGGCCATGGAAAAACTGATCAAAGAAGGATAAAAGTTCATCGCTCCGCAACCTTTTCACGGGCTGCGGAGTGTTGTTGATGAAGAAGGGAGCAAGGGGTGGAGGAACGGACGAGATCCACAGCCGGGGCAGCCGTGCCGCTGGAGCTGGGCGCCCTCTTTGAGGCCTATGCCGACATGATCTATCGGCTGGCCCTGGTGCGCACCCGGAACCGGGCGGACGCGGAGGACGTGCTCCAGGACGTGTTCTTTCGGTGCCTGCGCCGTCAGCCGGAGTTCAAGGACGAGGAGCATCAGAAAGCCTGGCTCATCACCGCGGCCATCCGTTCCAGCAGCAGCCTCCTGACCCGGGCGGACCGCCGCCACGGGGTGGGGGCGGAGGCGCTGGACTATCTGTCCACCGAGGACGATACGGACGACACCGTCTATACCGCCGTTATGGGGTTGCCGGAGAAGTACCGCACTGCCGTGCACCTGTTCTATTACGAGGGGTATTCCGTGGAGGAGATCGGCCGCATGACGGACACCAAGCCCTCCACCGTGAAGTCCCACCTGCATCGGGCCCGGGAGGCCCTGCGCCAGGTCCTGAAGGAGGATGTGGAATGAGCCGGCAGTTTGAAAAAGAGTATACCGAAACCAACGACCGGATCCATCCCCGGCAGGAGCTGCTGCAGGAACTGGAATCGAAATGGGCCGCTGAAGAAGCCCGGGAGGCCGACGAAGCCCGGAAGGTCGTGGCCTTTCCCGCCTGGGCCAGGGCCCTCAGCGTGGCCGCGGGCATCCTGCTCTGCATCGGCGTGGGCATGGGGTCCGTGATGATCCTTTCCCGGGGCCGCAGCCAAATGAACAAGACCGCCTCCGCCGAAGCGCCCATGGCGGCCACGGAAGGGGCTATGGACATGGCCGCCGCGGAACCGGAGGAAGCGAAGATACTGTTTGAAGCCGTGGAGGAAGAGGAGGCCCCGAAGACCATGCTGGCCGCCGCGGCACAGGCCCCGGAGGGCACCCACTTCGCCGCGAACGAGGCGGAGGTGGAGGATGCCATCCTCTACAGGACCGTCGATCTCGGCGCGGCAAAGGCCGCCAAAACGCAGACCACTGCCGCCAACGACGCCGAGTCGGAAACCGTCGTCCCCGCCGGGAAGATCATCCGCCGGGACGACGTCTTCGCCGTGTTCCAGCCCACGTCGGACCAGGTCCATGTGATCGAATATGTCGGCAGCCAGGTGAACCAGGTCTTTGCCCTGACCATGCGGGAGAAGGGGACCCAGGTCCGGGAGATCTTCTGGCTGGGCGACGAGTTCCTTGCCGTCCGGGAGCAGGCGGGGGAAACGGAGCTGCTGCGCTTCGACGTGAGCGACTGGAAGTCGCCCCGACATCTCAAAGATCTGACCCAGAGCGGAGCGTTCCTGGGGGCATGGGAGATGGGCAATCGGCTCTTTATCCTGTCCCTCTATACGGCCGCCGAGGAGGAACCCCTGCCCTGGGTGGACGGGTCGCGGCTGGATTTTGACAAGGTGCTATTGGACCGGGCTCGGCCTGGGGACGCCTTTGCCGTGCTCACCGTCTACGAGCCCGGGCTGGAGGAAGGCTTCGCTGCCGAGGCCGCCCTGCTGGCGGCCGTAGGGGGGGCCGCGGACACGGGGGACGAAAGGTTGCTGCTTTGGACCGAAGGCGAGGCCGCTGATCTGTATGTGTTAGCCCTGGATGCTGACGGGCTGGCGCTGGCCGCCGAAAGCACTCAGCCGGGCACGGTGCTGGACGCCGGGTCCTTGGGGGAGGGGTTCACGCTGCTCCTTCAAAACGGCGATACCGCAGAGCTTTTGAACCTGGACGCCGAGCTCCGTGAGACGACCCGGACCGCCGCCCGCACGGGAGAGGTCCGCTGGGGGCAGGTGTATGAGGATGGGGCCGTGATCCTGACGGCGGACAGCATGCACTTTCTCACCAAGTCCGGGGACTATGCCCTGGACGTGACGGGCGACGCCTTCTGCTGGCTGACCCCGGATCGGGGGCTGGTCCTGAACGCCGACGGGCAGCTCCAGGTCGTATCCGTCCTGGGGACCGGCCTTGAAGCCCTGGGCGCCGCTCAGGTGAAGGGGGGACTTGGACCCCTCCTCGACGATTTGGATCGGCTGACCTTCGATATAGGCACGGGCCGGCTGGTGATCCCGGCTGGGCAGCGCGTGTACCAGTACATCGTGGACGAGGCGGGGAACCTCACCCAGCGGGGCGAAGTGCAGGCCTTCTCCGACCACGACGAGACGGAGCAGCGGGAGATCAGGGCCTTCCTCCTCGACGATAGGGCGCTGCTCTTCTACAAGGCCGGGGTGATGCTCTGCAACCAGAATATGAACCGCCTGCAGACCTGCAAGTACTGACCGGACAAACATGAGGAAACCGACCCCTGTGGGTCGGTTTTTCGTTGCTTTTTTGTCAGGTTGTGGTACAATGGAACAAATGAGAGCAAGGGGGAGAGAGCATGATCATCGTAGGCGTGTGCGGCGCATCCGGAAGCGGCAAGAGCACCTTGGCCCGGCGCATCAAGGAGGCCCTGTCCTGCAGCTGTGAGATCATCGGCCAGGACTGTTATTACCGGAGCTTTCCGGAGATACCCTTTGAGGAGCGGGTGCACCTCAATTACGACGAGCCCACCATCTTCAACTATGACGAGATGATCGAGGACTTGAAGACTCTCTCCGAGGGCAAGCCCATCACCAAGAAGGGGTACAACTACGCCAAGCACCTCAGGGAGGACTCCGAGGAGCTCATCTACCCGCCGGAGGTGCTGATCCTGGAGGGCATCCACATCTTTTACGACAAGCGGCTCTGCGCCATGATGTCCCTGAAGGTGTACATGCAGGTGGACATCGACGTGTGCCTCCTGCGCCGCATCTTCCGGGATATCAAGAGCCGGGGCAGGACCATCGAGAACATCTCCGAGCAGTATCTTGCCACGGTCAAGCCCATGTTCGAGAAGTACATCAAGGAATACATCAACGACGCGGATTTCGCCATCATGCGGGGCGGCAAGAACCCCATGGCCATCGACGCCATAGTCGCGTATCTCACCACCAAGGTCCTGGCCGAGCGCTTCGAGAAGGAAAAGGCCGCCCAGGCGGAGGGATAAACCTTGTTCTTCTGCGACTTTTCTCTTTAGACAAAGAGAGAAGCCGCCCAAAAGAGAAACGTAAGAAGGGTAAGAGGCTTCCAAACGAGCCATCTTACCCTTTTTGCTTCTCTTTTTTTGGTTCCTTTTTTCCTCTTCTCATGAAGAGAAAAAAGGAACATATCGGTCACTTCGCATACAGCAGGCCGATCAGTCGATTGGCCAGGCCGCTGGGCAGAATGCGCGTGAGGACGTTGACCAGGTTATAGGAGAAGCCCGGGATGTAGAGAGGCTTGACCCGCTTCTTCAGAGCCACCCTGGCGATCAGGTCTCCCACCTTTTGGGCCGGGACGCCGTTCTGTTCGTCGCGCTCCATGCGCTCCACGGAGCGGGCGATGCGGCCCTGATACAGGTCTTCAGGATCGTCGATCTTGTTTCGGGCGGCAGTGAAGCCGGTCTTGGTGTCTCCCGGGAGGACGGCGGTGAGGGTGATGCCGAAGGGCCGTAGCTCGTTCCCCATGGCCATGGTGTAGGACTGGACGGCGGCCTTGCTGGCGGAGTACCAGGTCTGGAAGGGGATGGGCACGAACCCGGCCACGGAGCCGGTGTTCACGATCCGGCCGCCGCCCTGCTGCCGCATGGCGGGGATCACCGCGTTCACCATATTGGCCGTGCCATAGAGGTTCACGTCCAGCTGCTGCTTCGCCATATCCAGCGGGGTAAGCTCCGCGGCTCCGGAGATGCCGAAGCCCGCGCAGTTCACCAGGATGTCGATGCGGCCCTCCTTCTCGAGGATCTGCCGCACGGCGGCTTTGGCGCTCTCCTCGTCCGAAACGTCGCAGGGGATGTCCCCGTGGCGGCTCAGGGCGTAGACCGTGCAGCCCTTTGCCCGGAGGGCGTTGACGGCGGCGAGGCCGATGCCGCTGGTGCCGCCGGTCACGATGGCGATCTTATTCATGGTCGGCCTGCAGGACCCGCTGCAGCACGTCCGCGGCCTCGTCCAGCAAAGCTTCCGTATGGGTGGCCATCAGGCTGGTCCGCAGCATGCAGCCGTCCGTGGGGGCGGCGGGGGGGAGCACCGTGTTCACGTAGACTCCGTTCTCGTAGAGCTCCTTGGCGACGATCATGGTCCTATCCATGGTGTAGGTGAAGATGGGCACGATGGGCGTCTTGCTCTCCCGGATGGCCATGCCCCGGCTCTTGAGGGCGGTGCGGAAGTGTTCGCCAAGGTCGCTGAGCCGCTGGGGCAGCTCCGGGTGCTGTTCAAGATAGCGCAGGGCCGCCAGAGCCGTGGCACAGCTCGATGGCGGGATGGAGGCGGAGAAGATGAACGGCCGGGAGCAGTGGCGCACGTAGTCCACCACTCGTTCCTCCGTGGCCATGTAGCCGCCCAGGCTGGCCAGGGACTTGGAGAAGGTGCCCATGTACACGTCCACCTCTTTTTCAAGCCCGAAGTAGCTGGCCGTGCCCCGGCCGCCTTCGCCAATGGTGCCGAGGCCGTGGGCGTCGTCCACCATGACCCGGGCCCCGTACTGCTTGGCGAGGCGCACGATATTGGGCAGGTCTGCGATGTCGCCGCCCATGCTGAACACGCCGTCGGTGATGATGAGAGCCCCGGCCGTCTCCGGCACCTGCCTGAGGCACCGTTCCAGGTCCTCCATGTCGTTATGCTTATAGCGGAGCATCTTGCCGAAGCTGAGACGCGTGGCGTCGTAGATGCTGGCGTGGTTCTCACGGTCCAGGATCATATAGTCGCTGCGGCCCACCAGGGCGGAGATGATGCCGAGATTCGACTGGAAGCCCGTGGAGAAGGTCATGACCGCCTCCTTGCGGAGGAACTTCGCAAGCTCCGCCTCGAGCTCCAGATGCATGGTCAGCGTGCCGTTCAAAAACCTCGAGCCGGAGCAGCCCGTGCCGTATTCTTTAAGAGCCCGGATGCCCGCCTCCACCACCTCGGGGCAGCTGGTGAGGCCCAGGTAGTTGTTGGAGCCCAGCATGATCCGGCGCTTGCCCTCCATGACCACCTCCGGGCCCTGCCGGCTCTCAAGAGCCCTGAAGTAGGGGTAGATGCCCTTGTTTCTGTATTCGTCCGCCAAAGACGGGGCGTAGCATTTTGCGAAAAGATCCATAGACGTTCTCCTTGCGTGAGATTCAGTGATTTGCATAATAATATAGTATACCTTTGATCGCGTCCTCTGTCAAATGAAATCGAGACAGAGCGGATGTCCAAAAATGCTATGAAAAACATGCGGTTCTCCCTTGCGTTTTCCGCCGGTTTTTGCTAAGATAAAATTGAAAATGTTTCTTGTTGCCAAAATGATTTTCTGACTGTGCAAACAGAACTTGGTAA
>CADCNE010000020.1:22882-31746 GCA_902802805.1 uncultured Eubacteriales bacterium
ATGATCAGGCAGATGAACACAAAGGCAAACGGGCTCAATCAGTTTTCTCCTGCTGTCAGGCAGGACGGATCATTTTGTGCGCACCGGAAGCGTAGACTCGTGACCGGTGCGTTTTTGTTTGTCCGCGCCGCGGCGCGGTGAACGAGTTTCGATCCGACAGACACGGAAAGGGGGAAGACGATGGAAGAGATCCTGCGCATGGAGCATATCACCAAAAAGTTCGGTGAGTTCTATGCCAACAAGGATATCAATCTGAGCGTGCTCAAGGGCGAGGTCCACACCCTCCTGGGGGAGAACGGCGCCGGCAAGAGCACCCTTATGAATATCCTCTTCGGGCTGTATCAGCCCACCGCGGGACAGATCTATCTTCACAGCAAGCCGGTGCATATCGACTCGCCCGCCACGGCGGTGAAGCTGGGCATCGGCATGGTCCATCAGCACTTCATGCTGGTGGAGGCCATGACCGTGTTCGAGAACATCATCCTGGGCGACAGGAAGACCAAGGGCATCTTCATCGACCGGGACGCCCGGAAGAAGGAGATATTGGAGCTTTCCCAGCGGTACGGTCTCGATGTGGAGCTCGACAAGCAGATCACCGAGATCGCCGTAGGCGCCCAGCAGCGCGTGGAGATCCTGAAGGCCCTGTACCGCGGCGCGGAGCTGCTGGTGCTGGACGAGCCCACCGCCGCGCTGACGGACATCGAGGTGGAAGGCCTGTTCAAGATCATGAACAAGCTGACCGAGGAGGGCAAGAGCATCATCTTCATCAGTCACAAGATGCGGGAAGTGCTGCACATTTCCAACCGGATCACCATCCTGCGCACCGGCGAGACGGTCTGCACCCTCAACAGGGGCGAGACCACGGGGGAGGAGCTGGCCAATCTCATGATCGGCCGGGAGCTGACCCCCTCTCAGTACACCAAGGTCACCGAACCGGAGGCCCCCGTCATCGCCCTCCACGCAGTGGACTATCATAAGACGAGCAAGCATAACGGCCTGAACGGCGTCAGCCTCCAGGTGGGCCGGGGCGAGATACTGGGCATCGCGGGCGTGGACGGCAACGGCCAGAGCCAGCTCGCGCAGCTGGTCACCGGCGTCATCGCCCCCGAGGGCGGCTCCGTGGATATGAAGGGCAGCCGGGTGGCCACCTTCTCTCCCAACGGGTTCATCCTGGAGAACGTGTCCCACATCCCCGAGGATCGGAACAAGATGGGCCTGGTGGGTAACATGTCCGTCATGGAGAACATCGTTCTCAAAGAGACCGACGAGCCCAGGTTCTCCGACGCCAAGGGCTGGCATCTGAAAAAGCGGGCCATGCGGGCCTACGCCGAACAGATGCAGCAGAAGTACGACATCCGCTGCCAATCCGTGCTGCAGGAATCCCGGAACCTGTCCGGCGGCAACCAGCAGAAGGTCATCCTGGCCCGGGAGCTCGAAAACAACCCCGATCTGCTGGTGGCGGTCCATCCCACCCGGGGCCTCGATATCGGGGCCACCCGCTTCGTCCACGACACCATGATCGCCGCCCGGGACAAGGGCTGCGGGGTGCTGCTCATTTCCGCCGACTTCGACGAGATCCTGGAGATGAGCGACCGCATCATCGTCATGTTCGAGGGCGCCGTCATGGGCGAGTTCCCCGGCACCAATCCCCCCATCGACCAGATCTCCCTGGCCATGGCCGGCAAGTAAGGAGGCAACGCGATGAACAAAAACAAGCTCTTTAGCGTGCTGGTGCCGCTCGTTTCCGTGCTGCTGGCGTTCCTCATCGGCTGCATCATCATGGTCGCCCTGAAGGCCAACCCGGGCACCGCCCTGGGCGCTCTGTGGAAGGGGGCTTTCGGCAGCAAGCGGAGCGTGGGCACCACCCTTTCCCGGGCCACGCCCCTCATCTTCACCAGCCTCTGCGCCTGCTTCGCCTACCGGTGCGGCGTGTTCAACCTGGGCGGCGAGGGCCAGTTCCTCATGGGCTCCATCGTCTGCTGCTACGTGGCCACCCAAAGCGGCATCACGGGCCTTCCTGGCATCATCCTCTGCATCGTGGCGGGCGGCGTGGCCGGCGGCCTTTGGGCGGCGGTGCCGGGCCTCCTTAAGATTTATCGGGGCCAGAACGAGATGATCATTTCCATCATGCTCAACTACGTGGCCACCCTCTTCATGGGCGTCGTGTACACCAACTGGCTTAGGGAGGGGAGCGTGCCGCAGACCATGTCGGTGCCGGACGAGGTGAAGCTCACCCGGCTCTTCGGATTGAGGTGCACCAGCGCCTTCGTGATCGCCGTGGTCATCGGCCTTTTGATCTACTACTTCCTGTTCTACACCTCCATGGGCTTCCAGCTCAGGGCGGTAGGTCTCAACATGACCGCCTCCCAGTTCAACGGCTTCTCCGTGAAGAAATACATCCTCTTCAGCTTCATCCTCTCCGGCGTCATCGCGGGCGTCGGCGGCAGCGCGGAGCTGTTGGGCACCCAGTTCCGTCTCATCAACGGCTTCGGCGCGGGCTACGGCTTCGACGGCGTGGCCATGGCCCTCATCGCTCAGCTCCATCCCCTGGCGGCCATCCTGGTGGCCATCTTCTTCGCGGCGCTCCGGGTGGGGTCCACCACCATGCAGGCAGCCACCGGCGTCCCCACCAGCGTGTCCGAGATCATCCAGGCCCTGGTCATCGTGTTCACGGTGGCGGGCCTCGCTCTCGTAAAGCTGCCTGAGTTCAAGGCGTTTTTAGAGCGGCTCTTCCCCGCAAGAAAGGAGGCGTGAGCCATGGATATGACCTTTGTGACCAATTTGCTCCTCGCGAGCGTCCGCATGGCGACGCCGCTGATCTTCGTGTCGTTGGCTGAGCTCTACTCCCAGCGGGCGGGCCTCACCAACATCGGCCTCGAGGGCCTCGCCACCATCGGCTCCCTGGTGGGCTTCATGGTGAGCCTGCTCACCGGCAGCCCCCTTCTGGGCGTGCTGGCCGGCATGCTGGCGGGGATCATCGTGAACATGATCTTCGCCTACGCCACCATCTCCCTCTGCGCGGAGCAGATCGTCTACGGCATGGCCATCAACATCTTCGCACCGGCCCTGGCGGCCTTCATCTACCGGGTCTACTTCGGCAGCGGCTCCGATCTCGTGCAGGTGAAGCTCATGAGCACCCTGGCGAACACCCTGGGCATCACGCCCAACAACTTCTTCACGAAGCTCCTGCTGGATCAGACCGTCATGGTGTACTTTGCCTATGCCCTGGTGGTATTCACGGCCATCTACTTCAACCGGACCAAGAGCGGCCTCAACTACAAGGCCGTGGGCGAGTATCCCAAGGCCGCTGCCACGTTGGGCATCGACGTCATCAAGACCAAGTACCTGGCCAGCGTCATCTGCGGCGCCCTCGCGGGCATGGGCGGCGCCTACATCACCACCTGCTACACCACCACCTATGTGGACGGCAACATCGCGGGCCGCGGCTTCATCGCCCTCGCGGCGGTGATCTTCGGCCGCTGGAGCGCCGGCGGCGTGCTCCTTGCCTGCCTGTTCTTCGGCTTCTGCGACGCCCTGCAGATCCGGCTCCAGGTGGCGTCCTTCGGCCTTCCCTATCAGTTCTTCCAGATGATCCCCTACGTGGCCACGGTGGTGGTCCTGGCCCTCATCGGCATGAAGAAGGCCGGCCCCAAGAGCTGCGGCAAGCCCTACCGCAAGGAGGAGCGATAACCATTGGTTTTCACCCATATGGGATGGAAATAGACCCCTACCAATACACTAAAGGAGGAAAACGTATGAAAAAGGTATTTGCTCTCGTGTTGTCCCTCGTGATGGTCCTCGCTCTGGCGGCCCCCGCCTTTGCCGCGGACAAGACCTACAAGGTGGCCATGATCTGCGACTCCAGCATCTCTGACGGCGGCTGGGGCGCGGCCTGCTACAAGGCCATGATCGACGCGGCCGAGCTCAACGGCTGGGAGACCGCCTACTCCGACATGATCGATCAGTCCGCCTACTATGACACCATCATGTCCTACTGCGACCTGGGGTACGATCTCATCTACGCCCCCGGCAACCAGTACACCGACGCCGTGCTCCAGGCGGCTGAGGAGTGCCCCGAAGTGGCCTTCGCCCTGCTCAACGGCGGCGCCAACACCCCCGAGAAGGCCGTCAACAAGAACGTGACCTCCCTGCTGCCCAACGCCACCCAGATCGGCTGGATCGCGGGCGCCCTGGCGGGCCTCATGACCGAGACCGGCACCATCGCCTTCATCGGCGGCATGGAGCTTGACACCACCAAGGCCAAGTACGCCGGCTATGCCGAGGCCGCCGCCTACGTGGGCGAGAAGGCCGGCAAGACCGTCAAGACCCTGGACATCGTCTACTCCAACTCCTTCTCCGCCAGCGACAAGGGCATCGAGTTCGCCAAGGCCTTCATCGACCAGGGTGCGGACGTGTTCTTTGGCGACGCCTCCGCCGTTGACTCCGGTGCCCGTCAGGCCATCGACGAGGCCAACAAGGCCGCCGGCGCCATCAAGATCTTCGACATCGCCCAGCCCGCCGACATCCTGGGCCAGAACGAGTGCATCATCTGCAGCCAGGTGACCGACAACTCCTCCCTGGTGAGCCTCAGCATGCAGGCGGTCATGAACGGCACCTTCGGCGGCGAGGTCATCTACGGCACGTTGCAGAACGGCGCCCTCTCCGCCGGCGCCATCAGCGACCTGGTCCCCGCCGAGATCCAGGAGCAGTACAAGGCCTACATCGACGAGATGATCGCCGACACCTTCATGAAGTAAGCATCTTCCCCCGCAGCACAAAGCGGCGCTCCTCTCACAGGGGCGCCGTTTTTGATCGCGGAGGGATTTGTCGATCTTTGGCGGATTATATTGTTTCAAGCCATTGACAAACGGTGCCGTATCTGATATAAACAGAGTGATTTCGTTTAGTGATTGTAAACTTCAAGTTTAGAAAGGCTAACGCATGGAGATCGGGAGCAAAATAAAACGGCTGCGCGTCCGCCTGGGCCTCACCCAGGAGGAGCTGGCGGCCCGTACGGAACTCACCAAGGGGTTCATCTCCCAGCTGGAGCGGGACATCACCTCGCCCTCCATCGCCACCCTGATGGACATCCTGGAGGCTCTGGGCACCAATGTCAGCGAGTTCTTCAGCGACCGGGAAGCGGACGCCGTGGCGGTGTACGCGGCGGACGATATGTTCCTCAAGGAGGACGAGGAGGCGGGGGTGACCATCCGCTGGCTGGTGACCAACGCCCAGAAGAACGCTCTGGAGCCCATCTTGGTGACTCTTCGCCCCGGCGCTTCCACGGAACCGGACGATCCCCACGAGGGGGAGGAGTTCGGTTATGTGCTCTCGGGCACCATCACCCTCCTCTGCGGGGAGCAGAAACATCGGGTCCGGCGGGGGGACGCCTTCTATTTCCGCCCCACGGGGGTACACTATCTGACCAACAGCGGCAAAACTGAGGGGAAGGTGCTCTGGGTGAGCACGCCGCCCTCATTCTAATATAGCGGGAGGAGCAAGCCATGGGTAAAAGACTGATCGAGCTGAGGGACGTTTCCAAGGAGTACGACGGGGATCTGGCCCTCGAC
Organism: uncultured Eubacteriales bacterium; assembly: GCA_902802805.1. GTDB lineage: Bacteria > Bacillota > Clostridia > Christensenellales > CAG-138 > RUG472. The sequence continues at coordinate 28,453 of CADCNE010000020.1, forward strand.
CACGTGAACCTGTATATCAACGACGGGGAATTCCTGACCCTGCTGGGTCCTTCCGGCTGCGGCAAGACCACTATGCTCCGGCTCATCGCGGGCTTCATCATGCCCACCACGGGCCAGATCCTGATGAACGGCACCGACATCGCCAAGGTCCCCCCCTACAAGCGGGAGATCAACACCGTCTTCCAGAAGTACGCTCTGTTCCCGCACCTCAACGTGTTCGACAACATCGCCTTCGGCCTGCGCATCAAGAAGACCCCCAAGGACCAGATCGAGCAGAAGGTGGAGGCCATGCTGAAGCTCGTCAACCTGGAGGGTTACGGCAAGCGCTGGATCGACCAGCTCTCGGTCAGCAGCAGCGGGTGGCCATCGCCCGGGCTCTCGTGAACCAGCCCAAGGTGCTGCTCCTCGACGAGCCCCTGGGCGCTCTCGACCTGAAGCTCCGCAAGGAGATGCAGGTGGAGCTGAAGCGCATGCAGCAGCAGCTGGGCATCACCTTCATCTACGTGACCCACGACCAGGAGGAGGCCCTGACCATGTCCGACACCATCGTGGTCATGAAGGACGGCGTCATCCAGCAGATCGGCAAGCCCACCGACATCTACAACGAGCCCAACAACCCCTTCGTGGCGGACTTCATCGGTGAAAGCAACATCGTTCCCGCCGTCATGCTGGACGACTACAAGGTCCGCATGAAGGGCCTCACCTTCAAGTGCGTGGACGCGGGTTTCGGCAAGAACGTGGAGGTGGACGTGGTCATCCGCCCTGAGGACATCGACATCGTGGCTCCCGAGAAGGCCCGGGTGGTGGGCAAGGTGGTGTCCGTGGTGTTCATGGGCGTACACTATGAGATCGACGTGGACTGCGGCGGCTACGAGTGGGTGGTCCATACCACGGACTACGCTGCCGTGGGCGACACCGTGGGCATCTCCATTCCCCCCGACGCCATCCACGTCATGAAGAAGACGAGGGAGAAGAACCTCTTCGATGCCGAGGTCTGGCCCAATGAGGGCATGATCTACATCGACAACGTGGGCTTCCCCGCCAACGATCTCGAGGAATACGACAAGAAGGAGATCGCCCTGGTGGAGATCGCCCCCGAGAAGGTCCAGATCGTGAACCCCCAGGACGCCAAGCTCACCGGCACCGTCAAGAGCTGCATGTTCCTGGGCACCCACTACCAGATCACCATCTCCTGCGAGGAGAACGACTGGATCGCCCGCTCCGAGGAGTTCCTGGAGGACGGCGAGGAGGTGGGCATCCTCGTTGCCCCGGAGGATCTGATCCTCACCGACAAGAAGGAGTAAGGGTCCATGAAGCGCAAGTTCTTTGCCTATCCCTATATCGTGTGGATGATCCTCTTCATCGTGGCGCCCATGCTGTTCATCCTCTACTACGCGGTGAACGTGGGGGGCGAATGGACCATCACCAAGGCCTGGACCACCCTCTCCGACGCGGGCAAGTGGAACATCCTCTGGACCAGCGTGGTCATGGCCTTCAAGACCACGGTGATCTGCCTGCTCCTTGGCTATCCCATCGCCTACATCCTCTCCAACATGAAGAAGACCGTGGCGGGGTTCCTGTCCGTCCTCTTCTTCGTGCCCATGTGGATGAACTTCGTGCTCAGGACCTACGCCTGGCAGGCCATCCTCGAGTACTTCCTGCCGAACCTGCTGGGTATGAAGGACGGCACCCTCACCGGCACGGAGGCGGCGGTGCTCATGGTGCTGGTCTATAACTTCCTGCCCTTCATGATCATGCCTCTTTACAACACCCTGGCGAAGCTCGACAAGTCCCTCTTGGAGGCGGCCCGGGACCTGGGGGCCAACAGCTTCATCACCTTTACGAAGGTGGTGCTGCCCCTCTCCGTGCCCGGCATCGTGTCCGGCATCACCATGGTGTTCATCCCCGCCATCACGGCCTTCACCGTGCCCGCCCTCATCGGCAACGGGAAATACTACCTGTACGGCAACGAGATCGAGCTGGCGTTCAAGACCCTGTCCGGCCAGGGAGACTACGCCGTGGGCTCCACGCTGAGCATCATCCTGCTCATCTGCGTGGTGGTGTCCACGATCATCATGAACTATTTTGACAAGGATCAGAAGCAGGGAGGGCAGATGTGGTGAAAAAGTTCTCTCGCTCATTGAAATACGTATACCTGGCGCTGATGATCCTGTTCCTGTATATCCCGATCCTGTACCTGATCGTCTTCTCCTTCAACGATTTCTCCACGGGGCGGCGGATCAGCTACGCGAACCTGGGCGCGTGGAAGGGCTTTACGCTCCATAACTACACCACCCTGTTCACCGGCGAGGCGGGCCAGGCGCTGCTCCTCACGCTGGAGGTGGCGGGCATCACCAGCATATTGGCGACGCTCATCGGCACCGCGGCGGCCATCGGCATCTACAGCATGCGCAAGCGCACCCGCAACCTGGTGCTGAACGCGTCCCAGCTCCCCATGGTGAATCCGGATCTCGTCACCGGCATCACGTTTATGATGCTCTTCGCCTTCGTAAACGGGCTCCTGGTGAAGCTGAGCCTGAAGCAGGTGGGGGATATGGCCAAGCTCCTCGTCGCCCACATCTCGTTCAGCATCCCCTACGTGATATTCTCCGTCATGCCGCGGCTACGGCAGAGCTCGGACCTCCTCTACGAGGCGGCCATGGACCTGGGGTGCTCGCCCATGCAGGCCCTCTTCAAGGCCGTGATCCCGGACATCATGCCGGGCATCACCTCGGGCTTCGTCATGGCGCTCACCATGAGTTTGGACGACTTCGTGGTCAGCTACTTCGTCAGCGACCTTAAGAGCGTCCTGTCCGTCTACATCTACTCCGCGGCCCGCGGCGCGAAGGGCGTGAACCCGGCCCTGGCCACCGTGATATTCATCCCGCTGGTGACGCTGCTGCTCATCGTGAACCTGAGGCGCATCGCCAAGGAGCGGGAGTATGAGATCCAGAACAAAAAGGTAAAACTGAAGGATAAGGGAGGAAAATGAAATGAAAAAGTGGTTGATCGTTCTGCTGTGCGCCCTGCTGGTGCTCTCCTCGGTAGCCTGCTCCAAGAAGGAAGCGGCTGAGGTGGAGGAAGAGACGGCGGATTACAGCTTCGCCGACGGGGACCAGTACGACAAGATCGGCGGGGAACTGAACGTGCTGAACTGGGGCGAGTACATCGACCCCGAGCTCATCACCCTCTTTGAGAAGGAGACCGGCGTCAAGGTGAACTACACCGAGATGACCAGCAACGAGGAGATGCTCATCAAGCTTCGGGCTGCCGACGGCCATCGGCGCGAAGCTG
>CADCNE010000021.1:0-6990 GCA_902802805.1 uncultured Eubacteriales bacterium
GCAGACGATGACGGGGTTGGTCCCCGCCGAGCGCCAGAGGGCCGTCAGCACGCCGATGAGCAGGAAGGTGATGAGGATGTTCCGCACCGTCTTCACGCCGTCGAAGGCCATCTTCAGGAGGTCAGCCCAGCCGAACCCCTTCCGCCGCCCGTAGAGCAAAAAGAGAAGGAGCCCCACCAGAAGGGCGTACAGGATGGACCAGTCCAGCAGCAGGCACAATATCAGCCCGCCGCAGAACAAGCCCAAAACCAGCCACTCCATAGGGGACCTCCTGTAGTGGATTTATTGGAAGCACGCACCTTTTTTGAAAAAAAGGTGCAACCAAAAAACTTTAAGAGGATACTGCTTTACTGTACGTTGACCATAATATCTTCTTAAGTTTCTCTTTTTTCGGTCCCTTTTTTCTCTTTGTCTAAAGAGAAAAAAGGGACAAAAGAAAAACTATTTATAATACCTCCGCTATCGCTTCCACTTCCACCTTGACGCCCTTGGGCAGGGTCTTTACCGCCACGCAGGAGCGGGCGGGACAATCGCCCGTGAAGAACCTGGCGTAGACGCCGTTGAAGGCGGCGAAGTCGCCCATGTCGCTGAGGAAGCAGGTGGTCTTGACCACCGTAGAAAGGCTGGCCCCGCCGGCTTCCAGCACCGCCTGCAGGTTCTTCAGCGCCTGCTCGCTCTGCGCTTCGATGGTCTCGCCCACGATCACGCCGGTCTCGGGGTCCAGGGGGATCTGGCCGGAGGTGAACACCAGCTTGCAGGTGCGCATGCCCTGGCTGTACGGTCCGATGGCCCCGGGAGCGTTTTTCGTCTCGATCTTCTTCATGACAATACTCCTTTCACTGAACAACACACATTATCCCAATTGAGCTTCTCTTTTTTGCGCCGCTTTTTTCCTCTTCACGAAGAGAAAAAAGAGGCAAAAGAAACCCTAAACCACATTCCAATCTATCGCCTTCTGTCCGGACGCTTCCAATATCGCGTTCGCCTTGGAGAAGTGGCGGCAACCGAAGAACCCGTTGTAGGCGGAAAGAGGGCTGGGGTGCACGGTCTCCAGCTTCACATGGAGAGGGTTCGTGATCAGCGCCTTCTTGCTCCGGGCGTTGGCCCCCCAGAGCAGGAACACCACCGGCGTCTCCTTGTCGTTGAGCTCCGCGATGATCCGGTCCGTCAGGATCTCCCAGCCCTTCCCCTTGTGGCTGTTGGGCTCATGCTCCCGCACGGTCAGCACCGTATTGAGGAGCAGCACCCCCTGTTTCGCCCAGCAGGTCAGCTCCCCGTGCTGGGGCCGGTCGATGCCCACGTCAGCCATAAGCTCCTTAAAGATGTTCTGGAGCGACGGCGGCGGCTCCACGCCCTTCTGCACCGAGAAGCACAGCCCGTGGGCCTGGCCGGGACCGTGGTACGGGTCCTGGCCCAGGATGACCACCTTGGTATCCGAAAACGAGGTATACTTCAGGGCGTTGAAGATATTGTGCATATCCGGATACACCACGTGATGCCGATACTCCTCGATGAGGAACTGTCGAAGCTCCTGATAATAGGGCTTGTCGAACTCCCCCTTCAGCCGCTCGTCCCAGTCGTTGCCGATGTGCACCATGGCCCTTTCCCCCTGTCGGTTTCTTAAGGCCAGTATACCCTCTCTCCCGCGCCGTGACAAGCCCCCCTCAGAAGGGTTTCAGGACCCCGATCTGCACCGCCGCCATCAGCAGATCCGCCAGGATCATCTCCCGCCATTTGTAGAGGGTGGACGGGCTCACGTTCAGGTCCAGCGACAGCTTCATGATCTCGCTCCCCCGTCCCGGGTGCCCGGAGACCGGCTCGTCCAGATGATAGAACCGGGCAAAGAACCGCTCCTTCTCGGGCGATTTGGCCTTCAGGTCCGCCCTGACCCGTTCCACGGCCCAGACCCAGCCGGCCTTCTCCACATATTTTGACGGGAGAGGCCGACCCGCATCCGCCGCCGCTTCATAGCCCCTGAGGTAGCTCAGGTTCTCCCGGTACCGTTTCGCGTTCCGTTCCGCCGCGTGTCGCAATTCGAGCTGCATCGCGCTCACCTCCCTTGCTTTGATCTGCTGACAGTATAGCAAAGCCGGCCCCGCCTGTCTGTCCGTTTATGGGACAGTTAGCCCATTCGCGGAAAATGTACCGTTTTCCGGGCCGCTTGCAACGAGAGCAAAAGAATGGTATGATGCACCCATGAGAGGAACGAGAACATTCGTGGAGCAGGCCCTCCTGCGGGAAGACCTGCTGCCCAACAAAAACCTGGGCCAGAACTTCTGCGTGGACGAAAAGGTCCTGCGGCGGCTGGCGACGGCCCTGCCCCTCGGTGGCCGGACGGTGCTGGAGATCGGTCCCGGCCTCGGAAGCCTGACGGAGCAGCTGCTGGACGCGGGGGCGACAGTCTATGCCGTGGAAAAGGACGGGCGGCTGTACGCCTTTTTACAGCGGGACCTTGCCAGCGACCGGCTGACCCTCATCCACGGGGACTGCCTCAGGACCGACTACAGCTTCCTGCCCCCGGACTTCATCGCCGCGGGGAACCTGCCCTACTGCATCACCACGGACATCGTGACCATGCTGCTCGCCCTGCGTCCTGCGGCCATGCTCCTCATGGTCCAGAGGGAGGCGGCGGAGCGGTTCTTCGCAAGGCCCGCCCAGAAGAACTACGGTCCTGTGACCATGGTCTCCCAGCTCTACTACTCGGCCGCGCTCCTCGGCGAAGTTCCTCCGGGAGCCTACCTGCCGCCGCCCACGGTGACCAGCGCCCTGGTCAGGCTGGAGCTTCGGCCGGACGCGCCCCGGGAATCGACCGGGTCCCTCATAAAATTTGCCGCTGCCTGCTTGCGCATGCGCCGCAAGACGCTGTATAATAATCTGACAGAGACCCCGGACCTTCGGTCCGTCCTTCTGAAAATGGGCCTTCCCGAGACCGTTCGGGGCGAAGCCCTGACGCCGGAACAGCTTTTGGAGCTGTATCGCAGACTGAACGCATAGCAAACAAAGGAGATAGAAATCATGGAAAAGAAACTGAAAAAGGTGCAGCGGGGCGCTGCCGTGGGCTTCGTCCTGCTGAAGATCATGCGCATCCTGCTCATCATCGCCGCCATAGTCCTCATCGCCGCTCTGGTGTTCCTGGCCGTGGTCAACGAAAACGACCTGCTCCAGGACGTCGTGCAGGACGGCAAGCTCGTGTTCGACCTGAAGGAGCTTGAACTGGGCCAGGTAGGCATCGAAAAGGTGCCGGACATCGGCGGTCTCATCCAGGACGGTGTGCTGACACTGGACCTTCGGGACGCCAAGCTGTCGCTCCTCATGCTCCTGGGCGCGGCGCTGCTGGCCCTGATCGCCGTCTACGTGCTGCTGCTGGTAGCCGGGAACCTGTTCAAGCACATGAAGAAGGAGGACACCCCCTTCACCGTGGGCAACATCCGCCGTCTGCGGCTGCTGGGGAGCCTCCATCTGGTCTTCTGGGTCTGCGGCATCGCTCTTGGCTACTTCATCGGCAGCGAGTTCATCCGGCGCCTGGCTCTGCCCCTGGACAAGGTGAACCTGAGCCTGAACCTGTCCTCCCTGCTCGTGGCCCTGATCTTCTTCTTCCTGGCCCGGCTCTTCAGCTTCGGCAAAGCCCAGGGCGAGGCCCTTAAGTCCCTCCAGACCACCCAGGCCGCGACAGTCGCCGCCCCCGCGCAGGCACCCGTCTATCAGGATCCCGTGATCCCCGTAGCCCCTGTGGTCCCCGCAGCGCCTGCGGCCCCCGCGCCGGAGCCCGTGATCGAGCCCATCCCCGAGCCCGCTGCAGAGCCTGTGGTCGAAGCGGCGGCCCCTGAAGAGGAGATCGCTCACGAAGAGCCGGAAGTATGACCCTTGGTATGCAAAAAGGACGCCGCTCGGCGTCCTTTTTTCTATGCGCAGATCACTGCAGCTTCTGTATCGCCCGTTCCACGGCGTCCCGCTCCTCGCCGCTGACGATGCCCCAATCCTCCCGCTGGATGCGGAGCACCTCTCGGTAGGCGGCGATGGCCTTCTCCTTGTCGCCCCGGATCTCATGGATGTGGGCGACGCTCATGGCGCTGTCGGTGAACTTGGGGGCGGGCTGCATGTCCTGGCCCTTCTCGTACCACGCGATGGCCTTGTCGTACTCCTGCCGCTGGGTGTAGATATCCCCCAGGGTCAGGGCCCAGCACCACTCCTGGTCCTGCATCTCTTCCAGCTCCCGGAGCCGCGCATCCGCCTCCCCCTTCCCTTCGGCCAGGGCGATCTGATACCGGTACATGGGGGTGCGGAAGGTGCTGTCGATCCGGGCCAGCTTTTCGAGCCATTGCCGGGCCTCCGCGAGCCGCCGGTCGTCGATCAGGTTGTCGAGGAGCCACATATGAGCCGGTCGGTTCTTGGGATTCCTGGTGCAGTAGTCGCTAAGCCATTGGATAAGCGCATGATGGTTCCGTACGTTCCAGTCGGGGATGTAGCTGCCCCAGGCGTTGGTGAGCTCGCTGACGGCGTCGGAGTCACCGTGGGTCTCCTCTACGGCCAGTTTGCCGTGTTCCACCGCCAGCAGCCGATACTGCTCGGCCTGATTGTTGTAGAGCTTGGTCAGCAGCAGTTCTGCCCGACCGTGCAGGGCGGGATCCTCGCCAAAGGCCCTCAGCTGCGCTTCGATCTGCCGCTCCTCCGCCTCGTCGAACAGGCCCCTGTCATAGATGCGGTTCTCGATCCGCTCCATCTGCTGCTCCGGGCTCATGGCGAAGAGCTGGTCGATGCTGACGCCAAAATAGATGGCGATCTCGGGCAGCAGCTGCACGTCCGGTACGCTGTTGCCGCACTCCCACTTGCTGACGGTCTGAGCGCTGACGTTCAGCGCCGCGGCCAGAGCCTCCTGGGTCAGCCCCCGGTCCTGCCGCAGCCGGCGAATTTCCTTGCCCATTTCCATTTCCTTGTCCTCCTTGGTTTCGATGGCTACATCTTACCAGACCCATGGGCCATTTTCCAGCGCCTCGTAAGGGAGGCGACTCTACCGACGGTTGAATGGGTGTCAAACACAGCAAAAGGTATCGTCAGGCGCGGTGTAGCCGCGCGAAATCAAGTCCCGCAGGAAGAACGAAAGGCTGATATATGTCAAATCCAGCGACATGTGCGGTGGATTTGACACCTCTCGGCCATGCCGCCCGGTGCCGCATCAGCGGCATAGGCATGGCCGCAGGCGAAGCGAAGGCGTAGCGCTCCGCCGCAGCGGCAACAAAAAGGAAGGGCAGCCCTGCTGCCCTTCCTTTTTGCGTTTAGATGGAGATGTCGTACGCCACCTTGTACATGTACGGGTCCAGGCCCTTCTTCATGGCCAGGGCGTCATGGATGGGGATGGTGACGATATGGGAATCCCGGTAGCAGACCACCAAATTGGTGTGGCCCAAGGCCAGCTCCTCCACGGCGGTGTGGCCCATGCGGGCGGCCATGACCCGGTCACGGCCTGTAGGCGCGCCGCCCCGCTGGATGTGGCCCAGGATGGACACCCGGGCGTCCACACCGGTCTCCTCTTCGATACGCTTGGCGATCTCGTCGCAGCGGCCCACGCCTTCCGCCACCACGATGACGAAGTGGCGCTTGCCCCGGTACCGGCCCTGGCGGACCCGCTCGATCACGTCCCGCTCGAAGTCCACGGGGAATTCGGGGACCAATATGGCGGTGGCGCCTACGGACAGGCCCACATAGACGGCCAGATGCCCCGCGTGCCGGCCCATGACCTCCACCACGCTGGCCCGCTCGTGGGACTGCATGGTGTCGGAGAGCTTGTCGATGCACTCGATGGCGGTGTTGGCCGCGGTGTCGAAGCCGATGGTGTAGTGGGAGCAGCCGATGTCGTTGTCGATGGTGGCGGGCACGCCCACGGTGTTGATCCCCGCGGAAGCCAGCTTCTGCGCCCCCCGGAAGGTGCCGTCGCCGCCGATGGCTATGACCCCGTCGATGCCGGCGTACTTGCAGGTGCGGACCGCCTGCTGTACCCCTTCGTCCGTGGTAAACTCCTTGCAGCGGGCGGTATAGAGGATGGTGCCGCCCCGTTCCGAAAGGTTGTTCACCGAGCGGGCGTCCATCTCGAAGGTGTCCCCCTGAATAAGGCCGTTGTAGCCTCGACGGATACCCACGGGGGTGATGCCGTGCTGGAGACAGTTGCGAACGGCGGCGCGGATGGCCGCGTTCATGCCGGGAGCGTCGCCCCCGCTGGTGAGAATGCCGATACGTCTTACGATCTTATCCATGTTTTTTTGCCTCGACGTGAAAGAATTTTGTTCTCGGTTGTCTTGTTATCTTTCCATCAGCCCTTCGTAGAGCTGTTTATACACCAAAGCGGACTTATGCCAGGAGAAGTCCGTGGCCATGGCCCGCTTGACCAGCCGGTCCCACAGGGCCTCGTCGCGGAAGTAGCCCACCGCCCGCTCGATGGTGAAGAGCATGTCGTGGGCGTTGTAGTTGCTGAAGGAGAAGCCGTTGCCCTCGTCGGTGTACACGTTGAAGGGCTGGACGCTGTCCTTGAGGCCGCCGGTCTCCCGGACGATGGGGATGGACCCGTACCGCATGGCGATCATCTGGGAGAGGCCGCAGGGCTCGAACTGGCTGGGCATGAGGAACATGTCCGTGCCGGCGTAGACCCGGTGGGCCAAGGCTTCGTTCATCTCCACCTTGGCGGCCACCCGGCCGGGGTACCGGTTCTGGGCGTCCCGGATGAAGTCCTCGTAGTGCCGATCGCCGAGACCCAGGAACACCAGCTGCACGTCCTGGCGCATGATGTCGTCCAGCACCCGCTCGATGAGGTCCAGCCCCTTCTGGGCGGTGAGCCGGGCGATGAACCCGATGAGGGCCGCCTCGGGCCGCTGCTCGAGGCCGCACTCCTGCTGCAGGCTCGCCTTCAAAACGGCCTTGCCCCGCCGGTTGTCGCCGGAGAAGGTGACGCGGAGGAACCGGTCGGTCTCCGGGTCGTAGGCGTCGGTGTCGATGCCGTTG
>CADCNE010000021.1:7003-22450 GCA_902802805.1 uncultured Eubacteriales bacterium
CGCTCGCCGAAGTAAGCGGTCTTGATCTCCTCCGCATAGGTGGGGCTCACGGTGGTGACCCGGTCGGAGAACACGATGCCGCCCTTCATGCAGGAGAGGAGGCCGTAGAATTCCAGGTTCTCCTGGGAGAAGTAGCCCTCGTTGAGGCCCAGGTAGGTGTTGAGCCAGTGGAAGTCGAAGAGCCCCTGGAACTTCAGGTTATGGATGGTGTAGACCGTGCGGATGGCCCGATACCGCTCGTCGATGCCGTACTGGGCCCGCAGGAGCACGCTCAAGAGCCCGCACTGCCAGTCGTTGCCGTGGAGGATGTCGGGGAAGAAGCCGATCCGGGGCAGGGCCTCCAGAATGGCCCGGCAGAAGAAGGCGAACTTGTACCCCTCGTCCTGGTCGCCGGTGTAGACCCGGTCCCCGCCGAAGAGGGCCAGGTTGTCCACGAAGTAGTACCGGACCCCGTTCTCCTTGATGGTGTCGATGCCACAGTAGAGCCGCTCCTGGCCCATGAGCACGGTGAAGTCCGTCACGTGCTCCATGGAGCAGATGTAGGTGTAGGGGATCAGCCGGTACTTGGGCAGGATCACCCGCACGTCCAGGCCCTCCTGGTTGAGGGCCACGGGCAGGGCGCCCACCACGTCGGCAAGGCCCCCGGTCTTGATGAAGGGCATGGCCTCGCTGGCGCACAGGAGCACCTTCAGCGGCTTCTTTTCCACCACGGGCTCCCGGACCGGTGCCGGTCCCTCCTTGGCCACGATCTTCAGATCCGTTTTTCTTGGCCGCTTGACGGCTTTGGCTGCAGTGCTCATACGGTTTGATTCTTTCTGATCACGATGGGGAAGCTGTCGTAGCCCTGGAGGGTCCGACCCGGCAGGATCTTGACGCCCTTATCCAGGATCACGTGCTCGAGATGGGTGTTCTCGCCGATCTCGGAACCCTGCATGATGATACTGTTAAAGATGCGGGCGCCGGGCTTTACGTGGACGCCGCGGAAGAGGATGCAGCTCTCCACCTGGCCCTCGATGATGCAGCCGTCGGCCACCAGGGAGTTCTTCACCTGGGCGCTGACAGAGTAGCGGGCGGCCACCTCGTCCTTCACCTTGGTGTAGATGGGATGCCGGGGGTTGAAGAGGTCCTTCTGCACGTCGGCGTTCAAAAGGTCCATGTTGCCGGTGAAGTAGTTCTCGATGGATTCGAGGCGGGCCAGGAATCCTTCGAACTTATAGCCCATGATGTTCAGGGTCCGGTACTTCTTGAGCAGGATGTCCCGATGGAAGTCGTACTCGCCCCGGGCGAAGGCCTCCTCCACCAGGTATTCGAGGAGCTCCTTCTTCATGATCATCACGTCGCAGCTCCGGTTGACGCTCCGGGGCCGATAGGCGTCCAGCTCCATGTCCGTGACCCGACCCTTCTCGTCCATGATCAGGCGCAGGTCCTGGCTCTGTTCCTCGGGCTGCAGGGAGCCGTCCTCGGCGTAGAGAATGGTCACATCCGCGCCGGTACTGAGGTGCTGCTCCATCATGGGCACCAGGTCCACGTTCATCACGTTCCAGGCCCAGGAGAGGATCACGTAATCGTCGGAGGTGCGGCGCACGTAGCCGATGACGGACCGGATGGCGTCCACCGCGCCCCGGAAGACGCCGGAATTTTCCTTGGTCATGAAGGGGGGCAGGATGAAGAGGCCCTCGCGCTTCCTGTGCAGGTCCCACTCCTTGCCGGAGCCCAGATGGTCCATGAGGGAGTGATAATTCTTCTCCGTAATGAGGCCCACGCTGGTGATGCCCGCGTTGACCAGGTTGGAGAGGATGAAGTCGATGGCGCGATACCGTCCGCCGAAGGGGACCGCCGCCGTGGAGCGGGAGAGGGTCAGGTCCTTGAGCCGGGTGGTCCTTTCGCCGGTGACGATGAGGCCGAATGCGTTGTCGATCATAGCTTACGCCTCCTTTGCGGGCTGGTGGGGGTTCTCGGTGTTGACCACAGCGCCCTTGGCGATATAGGCCTGGGCGGGGATGGTCACGTCGTTGCCGATGAGGGTGATGTCGCCGGTGAGCTTGTTGTTCACCTTCTCGCCGGGGCGGACGGGGCCGCCCAGGACCGAGAAGTCTCCGATGACGGAGTTCTCACCCACGATGGCCTTCTCCACCGTCACATTCTTGCCCACCACGGCGTTGGGGAAGATGATGCTGTCCTTCACCATGGCGCCCTTCTCGACGTGGGCCCCGGAGAAGATGACGGAGTTGGTCACCGTGCCCTCCACCACCGCGCCTTCGGATACCAGGGAGTTGGTGGCCTGGGCGGTGAGACTCACGTAATGGGGCGGCATGACCGGGTTGCGGGTGTAGATGCGCCAGCTGTCGTCGTCGAGATCCAGCACCGGCTTCTGGCCCAGCAGGTCCATGTTGGCCTCCCACAGGCTCTGGATGGTGCCCACGTCCCGCCAGTAGCCCTCGAAGGGATAGGCCACCATGACTTCGCCGTTGTTCAGCATGGCGGGGATGATGTTCTTGCCGAAGTCGTTGCTGGATTCAGGATCGGCGTCGTCCTTCTCCATGTAGTCACGGAGCTTCTTCCAGTCGAAGATGTAGATGCCCATGGAGGCAAGGTTGCTCTTGGGCTCCTTGGGCTTCTCCTCGAAGGATTCGATGAAGCCGTCGGCGTTGGCGTTCATGATGCCGAAGCGGTGGGCCTCCGCCCAGGGCACCTGCAGCACCGCGATGGTGGCCGCCGCCTTCTTCTTGCGGTGGAAGTCCAGCATCTTGGCGTAGTCCATCTTATAGATATGGTCGCCGGAAAGGATGAGCACATAGTCCGGATCGTACTGGTCCACGAACTCCCGGTTCTGCCAGATGGCGTTGGCGGTGCCGCTGTACCATTGGCCGTTTTCGCCCTCGGTCACGTAGGGGGGCAGCACGAAGACGCCGCCGTAGTTGCGGTCCAGGTCCCAGTGCTGACCGGTGCCCAGGTAGGAGTTGAGGGCCAGGGGGCGGTACTGGGTCAGCACACCCACCGTGTCGAAGCCGGAGTTGACGCAGTTGCTGAGGGGGAAATCGATGATCCGGTACTTGCCGCCGAAGGGGACGGCAGGCTTGGCCATGTTGGAGGTGAGTACGCCCAGTCGGCTGCCCTGGCCGCCGGCTAAGAGCATGACCACGATCCGTTTTTTCATCCTTGAGTCACATCCTTTCCGTCGTTGTTCTTGGTGAATTTATAATACATCCCGCAGAAGGGGAACAGGTCCGTTTTGATCATATAGGGGAACCGAGCGTCCCATGCCGATTCGGTCTTCAAAGGCAGGTTCTTCTCCGCCGGCAGCTCGCCCGTGGAGAACACGAGCTCGTAGCTCCCCTCCTCCGGCACGGGCAGGCCGTAGCCGGACCGGTAGACGGGGGTGAAGTTGAAGACGCAGAGCAGGGTCTCCTTCTCGCTCCTTCTCAGGAACGCCACCACGGAGTTGTCCCGATCGTCCACCACGCTCCACTCGAAGCCGTCCCAGCCGTCGTCCCGTTCGTAGAGGGCGGGGTTCGCCTGGTAGAACTGGTTGAGGCTCCGGACGAAGCGGTGGAACTCGTCGTGCTTGGGGTAGGAGAGGAGGAACCATTCGAGGCTCTCGTAGAACCGCCACTCGATGAAGGTGCCCAGCTCCATCCCCATGAACGTGAGCTTCTTCCCCGGATGGGCCATCTGGAAGGTGTACAACAGCCGCAGCTGCTGGAACTTGTCCTCGTAGCTGCCGGGCATCTTGTTCAGCATGGACTTCTTGAGGTGGACCACCTCGTCGTGGGAGAAGGCGAGGACGTAATGCTCGGAGAAAGCGTAGGTCAAACTGAAGGTGAGCTTGTCGTGGTGGTACTGGCGATAGATGGGGTCCATGGCCATGTAGGAGAGCATGTCGTTCATCCAGCCCATGTTCCACTTGAAGTCAAAGCCCAGGCTGGGGTTCTCGGCGTTGGCCTGCTTGGTGGTGACCCGGGGGAAGGCGGTGGCCTCCTCGGCGATGAGGAGCTTGCGGCCACTGAGGCCGTGGACCGCCCAGGAAAGGTGCTTGAAGAGGGCGATGGCGGAGAGGTCCTCCCGGCCGCCGTCGCAGTTGGGGAGCCAATCGCTCCCCTCCCGGCCGAAGTCCATGTAGAGCATGCAGCTGACCGCGTCCACCCGAAGGCCGTCCATGTGCATCTCCTCCAGCCAGTAGACCGCGCTCGACGTGAGGAAGCTCCTGACCTCCGGCTTGCCGTAGTCGAAGAGGAGGGTGCCCCACTGGCGCATGTCGCCCCGGCGGGGGTCGGAATACTCGTAGCAGGGGGTGCCGTCAAAGAGCCGGAGGCCGTGATCGTCCCTGGTGAAGTGGGCGGGCACCCAGTCCATGATGACGCCCACGCCCAGCTCGTGGGCCTTGTTCACGAAGTACTTGAGGTCGTCGGGGGAGCCGTAGCGGCTGGTGGCGGCGTAGTAGCCCGTGACCTGGTAGCCCCAGCTGGGGTCATAGGGATAGGCCATCAGGGGCATGACCTCGATGTGGGTGTAGCCCATGTCCTGGACGTAGGGCAACAGCTCGTCCGCCATCTGCCGATAGGACAGACCCTCCTTCCAGCTGCCCAGGTGGCACTCGTAGATGTTCATGGGGCTCTTGTGGGCGTCCTTGAGCCCCGCGAGATACTTCTCGTCCGTCCAGCCGTAGGGCTCCGGGTCGTAGACCAGGGAGGCGGTGCCGTGGGGCTCGCCCATGCGGCCGTAGGGGTCCGCCTTCATGATGACGGAGCCGTCCACCCGGGTCACCACGTACTTATACTTCTGATAGGGCTGGGCGTTCTCGATGATCGCCTCCCACAGCCCGTCCTCCCGACGCCAGGCCGGGTTCTGGGTGTAGCTCCAGCCGTTGAAGTCCCCGGCCACGGTGACGAACCGGGCGTTGGGCGCCCAGACCATGAACCGGTACCCTTTTTCCGCCCTGTGGCAGCCCAAGAACTGGTAGGCGCGGATGCAGCTTCCATGATAGAAATCGGTGATCTGTTGAGTCATATGCCCCCCTATGTGTATAGCACCCCAAAGTGTACCTATATAATATCATCCTTCGCCCCGTTTGCCAATACCGATTTGCAACTTCCCTCCCTTTTTCCTGCATGCCCGGAGGCCCGGCGGCAGAACGCCAGCATGCGGGACGGGCAAGCCCGTCCCCTACAACGCCAAAAAGCGCCCACGCGCCAACACCGATCAGACGCATATGTATCTTCCTGTACCGTAGGGGACGGGCTTGCCCGTCCCGCACAACGCCCAAAAGCACGCCCCCCGATTCGTTGACGCTGCGCCGGAATGATGCTATACTACTCCCAATGAAACTGGAACGGGACAAGTGGATACGCTACGGCGCCCTGGCGCTGGCGGTGGTGATTCTGCTCCTCGGGCTGGTCCTGTGGCTCCTCATGCGGGGCAAGGGCCAGCTGGAGGTGGGCTTCGGCCTGCCTCGGGTGTCGCCCACGCCGGAGGCAACGGCCACGCCCACGCCCGCGGAGCTGAAGGTGACCCCGGCGCCTACGCCGGTGCTGGTCCAGGTGGATCGGCATTATCCGCCGGGGGCTGTGGATCTGGTGGCGGACGGGAAGGTGCTCTTCACGGTGGAGAGCGAGGCCGCCGGCCAGGAGGCTTTGGAGCGGTATCTTACCGAGAACGCCGGCCAGGGGCTCCAGGCCAACGAACGGCTCATACGAGCCGCCTTCGACCAGAAGCTGACGCTGGAGGAGCCTTCGGGCAAGGGGGAGTTCTACACCGTGGACGAGGCGGTGAACACCCTGAAGGCGGACGAGGGGCTGCTGCCCATCGTGCGGACCGTGGTCCGCTGCGTCATCGAGCGGGGGGAGCTGGAGACCGTGACCAAGGAGAATACGGCGCTGCTCAGAGGGAGCCGCATCTATCGGGTGTATGGGGTCTATCCCTATATCCTTTCCTATTATGAGACAATGTACCGGGGTCAGGCCGCCTTCTCCGAGATCAAGACCAATGAGTTCGCAGTGGGACCGGGCAAAGCGGATCGGATCATCGAGGACGGCGGTCGGGCCATGGAATCGGAGTCCCCGACGGCGGGGGCGCCTGCCGTGGTCGTGGACGGGTTCACTCCCGTCTGGCCCGTGGAAGGGGGCGTGACCGGCTCCTTCGGCCAGACGGACGAGGGCATGCGCTACGGCGTGGAGATCACCGGCGAGAGCTTCGCCCGAGTCAGGGCGCCCGAGGAGGGTGTGGTGGTCTACTGCGCCAGGCGCGGGGATATGGGGCTGGTGATCGACATCCTGCACGACGAGACCGGCGCCATGTCCCGGATCATCGGCTGCGACAAGGCGCTGGTGGAGCTGTATCAGCGGGTGAAGAAGGGCGAGCAGGTGGCCACAATGCCTGAGCCCGTCGGCAGCCGTCTGGGCAGCATCCGCTACGAGCTGCTGATCAACGGCATCCCCGTGAACCCGGAGAAGTATTTGCCGAAAAAATAGTTTTTTCTGTGCCGCTTTTTCTTTTCGGTGAAAAGAAAAAGCGGCGCAAAAAGAAAAGCTTAGGAAAGATAATGGGAAGTACCGCGTAAGCAATACTTCCCATTTAAGTTCTTTTTGGGCACCTTTTTCTTTCAAGAAAAAGGCGCGAAGCTTTCAATCCTTCCTTTTAATCCAAAATCGTATGCAATATAGCCAGATACCCGTCCACGGCCTCGTATAGATCCGTGAGGGCGATATGCTCGTCCACCGTGTGGGCGAGATTCTCCCGCGACGGGCCGAAGCCGAAGGTGGGGATGCCCGCCTCGCCGGCGTACCAGCTGCCGTTGGTGCAGAAGCTGTACCCGGTGATCTCAGGCTTGAGCCCCCGTGCCTCCATGGCCGCCTTCACCCGCAGCGTCCGCTCGTCCGGCGCGAACCACCAGGGCGCGAAGAACCGCTCCGCCGCCACCGTCTCGCCGGTAGCGCAGGTGGCGCTGCCCATGGGGTAGCTTACCCGGGCCTTCAGGGTCGGGTCACGGCGCTGGTGCTCGTCGATGATGGCCTGAATGGGTTTGAGGACGCTCTCCCTGGTCTCCCCCACCAGCAGCCGCCGATCGAAGGTGGCCCGGCAGTAGTGGGGCACCACGGACGCGCCGGGGTACGGCTCCGACTTGATGTCGGTGAGCACCAGGATGCCGTCCCCCACCATGCGGGCGTCCCGGGTGGGCGAGAGCTTCAGGATATCGTTTATGAGGCCGCACATGGCCGCGGCGGCGTTGACGCCCTTGTCCGGGTTCGCGCTGTGGCAGGGCACGCCGAAGGTCTCTAAAACGATCTCCGCCCGGCCCCGCTGAGAGAGCTTCAGATTCCCCTCGGAGGCCTCGCCGATGATGACCAGGTCGGGCCGGATCCGTTTGGCCACCTCACGAGCACAGACGCCCT
Source organism: uncultured Eubacteriales bacterium (assembly GCA_902802805.1). Taxonomy (GTDB): domain Bacteria; phylum Bacillota; class Clostridia; order Christensenellales; family CAG-138; genus RUG472. The sequence continues at coordinate 14,392 of CADCNE010000021.1, forward strand.
CGAAGCACTCCTCCTGGACCACCCCGGCGAACCAAAGCTCCCCGGCGAAGTCCGTGCCCTTCTCCCTGAGGTACTGGGCGGCGGCCACGGCGAAGGCGGCGTCGGCCCCCTTCATGTCGCTGGTCCCGCGGCCGTAGAGCTTCCCGTCCCGCAGGTCGGGCTCAAAGGGCGGCGTGGCCCAGTCCCCGGCGTTGTCCGCGGGGACGGTGTCGATGTGCCCGTCAAAGAGCAGCCGGACGCCGGGCCGGGACCCCTTCGCGCCGGCCACCAGGTCCCCATACCGGTCGATCTCCGCCGTGGAGAAGCCGTTTTCGGTCAGATACCCCCTGAGGATCTCCGCCACCCCCTGCTCCTCGCCCGACAGGCTGGGGCAGGCGATGAGCTTCTTCAACAGGTCCAGGGTCTCGTTCTGCAACGCTTCGTTGATCATCTGTTTCCCTCCAATACTTTTCCGGCACAGGCGCCGGTAAGCTTTCCGTTCTGTAGGGCTATTCTGCCGTTCACCATCACATAGTCCATGCCCTGGGCCCGCCGGTCCGGCCTATCGTAGGTGGCATTTACGTGGACCCGGGCGGGGTCGAACACCAGGATGTCCGCATCCGCGCCGAGGCTGATGCGCCCCTTGTTCCCCAGCCCATACCGCTCCGCAGGCCGCAGGGTCATGCGGTTCACCGCCTCAGGAAGCGTCAGGTCGTGCCGCGTATTCACATAGGTCTCGATGACCTGGCTGAAGGCCCCGTAGACTCGGGGATGGAGTTTGCCGCCGGTGGGGAAGGTGGCGTCGGAGATGGCATAGGCGAAGGGGCTCTGCAAGATGCGGCCGATGTCCTCCTCCGAGGTGATGAAGTCGATCATGGTCACCTCGCAGTCGTTATTGGCGAGGAGGTCCAACGCGAAGTTGGCCGGGTCCCTGTCCCCCGCGGCCTCGGCGATGGACTTGCCCACAAAGGCCGCGTCCTCCGGCCGCTTCAGGGCAGAGACGAAGATGTTCTCCCAGCCCACCAGATACACGTAGTTGTCGAAGTCCCGGCCATGTTCAAGACGGTCCAGGAGCCGCCTGCGGGCATCGCTGTCCCTGAGCCGCTCCGTGATGGCGGCGGGCCCGCCCTGGAGAAACTCCGGCGGCAGGATATGGATGAGCTGGGTGCTGCCCGCGGTGTAGGCATAGGCGTCGCAGCACACGTCCAGGCCGTCCGCCCGGGCTTGGGCGATGCGGTCCAGTGCCATGGGGGCCAGCTTGCCCCAGTTCTCCCGGCCGCTGGCCTTCAGGTGGCTGATCTGCAGGGGCACGCGAAGCTCCCTAGCCACATGGATCATCTCGTCGATGGAGGGCAGCAGCTTCATGGCCTCCTCCCGCATGTGCACGGAGAGGACCGTGTCGGTGCCGCGGATGGGCGAGAGGGCGCGGATCAGCTCCTCGGTGGTGTAGTAGCACTCCGGCGCGTAGCCGAGGCCCAACGATACGCCCCCGGCCCCGTCGGACAAAGCCTGTTCCAACTTGGCATGGATGGCGGCGAAGTCCTGATCCTCCAACCGGAGCTTCTGGAACCCGGCCACGCTGGCCCGAATGGTGCCGCTGCCCGCCAGCATGAGGGCGTTCACGGGCAGGGGCCGGGCCTTCAGGGCGGCCATGTACTCGCCGAAGGTGTCCACGGGGATGCCGGAAAAGTCGCCGGTCACGGGCTTCAAATACGCCCCGATGGCCTCCCGATAGGGCCCCGCCTGGGGCGCCAGGGACAATCCGCAGTTGCCGTTGCCGATGGTGGTGACGCCCTGGAAGAGGTCGCAGTCCCCGTACCCCTCCCTAAACAGGGCCGCGTCGGCGTGGCGATGAAGGTCCAAAACCCCGGGGCAGACGGTCTTGCCGGCAGCGTCGATGACTTCCCCGGCCTCGGCGTCTTCCAGGCTTCCCAAGGCGACGATCTTCCCGTTCTTCACGCCCACGTCCAGCCGCCGGGCCGCGGCGCCGCTGCCGTCCAAAACACTGCCGTTCAAAATGACGATGTCGAACATACTTGCCTCTTTCTTTGGATGATATCCGAAGTATACCGCGCCGGCCCCTGGTTTTCAATCAAAAAGGAGAGCCGAAGCCCTCCTTTTGCTGGGGTCGATGGGGTGATTACATGCCCTTGGCTTCCTTGGCCAGGACGGCAGCCTCTTCCTCGGCGGTCAGGTAGGCGGAGGGGGCGGGCTTGACGCCGCAGGCCCACTCGATCCAGTTGACCACGAAGAAGGTGATGACGGACACCAGGCAGCCGAAGACCACGGGCATCATGAACCAGAGGGTGCCGCCGTTGGACAGGATCTGCCAGAGGATGAAGCCGGCGGTACCGGTCAGGATGGAGATCAGGCCGGAGTTCTTGGTGGCCTTGGGCACCACCAGGCCGAGACCGTAGGCCGCGAAGGGACCTGCGCAGCGGATGCCGAAGGCGAAGGTGTTCATGGTCACGATGGACACGCCCAGCAGGGAGATGCACATGGCGACCAGAGCGGCGATCACGTTGCTGCACCGGGTCCAGAAGATGATCTGTTTCTCGCTCAGGTCCTTCTTGCCGCCAAGACCCTTGTACAGGTCGTTGATGATCATGGTGGACATGCACAGCAAATTGGAGTCGGCGGAGGACATGGTGGCGCAGATGATGGCCGCGGAGATGATGCCGGTGACGATGCCGGGGGCATAGGCGCCGGTGACGGCGACCATGGCGTTGGAGCCGTTGGCGGCCAGGTTGGGCAGCTCATCCTTCAGCGCGAAGGCAGCCAGGCCCAGCAGCGTGGGGAACACGGCCATGGCGGCCATGAGCACGGCGGACAGCAGGGAGGCGTTGCGGGCGGTCTTTTCGTCCTTGGCGGTCTCGAACCGGGAAACCATCTCGGGGCCGGCCAGGAAGGTGCAGAAATAGTTGAAGATGTAGCCGATGATGGAGGCCCAGCCGATCTGGGTGAAGTTCAGCTTCTCACCGGGGAGCTTGGCGGAGATGGCCGCCCAGCCGCCGGCGCTCTTGAGCACGATGGGGGTGGCGATGGCGAGACCGACCAGGATGATGATGAACTGGACCAGGTCGGAGATCTGGTCAGCGATCATGCCGCCCAGGGTGGTGTACAGGATGATGACGATGCCGGCGAAAACCAGGCACACGTTCAGGGGGATGGAGGGGATCAGGGCGTTGATGACGCCGCCGGAAGCCGCGATCTGGGAGGAGGTCAGGCAGAACAGGCTCAGCACGGACAGGATGGCCGTGAAGTTGCTGGAGAGCTTGCCGAACCGACGGCCCACCACCTCAGGGATGGTGACGGCCAGGGTCTTGCGGATCTTGGGCGCGAAGTAGGCCAGGGGGATCATGGCGATGGAAGCGGTGAGCACGTACCAGATGGCGCTCATGCCCCAGTTGCCAAAGGCTTTCTGAGCGAGGCCGGTGGTGCAGCCGCCGCCGATGTTGTTGGCGGACAGGGAGAAAGCCACCATGAAGAGGCCCATCCGACGGCCGGCGACCATGTAGTCCTTGGAGTTCTTGATCTTCAGCTTGCCGACGACGAAGCCCACGATCAGCATGCCGACGAGGTATGCCACCACGATAATGAGCGGCAGGACTTGGATTTCCATACTTTCCTCCTAAAAATGGTTGTTGTTGCGGTTTCCCGTGAGCGTACTATACCATACTGTTTTCCAAAAATCCACATCTATTTCACATTTTCACTCAATATTTTTGTGCAATTTACAAAATATTTAAGAAAAAAGCAGCGCCCCTTGCGTTTGGGACGCTGCCTGGCGTTTCTGCGTTCAAATGTTCCTCAGCCGCTCCTTCTCGAACTGGAGGGTGTAGAGCTGGTAGTACTTGCCCCGCTTCTCCAGGAGCTCGTGATGGTTCCCCTGCTCCACGATCTGGCCCTTACTAAGGACCAGGATGTTGTCCGCGTGCTGGATGGTGGAGAGCCGGTGGGCCACGATCAGCATGGTGCCGATGTTCATCATCCTTTCCAGGGAGTCCTGGATGAGCACCTCCGTCTCCGTGTCGATGTTGGCCGTGGCCTCGTCCAGGATCATGACCTCCGGCTTATGGAGGATGGTCCGGGCGAAGCTCAATAGCTGCCGCTGGCCCGCGGAGAAGTTGTTGCCCCGCTCCCGGACCGGCTCGTCCAGGCCCTTCTCCAGCCGCTCCACGAAGTGGTCCGCGTTCACGTACCGGCAGGCGGCCATGATCTCGTCGTCGTCCACCCCCTCCATGCCCAGCAGCAGGTTCGAGCGGATGGTGCCGGAGAAGAGGAACACGTCCTGGAGCATCTGGCCGAAGTGTTTGCGCAGGGAGGCGGCCTTGATCTTCCGGATGTCGATGCCGTCGATGAGGATCTCGCCCTTCTGGAACTCGTAGTTCCGGCAGATGAGGGACAATATGGTGGTCTTGCCGGAGCCGGTGGCCCCCACGAAGGCCACGGTGTCCTTGGGGCTCACGTGGAAGGAGACGCCCTTCAACACCCACTCGCCGGGGATGTAGCTGAACCACACGTCACGAAACTCGATCTCGCCCCGCACGTGGTCCAATTCCATGGCGTCGGGGGCGTCGGTGAGCTTCGGTTCGATGTCCATGATGGTGAACACCTTCTCCGCCGAGGCGAAGGCGGACTGGAGCCAGTTGAACTGCTCCGCCAGCTCCTGGATGGGGGTGAAGAACTTCTTGATGTACATGTAGAAGCTGACGATGGTGCTGGCCTTCAGGGTCTGGCCCATAAAGGACGCGCCGTCCAGATACCCCTTGCCCCCCAGGTAGAAGAGGCAGAGGACGGAGCTGATGTAGAGCATGTATACGAGGGGCCGGAAGATGCCGAAGACCAGGATCTGGTCCCGCTTGGCCTTGCCGAGGCCCAGGCTCTTCTCGGTGAAGTCCCTCAGCTTCTCGTCCTCCCGGTTGAAGATCTGGGTGATCTTGATGCCGGACAGGTTCTCGCTGAGGTAGGTGTTGATGTCCGTGGTCCGATCCTTCACCCGGCGGTAGGCCCGGCGGGCGAACTTGCGGAAGATCATGGTGAACAGCACGATGAAGGGCACGAAGCAGAGGACCATCAGCGTCAGCTCGTAGTTGAGGGCGATCATGGCCGCCAGCACGCCGATGATGACGAACATGTTCTTGACCAGGTTCACGAGGAGCGAGGTGAACATGAGGGAGATGGCGTTGGTGTCGTTGGTGATCCGGGTCACCAGCTTCCCCACGGGGGTGGCGTTCATCTGCTCATGGGACAGGCTCTCGATGTGGGTGAACAGGTCCTCCCTGATGCCGGAGATGATCTTCTGGCCCACCTTCTGGAGCACGATGGCCTGGACGTAGACGCAGGTCATGGACACGACGAGGATGCCCGCGTAGATGGCCACCAGGCGATAGAGCTCCGAAAGCTCGAACTTGTCCTTGATGAGGTCCGTCACCTTGCCGATGATGGTGGGAGAGATGATGTCGTAGGCGATGCCCACCAGCATGATGCAGCCCACGAAGAGGAACTTGCCCCGGTAGGGCTTGGCGTAGGCCATGAGCCGGCGGATGATCTCGCCGTCCTTCATGTGTCGGTCGAAGCCGATGGCCTGTTTCTTGTCCTTGATAGAAGCGTAGGCTACGATGAGGATCAGGGAGATGAAGCCGATGATGCCGCCCGTCAGCAGCAGGGGATAGTACGCATGCATGGTCTCACCTCCTCATTCCTTCGCTTCGTCCTCGAGCCGCTGGAGCTCCACCATCCGCGCGTAGGCCGGACAGGTGGAGAGGAGCGATTCGTGGCTGCCCACGGCGATCACCCTGCCGTCCTCCACAAAGACGATCTTGTCGAGGCTCTCGATGGTGCTGATGCGGTGAGCGATCAAAATGGTGGTCTTCCCCTGCCGGGTATTGCGCAGGTTCTCCAAAATCACCTTCTCCGTGTCCGTGTCCACGGCGGAGACGGAGTCATCTAAAATGAGGATGGGCGCGTTCTTCATAAGGGCCCGGGCGATGCTGATGCGCTGCTTCTGGCCGCCGGACACGGTGACGCCCCGCTCGCCCAGGATGGTCTTGTACCGGTCCTTGAACTCGGACACGTTGCCATGGACGTCAGCCAGCTTCGCGGCGTTCTCCACGGCCGTTTGGTCCAGCTCGTCGTAGGCGAAGTTGATATTATTCGCGATGGTGTCCGAGAAGAGGAAGTTGTCCTGGGGCACGTAGGCGCAGCCCTCCCGGAGGGACCGGATGGAGATATCGTTCACGTCCCTGTCGTCCACGAACAGGGTGCCGTCGGGCACGTTGTAGGTCCTCAAAATAAGGTCCACGATGGTGGTCTTGCCGGAGCCGGTCTTGCCGACGATCCCCACGCTCTCCCCCGCCTCGATGGTGAAGGACACGTGCTCCAATGCGTCGAACTCCCCGTCGGGGTAGCGGAAGGTCAGGTCACGGAACTCGATCTTGCCCCGGATGGCGTCCACGTCCCGGGCTTCGGCCCGGTCCTGCACGTCGATCTTCGCCTCCAGCAGCTCCGTGATCCGGTTCATGGACGCCTTGCCGCGGGCGGACTTCTCGATGAGCATGGCCACAGCCATGACCGGCCAGACCACGGAGGTGAAGTAGGCGATGTATTCCACCAGCTGTCCGGCGTCGAACCGGCCCCGGTACACGAGATACCCGCCGTAGCCCAATATGACGCAGATGACCGTCTCCACCAACAGCGTGATGAATACGTGGAGCATGGTGGAGGTCCTCACGTAGCTCACGTTGGTGTCCTCGTTTTCGATGTTCAGCTTCCGAAAGTCCTTGAGCTGGACCAGCTCCTTCACGAAGGCCTTGACCACCGCGTAGCCCGAAAAAGCCTCCTGAGCAAAGTCGGAAAGGTTCGAGAAGGCCTGCTGACGGACCTCCCACTTCTTCATCATGGTCTTGCCCATGAATACGCCGAGCAAGAGCAGCATGGTCAGCGGGATCAGCGTCAGGGAGGTGAGCACCAGGTCCATCCGCAGCATCTTGGAGAAGGCCAGAGCCCCCAGGAACAGGGCGTCGAAGAGCATCAGCATCCCGTCCCCGAAGCACTCCTGGATGGTATCGAGGTCGTTGGTGAACAGGCTCATGAGGTTCCCCACCTTGTTCACCTGGTAATACTCCCTCGAAAGGTCCTTGCAGTGGTCGAACATGCGGATGCGGATGTCCGTCTCCACTTTGATGGCGGCGCCGAAGAAGCACACCCGCCACAGGAACCGGCCGATGATCATGACCACGATGATGTACACGATGGGCAGACACAGCTTATCCAGCAGAAAGTCCATGGTGAAGGGCACAGTGGCGCCTTTATAGAGGACTTCCCCGGTGTTCAGGCCGTTGACCAGCATCCGGTAGAGCTCCGGCATAATGAGCTGCACGTAATCCACCAGAACGAGGGCTACCGCTCCCAGCAGCAGCCGGGGGCCGTATTTGAGATAGTATCGATTGATGTGCTTGCCGAATATCAAGATGGGTCTCTTTCCGCCGGGCTGCGCCCGGACAAGGGGGTGGTATCTCCTATTATATAAACTATTAGGGAAAAAGCAAGCATGGATTCACAGGCTTCCCAGGCACCACCCGGGATAAAAATGGGCTTGCATTTTTCTATTATGCAACAGCTGATTCTTTTCGGATGTCATCCTGAGCCGAAGGCGAAGGATCTCTGAACGTTCGCATGTTTTTCCGTTCTGAGATCCTTCGTCGCTTTGCTCCTCAGGATGACACGAAAGATTTTCTTTGCCGCTTTTCTCTTCCGTGAAGAGAAGCTCAAGAAGATAACAGGGATCACAGCGAAGCCATGATCCCTTCTTAAAGTTCTTTTGGGTCGTTTCTCCTTCAGGAGAAACGACCTTCCCTCTTTCTTTCAAGAAAAGGGACGGTTTCGCGCCCATTTCGTATATTGCATATTCATTCCGGCCCCGGAAGGGTGAATACTCGCATATCTATCCACATCGTCCACCAAGTTATCCACAGTCCGATGGCTGTAATTGTTGCGATTTTGTGACTTATCCACCGTATGAAGGACCTGCATACCCATAGTTGAGGCCCTGTATACCCGGCCGCAGGCGCTGAATATC
>CADCNE010000022.1:0-15216 GCA_902802805.1 uncultured Eubacteriales bacterium
GGAACATCCTCATCACCTTCCTGCTCATCGGCGTGCTGACGGCCCTCTGGCGCTCGGCGGGGACCATCCCCGTCATCGTCTGCTACGCGGCGCGGCTCATCCGGCCCGGGGTGTTCCTGGTCATGACCTTCCTGCTGAACGCGGGCGTGTCCGTGCTCACGGGCACCTCCTTCGGCACCGCCGCCACCATGGGCGTCATCTGCGCCACCATGGGCAGCGTCATGGGTGCGCCCGTGATCCTCACCGGCGGCGCGGTGCTCTCCGGCGCGTTCTTCGGCGACCGCTGCTCCCCCGTGTCCACCAGCGCCCTGCTGGTGGCGGAGCTCACGAAGACCAGCATCTTCGACAACATCAAACGGATGCTCAAAACGGCCCTGGTGCCGTTTTTGGTGACTTGCGCGGTCTATACGCTCCTTGGGCTCCTGACCCCCCACGGGGAGGGGACGCTGGACCTCACGGCCCTGTTCGCCCGGGAGTTCCGCCTGAGCCTGTGGGCGGTGGTGCCCGCCGCGGTGATCCTCCTCCTGTCGCTCCTTCGAGTGAACGTGAAGCTCGCCATGACGGCCAGCATCCTGTCCGCCGTGCCCATCTGCATATGGCTGCAGGGACGGGCGCCGATGGAACTGTTGAAAACGGCGGTCGTCGGCTTTGCCGCCGGGGATACTGAGGTGGCCGCCATGCTGAACGGCGGCGGGATCACGTCCATGCTGCGGGTGGGCGCCATCGTGTGCCTGTCGTCATCATACTCGGTCCTGTTCCAGAAGACGGGGCTTTTGGACCGGGTGAAGGCGGCCATCGGCCGGCTCAGCCGCCGGACCAGCCCCTTCTTCGCCATGCTCGCCACGTCGGCTCTCGCTGGGATGATCGCCTGCAACCAGTCTTTGACCATCCTCCTGGTGCACCAGCTGTGCCGGGACCTCCATGCGGACCCCTCAAACATGGCCCTGGATCTCGAAGACACGGCGGTGGTCATTGCGCCGCTCATCCCCTGGTCCATCGCCTGCGCCGTGCCCCTTGGCGCGGTGGGCGCGCCCAGCGCAGCGGCGCTGCTGGCGTGCTATCTGTATTTGTTGCCGGTGTGGAGGCTTATTAAAAGGAATTATTGAAAGCTCGCACCTTTTCTTGGAAAAGAAAAGGTGCAGCCAAAAGAACGTAAGAAGAGGGCTATGTCAACGCACATAGTCCTCTTCTTATTCTTAAGTTTCTCTTTTTCCGCCGCTTTTTCTCTTTGTAGAAAGCGAAAAAGCGGCAAAAGAAAACTCTTATTCCCTCCTCAACGCATCTATCGGGTTGAGCCGCGCCGCCTGGACCGCGGGCACCGCGCCGAAGAAGAGGCCCACGATGAAGGAGAAGACCACCGTGGCGGCCACGATATACCAGCTGATGAAGATGGGCACGCCGGACACCCGGCTGACCATATACGCAAGCCCGATGCCCACGAGTACGCCCAATATGCCGCCGATGCAGGTGAGCACCCCCGCCTCCGTGAGGAACTGGGAGGAGATCTTCCGCTTCCGGGCGCCCAGGGCCTTCTTGAGCCCGATCTCCGGCGTCCGCTCGGTGACGGACACCAGCATGATGTTCATGACGCCGATGCCACCCACCAGCAGCGAAATGCTGGCGATCCAGATGAGCTGCCGATTGGTGGCGGAGGAAAGCTCCTGGAGCTGTTTGGCCTGCTCCAGCAGGTCCTTGCTCTTATAGGTCACGTCCCCGGACCCGACCAGGGTCCGGTTCAGGATGGCGGCGGTCTGCTTCCCGGCCTCGGTCATCTCGTCGGTGCTCCCCGCCCGGACCACCACGGAGCTGGGCTGGTCGTAGGCGAACAGGGTGGGCCAGGTGGAGGCGGGGACCAGCACCTTCCCGCCGGAGTGGTCGGTATAGGTGAAGTAGTCCTGGATGGCGGTGATGGTGGGGGTGAAAGCGCTGTTCTGGGTGAACTCGCCCACAACCACGTAGGGCTCCGAGGAGATCTCGATGGTCTCGTTGATGGGGTTCTTGCCCATGAACAGAGTCTCGGACACGGTCCGATCGATGAGCGCCACCTTCCTGAACCCGGTGAAATCCTCCGGCAAAAAGCTCCGTCCGCTGCGGATCACGTACCCGTTCACGGACAGAAAATGCTCGTCCACCCCGTAGATGGATCCCTGGTTCAGCCCCTCGGTGCCGTACCAGATCATCCCGTAGGCGTCCCGGCGGTAGAACAGGGAGGCGTCCTCCACCTCCTTGATCTTGGTGATCTCGGGCAGGATGGAGCTGTCCAGCGGCGTCACGTACTCCGGCACCTGCTGATAGCTGGGATCCAGCACGTAATCCCCCTGGTAGAGCGATACCTCCACGGTGTTGTTGCCCGCGCCCACCAGGTTCTGCTTGATCTGCTCATTGGTGCCCATGATGGTGGAGGAGATGGCGATGATGGAGGCGATGCCGATGATGATGCCCAGCATGGTGAGGGCGCTCCTCAGCTTGTGGGACCAGATGCCGTCAAAGGCTTCTCTGAAATTTTCCAACATAGCTGTTTACCTCCCTTACCAGCCGCCGTCCGTGATCTCAACGGTGGCCCCGTCCCGCACGTTCTTGTCGTAGGGGAAAGCGATGTAATCCTCCCGGACAAGATCGCTCCCGACGAGCTCGATATACTCCATGGTCCGGCGGCCCGTATGCACCTGGACCTTGCGGAGGATCCCGTCCCGCGCCACGAAGATGCAGTCCTGGCCGTCGATCTCCCGGACGAAGGCCTCGTAGAGATAGATGGCGCCGGACTTCGAGAGGGGCTCGAAGGACGTGAACTCCACATAGCTGAACAGGGGCAGCTCCACATCCCCCTGGACCTCCAGGAGCATGGAATAGCCCGAGGAATTGGGGTTCCCGCCGTTAGAGTAGCTGTCGGTGACGGGCATGGGGCTCACATAGGTCACCACGGCGGTGACGCTGTCGCCGATATCGTAGGAGAAGCCGGTCAGCTCCGTACCCACCGGGTACTTTTCAAGCTCCGTTTCCCCCAGCATGCAGGAGATGACGCTCTTGCCGCTGCCGCCCCGGATCTCCAGCAGGGTATCCCCGGCCCGGGCGGCGGGGTCCAGCTTCGAGACCACCCCGTCGATGGTGCTGACGACGGTGCCGTTCTCGGCGGTGACGGAGAGGCGGGCGATGTCATGCTCCAGCTGTTTATAGCTGTGCTCCCCGTCCCGGATCTGCTGGGCGAGCTCCTCCACATACGCGAGCCGCTCCGCCCGGGACATGCCGCCGCCCTTGGACGGGACGAAGGGCGTCTCCGGCGCGTCCTCCCAGCCCTCCGGCGTGGGCGTAGGCTCCGGCGTGGGGGTGGGCGTAGGCTCCGGCGTGGGGGTGGGGGTAGGCGCAGGGGTGGGCGTGGGCTCCGGCGCAGGCCTCAAGCGGAGGTTACAGGTGCCCATGCTGGTGAAGTCCACGGACAGAATTAGATTTTTTCCCCAGAGCTCTGTATATATGTATCTTCCCTGATTGCTGGCTGATCCGCTAAAGTCGGCGAAAAACTCCCTGGGAACCTCCTGTCCCTCGATGCAAGAATAGAGGAAGGGATCATTGATCGATCCGCCTTCGCGCTCCGGGCTCTTCCAGTTCATGATCCCCGTGGACTCCCTGAACTGCTCGGCTTGCTGCTTCGTCATAAAAATCAGGCTGAAGCTCCCCTTTGGGAATGTAGACTCCCGAGGTGCGAACTGCATGTATATATCTCCCACGTCCATCTCGAACCAGGCATATACCGGTCGCCGAAGCCTGACCGCTTCTCTTTGCAGTTCAGACAGTTTTTTCGCAGGCACCGGATCCCGACGACCATCATTGGAATAAACGATATACCGATATGGCGTTTCTTTATTCCCGTCTCCTTCGCAGCCCTCTTTGGGTTTTATATCCCGCTGCACAGGGGAGGACATCCCCTTCGCAGCGGCAAGGCGCACGACGCCTAGCTCCGTGCCGGACTTGGCGCTGACCCCCGCATACCCCTTGGGCGTGGGGGTCGCGGTGGGTGTGGCCGTGGGGATGGTCCGCTCATACTCCGTATAGGCGTACCGCTTGTACTCCTTGTACAGGTTCTGCAGACTGTCGTAGAGCTTTTGCCGCTGCAGGAGCTTTTCATCGAGGTCGATGGAATCCTTGGTGGTGTCGTACCGCACCAGCGGGTCTCCTGCCCGGACGGTCTGGCCCTCGCTGACGAAGACCTCCAGAGGCGTCCGGTTCTGTTCCCCGTAGAGGATCAAACTGGTGCCGGAAGTGACGCTGCCGCCCAGATACGTCTGGTTGGGGGAATACTCGAGGAGCCAGTACCCCACGGGCTGGACCTTCACGGGCTGGCTCTGGGTGTAGCGGCTGTAGCCGTAGATGCCGCCCGCCACGAGGCCCGCGATGATGAGGAGGATCAGCAACGTTTTCAGCAGGGTCTTCATGCGCCCGCCTCCTCTCTCAGCCACCCGTCGTAGATATAGAGCATCTTCCGGGCTCGCTCGGCCACGGCGTGCTCGTGGGTGATCATGACGATGGTCATGCCCTGGTCGTGGAGCTCGTCGAAGATGTCCATGATCTGCTGTCCGGCCTTGGAGTCGAGGGCCCCCGTAGGCTCGTCGGCGAGAAGGAGCTTCGGCCTCGTGCAGATGGCCCTCGCGATGGCCACCCGCTGGCACTGGCCGCCGGAAAGCTGGCCGGGATAGAAGCTCATCCTATCCCCGAGCCCCACGGCCTTCAGGGCTTCCTCGGCCCGGCGCTTGCGTTCGCTCCGCTTCACGTTCCCGTACATCAGGGGCAGGGCCACGTTCTCCCAGGCCCGCCGCCGCTGCATCAGGTGGAAGCTTTGGAACACGAAGCCGATCTTCTCGTTTCGGATGCGGGCCATGCGGGTGTCCCCGGCGCGGGTGTTGTCCTCGCCGTCGAAGCGATAGACGCCGCCCGTGGGCACGTCGAGATACCCCAATATGTTCATAAGCGTGCTCTTGCCGGAGCCGGAGGGGCCCATGATGGCGATATACTCCCCGGCCTCCACGGTAAGGTTCACGTCATGCAGGACAGGTACCTTGTTGGAGCCCGTCCCGTATGTCTTTTCGATGTGTTCCAATTCAATGATCATCCGATGGGGCCTCCCATGGGGATATCCATCTGGCTTTCGGGCTGAGGCTCGTCCGTTTCACCGTCCATGCCCTCAAAGTCTGCGCCCTCTAAATCCGCGCCCTCTAAATCCGCGCCTTCAAAGTCCATGCCGTTCATATCGTATCCGCCCATATCCATGGGCTCCATGGACCCCAGATCCTCGGACACATAGGCGGTCTCGGAGGCCAGCATGCCCACCTGGACGGTCTCGTCGGGGAAAGCGATGCGATCGAGATAGCTGAGGCCGTCCAATATGGCCACGGTGCCGTTCTCCTCGTCCTGATCTCCCAGGGTCACGGTCCGCTTCTCGATGCGGTTTTCACCGTCCGCCGCGTAGACGAAGGGCTGGCCCTCGTTCTCCACCACATAGTAGAGGGGGAGGAGCAGGGCGTCGGATTCCTGGTCGGCCCCGGAGCCCAGCTCGATATACACGTGCTGGCCCATGAGCAGGTCCTCGTTGTTATCCAGCTCCACGAAGAAGTCATACTTGCTGGCCTGTTCGCCGGAACCGGAATCGTAATAGTAGTAGCGGCTACCGTTCTGCTTGGTCTCCTCGGTGTTGATCTTGTAGATGCGGCCGGGCCAGATGGAATCGTCCACGCGGCTCAGGATCCGCACGTCCATGCCCTCCTGGAGGGTATGGATGGTCTGCTCGGAGACGGTGCCCTTCACGCAGTAATCGTTTCCGGCCACGATGGTGATATAGGCGGTATCCTCAGTGCTGCCGCCGTAGCTGTAGTAATCCTGTCCGGAGCTGTCGCCGGTCTTCACGGAGCGGACCGTGCCCGTCACGGGGGAATAGACCACCGTGTTCTTCAGGGCCTCCTCCATGTCCTCGGCCTGCTTGGTTTTGCCGGAGAGCTCGTATTTCTTCTTGCGGACCTCCAGCTCCTCGGTCTGGATGTCCATCTGGATCTCGTACTTCTTGAATTCCTTGACGGTGGCCAGCTTCTTTTTCAGGCTCTCCACCTTGGCTTCGCCGGTCTGGATCCCGTTCTCCAGGCCCAGGATGTCCAGCTGGAGCTGCTCGAAGGCGATCTGCATGCTCTCCACGTCGTAGCTGAAGAGGCGCTGGCCCTTCACGACCTTGTCCCCGGCGGCGACGAAGCACTCCTTCACCGTCAGGTCCTTGTCCGGGTCCAGCTTGACCACGTTCTTCGCCTCCACCACGCCGGAGTACCGGTTCCGCTGCCCGGCGGGACCCACGCCCGTGATGACGGACACGGACTGAACGTAGACCGCGCCCTCCTGAGGCGTTTGTGCGAGGTATGTATTGTAGGCGTACCAGCCGCCGTAGCCGAGACCGGCCAATATGGCCAGGGTCAGCAGCACTTTCAAAAATGTCTTCATTTATTATCTCTCTCTCCTATCCCGTGTATGGCAGGGATTCAAAATATTCCGCTTCGGGGACGCCGTCGATGAGCCACATGTTCTCCTTATCGGGCGTGAGCAGCAGTACGCCGCCCTGGCCCTCCTCCGTCTCGAACCACAGCCGCTCGCAGCCGTCGCTGGCCAGGGGGCAGATCTTCTCCCCGATCTTCAGGGTAAAGGCCTCGCCCGGGTCCTTCCGAAGATTGGCCTTGTAGGCGGTCAGCTCCCTGGTCACGGTCAACTGCCGGTCCGCCTCGATCTCGTCGTTGAAGGTCCACACGGTGCTGACGGGGCCGATGACGCCGTCGTCGCCCAGGGCGAAATTCCGTACGCCCCAGTGGGTGCCCAGCATATCCACCGCGCCTTCGATGACGATGTGGCCGTCCTCGAAGCCGTCGATGTATCCGGCGAAGACGGTGCTTTGCTTCGGCTCCTCCCAGCGGACGGCTCGCTCGTCCGGCTCGAAGAGCAGGCAGTCAAGGTCACTGCGAAAGCCGTAGATCAGATAGTCGTCGGAGGCCATGTCCCCGTGGAAGAAGAGCTCGTAGGCCCCGTCCTCATTGAGGTCCCCCACCCACAGATCATGGGGCATATCATAGGGGATATCGGTCTCGAAGCGCTTCTCCTGATCGTTTTTGTTCACCGTAATGGCCCAGCGGGGATACTCGTCCGCGGGAGCGTAGGTCACCAGGTCCACCGTTTCCGGCGTGCCGTCCTCGTCCAGGTCCACCACATAGGGCAGTTCGTCCACGATGCTGAGGCAGTGCCCCAGGATGCGCTCGTCCTCAAGGATCTGGGCCGGGGCTGCCGTTTCCGGCACCAAGGTCACGGTGACCGTGGGCACCGGGGTCGGCGCGGGTTCCGCGGTGGAGGGAGCGGCAGGCGCCGCTCCGGATCTTGCAGAGGTACAGCCCAGCAGCAGAAAGCCCAGGAGGCAAAGTATACATCTTTTCATGGAGACGATCTCCTTTCCGGTCTTTTCTCTATTAAACACCCCGGATTCGTCCAAAACGTTGCATCTTTGTAAACGATCGGCTCATTTCACGTGTTTCTTCAGCTTCAAAGACAGGAACCAGGCCAAGCTCAGCTTGACCAGATCCGGCAGAATGAAGGGCACCACGCACAGGCTCAGGATCTTCCCGAAGCCGTACTCCGTCCCCCGAAAGTGCATCACGTAGTAGAACCACACCGTGCCGATGAGGTAGCACACCAGCAGCCCCATCGCCATGCCCAGGGGCAGTGCCAGCCTGGTTTTCGGGAACAGTTTCTCCGCCATCGCCGTCAGCATCCCCAGGGGCAAAAAACCCAGCACGTAGCCAAAGGTCAGGGGGTTCAGGGTTTTGAACCCGGAGAACACGGGGAGCCCCACCACGCCCAGGAAAATATACACCGCCACCGCCAGCGTCCCCCGCTTCGGCCCCAGCAGGGCCGCCGCCAGGAACACCGCGAAGGTCTGCAGCGTCACGGGCACCGGGCCCAGGGGAATGCTGATCCAGGCGCAGATGACCGTCAGCGCCGCGAACAGGCCGATGAGGGCCACGTCCTTCGTTTTCAATGCTTTCATATTCACATACCTCCATTTTTCCCCCACTATAGCCTCGTCCGCCGTCGGTGTCAATGCGGCCGGCGGAAGATTAAAAGACTCTTTACAACGGGTCGGAGCCATCCGCACCGGCATCAAATCCGGCAAAACCGTGAAGAAAACCGGGAATTCCTGGTATCGGTTTGACATCCCCGGAGAGATGTGATATACAGTATTTGTAAGAGTTTCGAAACAGATCGGCGCAGGTCTTTCTCCGCCGTTGGGAGGTATTGTCATGAAAGGAACGAAAACGCGGATCGCTCTGGTGCTGCTGGCGGCGCTGTTGGTCCTGCCCGCGGCAGGCTGCGGCAGCGATCCCTCCGTGCTGAAGCTGCCAGACGCCACCGCCGCCGCTCAGACCCAGGTCCAGGAGACTCCGGCTCCCATCACGCCACTGGGCGATCGGACCTGCTATGTGGGCAAGGAGACCATTTCGGAGAGCACCCTGTTCTCCTTCACCCTGACGGAATCCACCTTCGATCCGCTGATGGGCCTGACGCTGAAGCTCAAATCCACCAACAAGTCCAACACCCGGGATTTCGTGGTGTCGCTGACCCATCTGTCCGTAAACGGGTACATGCAGGACGGCGGCTACGAGGTCCAGGTGCCCGCCGGGCAGACCGTCCTGGGGGAGATCCTGATCCCCGCCGACGCGCTGCGCACCTCCGGGGTGTCTTCGGTGGAAGAACTGATCCTCTATCCGCTCATCTACGATCCCAACGTGCCCATGGGCCAGGGGGACGTGGTGGACGGCGCCTTCAGCTTCTATCCCACAGGCCAGACCAAGGGCACCGTGGTCTATCCCGTGCGGCAGAAGACTTCCACTGAGCAGACCTTCTTCGACAACGGCTTCGGCACCATGATCATCCTGGACGCCGCCATGAGCGACGGCGACGATCTGGAGGTCAACTGCTATCTGGAGAACAAGACCGACCGGTTTTTGAGCTTCGCCTGGGCGGACATGACGGTGAACAGCGCTCCCGTGGACACCGCCGACGACGTGGTGGTGGCCCCGGGCATGCGGCGTTACGCCACCATATCGGTCCCCTCCGCCGAGCTCAGCGCCCGTGGCGTCACAGACCCCGGCGAAGTGGCCTTCAAGATCAGCGCCACGCCCCTTTCCAGCACCGGCGCGGGCCTCTCTCCTCTGATGGAGCAGCGGGGCACCTATCGCTTTGCCGTCGCCGACACGAGCACAGGCACCGATGGCGATATGGACCCCGACGATGGACCGGACGACGGCGAGCCGGTGGCCGCCACGCCTCCGAGCACGGCCACGCCCGCGCCCACCGCGGTCATCTACACTACCCCCACCTCCGCACAGAAGAAGAACGCCAAGAACGGGTATGTGAACAGGGACAAGGTGAACCTGCGCGCCGGCCCCGGCACCAAGTACAAGACCGTGGGCAACAAGATCGAGAAGAACACCGCCGTGACCCTGTATGAGCTCCAGGACGGCTGGTGGTTCCTGAAGTGCGGCAACCATTACGGCTACGTGAAGGCGGACTACGTCTCCCAGGGCAAGCCCAAGGCCACCGCGGCTGCGGGAGACGGCAAGTCCTTCGAGGGCACCGTGTCCACCAAGTCCAAGGCCGCCCTGCGCAAGGAAGCCGACAAGGAGTCCAAGTGCCTCAAGGAGCTGGCCAACGGCGACGAGATCACCGTCTACTACAAGACCAAGGGCAAGGACGGCGAGACCTGGTACTATGTGGCCGCCGGGAAGACCAAGGGTTATATCCGGTCGAACCTGGTGAAGGTCAACGGCAAAGTACCCAGCAAGTGATCCGATGCAGCAAAAGATCATGACCCATCTGGGCCCCGTAGCCCGGGTGGGCACACAACTGACCTGCCTTTCCACCGTGTCCTCCACCAATGATCTCCTCAAGGCTATGGCCGAAGAGGGGGCGGCGGAGGGCACTGTTTTGGTGGCCGGGGAACAGACCCGGGGCAAGGGCCGCCTGGGCCGGAGCTTCACCTCCGCCGCAGGCAAGGGGATCTACCTGTCGGCGCTGCTGCGACCCGAGCTGTCCCCGGAGGCGCTGCTCCCCCTCACCGGCTTCGTGGCGGAGGCCATGGTCCGGGCCGTTGCCCGGGCTGCCGGCGCCGAAGCGCGGATCAAGTGGGTCAACGACCTCATATTGAACGGCAGGAAGCTCTGCGGCATACTCACCGAAAGCGCCTTTTCATCGGCCGGCCGCCTCAAATACGTGGTGGTGGGCATCGGCCTCAACGTGAACTACGACCAAACGGATTTCCCGGAGGAGCTGCGCCCCATCGCCGGCTCCCTGAAAACGGAGCTGGGCCGCCCCTTCGACCTGGCCCCCCTGGCCGCCGCCATGATCGAGGAGCTGGACGCCCTCTACAGCGCCCTGCTCTCCGGCGATACCGCTGCCTATCTCGCCGCGTATCGGGAACATTGCCTGACCCTTCACCAAGACGTGTTGCTCCTGCAGAATGACGTGACCACCCCGGCCTACGCTTTGGACGTGGACGAAGCGCTGGGCCTTCTGGTCCGGTACCCCGACGGCGGTCAGGCCCTCGTCCGCTCCGGCGAAGCCTCCGTCCGGGGGCTGACGGGATACGCCCAATAGGGGAGAGGGCTCTCGATTCTCCTTGACGAACAGGGCCCCATGCTGTACAATGGCGGGGCTATGAAGTACGTAATCGCTATTTTAAAAGGAATTTTAGTGGGCCTCGCGGTGCTGATCCCCGGGGTCAGCGGCGGGTCCATGATCATGACCATGGGCATCTACGAACAGGCCATTTCCATCACCAGCCGGGATAGGTCCATCCGGCGCTCGGCCATCATCTTCCTGATCCCCTACGGCATCGGCATCGTGGTGGGCATCCTGGGCCTCGCCTTCGTCATCAAGTGGCTCATGGAGCGGTATCTCTTCGAGACCGCTCTCTGCTTTATCGGCATGATCCTGGGGAGCCTGCCCATGCTCTATAAGAAGGTGAAGGGGGAGAAGTTCTCCGTCGTCGGCGCGATCCTGGCCCTGCTGATGGTGGTCATCATGATCGCCCTCCCGCACCTCTCCGGCAATGCGGGCAGCGAGGGCCATCTGACCGTCGGCGTCGTCGGGGCCATTATGGCCGTCATTTTGGGCTTCATCGGCGCGGGCACCATGATCGTGCCGGGCATCTCCGGCTCCATGGTCATGCTGGTACTGGGCTACTACAATGACATCATCGGCCACATCACGGGCCTCAAGGAGGTCGTGAAGGGCGGGCTTTCCGGGGCCGCCATCCCCTGGGGCCACGTGTTTGCCCTGGGCTTCTTCGCCGTCGGCGCCATCCTGGGCCTGCTGCTGGTGAGCCGGTGGATCAAGTGGCTGCTCTCCCATTGCCCCGTCCCCACCTACTACGCCATTATGGGCCTGATGCTGGCTTCGCCCTATCCAATCTTCATCAAGTCGGGCCTGAACTTCGCCGGCATGGGCGCGGGGCACCTGATCGCGGGCTGCGTCACCCTGATATTGGGCTTCGCCCTCGCTTTGTTCTTGGATAAGCAGGGTGAGAAAGCCGACAAGGCTTGACAAACATATAAAAAGCGACTATACTTACTCTTGATCGCAGGGGCGACTGATCCTTCGGATCAGCCTGAGAAGCACCCTTAGAACCTGTTGGGTAATGCCATCGGAGGAAGCGGCGTCATAGCAGTTTTTCCGCACCGTTATCCGACGGTGCGGATTTTTTATGGGAGGATAAGAAAATGTTCGTGAACGAATTCGTGCTCTTTCAAAAGCTCGCCAAGATGACCACCCGCCAGTGGTGCTTCGCCGCAGGCGCCCTGGTGGTGGCGGTGGGCCTGCTGGTGTACCTCGCCAAGCGCCCCCAGAAGCAGGGGAAGACGGACGTGCGGGCCCTGACCTACGGGGCATTGTGCATGGCCATGAGCTTCGTGCTGAGCTACATCAAGCTCTGGTCCATGCCCCTGGGCGGCAGCGTGACCCTGGCCTCCATGCTGCCCCTCCTCTGGTACAGCAATAAGTTCGGCGTGAAGAACGGCCTCATCGCCGGGGCGGCCTACGGCCTTCTGCAGCTCATCCAGAAGCCGGAGATCTACCACTGGGTCCAGGTCATTTTGGACTACCCCCTGGCCTTCGCCATGCTGGGCCTCGCGGGCTCGGTGAAGCAGCTGTCCCTGGGGTCTATCCTGGGCGTGGCGGGACGCTGGATCTGCCACGTGCTTTCCGGCGCCATCTTCTTTGCCGAATGGGTGCCGGAGGGCTGGAGCAACGCCTGGATCTACTCCGCCGCCTACAACGGCGCGTACCTGCTGGCGGAGCTGGTCCTCTGCGTCCTCCTCTCCTTCGTACTGGCCAAGGCGCTGGA
This sequence comes from uncultured Eubacteriales bacterium, assembly GCA_902802805.1. Taxonomy (GTDB): domain Bacteria; phylum Bacillota; class Clostridia; order Christensenellales; family CAG-138; genus RUG472. The sequence goes on from CADCNE010000022.1 coordinate 12,413, forward strand.
CCGAATCCCCGCGGGGAAGAAGGCGTGACGAATTAACACCTTGTTAATCCCTTTGCCGCATCCTTGACAACTCTTTCTGTTACAGTGCAGGATATGGAGGTGTTCCCATGAAGAGAATCCTTAGTATCCTGCTTTTTTGCGCCCTGGTGCTGACCGGCTGCGGCGTGGCGCCCACGAATATCGTCAACGACGTGAACCCCGCCGAGCCCATCCGCATCGTGGCCGTCATCGAGAGCCAGGTGCCCGTCACGGCCACGCCCCAGGTCACGGCGACCCCGACTCCGGTGCCTACCAAGACGCCTACGCCCGCGCCTACGGATACACCCACGCCTACGGATACGCCGGAGCCCACGGATACGCCGGAGCCCACGGCGGAGCCTTCGCCCACGCCGGACGCGGCGGCGGGGGAGCAGCTGGTCATGATCGCCCAGCAGTATCTCGACTACCCCTACACCCGGGGCGGCAAGTCCCCCGAGACGGGCTTTGACCCCAGCGGGTTCGTGTACTGGTGCTTGAAGGAGATGGGCCAGAACGTGAAGCGGCGGAACTCCGCCGGGTACGCCGAGGAGGAGAAGTGGGAGAAGATCACCCGGATCAGCGAGCTCGTGCCCGGGGACCTGCTCTTCTTCAGGACCGGCGACAACGAGAACATCAACTGCGTCTGCATCTATATGGGGAACAATCAGATGATCTATCCCTCCACCAGCAAGGAGATGGTCATCGTCACCGAGATCAACAGCTACTGGACCAACGCCTTTCAATGGGCCCGGAGGGTGTTCTGATGGACCGATATATCGACCTTGAGACCTGGCCCCGGCGGGACGCCTACGAGCTCTTTTCCCGGGGGTATCTCCCGTACTTCTCCGTGACCACGCCCCTCGACGTAAGTGAGCTCTGTCGGCTCACCAAAAGAGAAGGGTTGTCCTTCTATCTGGGGCTGGTGTATATTGTGACCAGAGCCATGAACGACCTGGAGCCCTTCCGGCTCCGCATCCGCAGGAACGGCATCGCCGTATGCGAGACCGTGTCCCCCTCCTACACCACCGCGGGCCGGGCCGGGGCCTTCGGGATCACGAACGTAGACTACGTGCCCGGGGAATCCATGGCCGACTTCTGCCGCCGGGCCCGAGAGGTCGAGGCGGGGCAGGGGGAGAAGATGCAGGTGGAGGATGACGTGCGGGACGATCTCATCTTCATCTCGTGCGTGCCCTGGTTTGTCACCACGTCCGTGCTCCAGGAGCAGCCCACCAACCCCGACGACAGCTTCCCCCGGGTGCTGTGGGACCGGATACAGGAGAAGGACGGGCGGAAGCTGGTGAACTTCACCATGCAGCTCAATCACCGGCTGCTGGACGGGGCCCACGTGCGGGACCTGCTGGCGCGGATGAACGAGCTCATGGCGCCCCGCCGGGATCTTTGAAAGGATAGAGTATGGAAAGACCCTTTTTCAGGCGCACCTGGGTGCTGGTGCTGATTGGCGTCATCGTGTTTCTGGTTCTTTTCATGGCCGTGACCGTGGCCACGGTGTACGGACGCCGGCAGCGGGAGCTGAACGCCACGCCCACGCCCTCGCTTATTCCCACGGCGGCGCCTTCGGCCACGCCGCTGCCCAACTACCACGCCATCAGCTTCTATCCGGACCTGACCCGGATGGAGGGTATGACGGCCGTAGTCGAGGAGCACCGGCAGGAACTGGGCATGGAGTATTGGGTGGACATCACGCCTGCCAATATGATCCTCCCCGAATATACCCTGTTTCGGCATGTGGAGCTGGGCTACAGCTTCCTGCGCCTTCCCGACGGCCGGTATCTCAGGCTGGGCGAGACCACCGAGGGCTGCGGCGTCGTGAACGGGGTCTTTGCGGACCTGGACGCGGACGATCAGCCGGAGCTGGTCTACACCTATACCGCCGAAGCTGAGGACGGTCCCGCCGCCCGGGTGGGATGGCTGGATCTCACCACGCTGGAGAACCGGTCCGCCGCGTTTCTGCTCAAAAACGGCGTCCTGGCTCTCGCGGAAAACGACGGCCGGATCATGCTCTATCGGGCCGATCTTTCCACCACCGAATCCAGGGGCTTTTACGCCATCGACTTTATCGCCCCCCTGGGCGAGCTCCTGGAGCGTGACAGCGCGCTATTTTTGGAGATAGAATAGGAATTTATTGAAAGCCTGCTGTTCTTTTTCTTCGTAAGAAAAAGAACCAAAAAGAACTTAAGAAAAGGGTGTTGCTGTTCGTACGATAGTAATACTCTTTCTTAAGTTTCTCTTTTTGGGCGACTTTTTCTCCTTTGTACAAAGAGAAAAAGTCGCAAAAAGAAAAACCTTAAAAATCAAAACACATATCACATTTTCATTGCATTTGCGCCCTTGTGATTTCAAATTCGGGGGGTAGGATGATACCATCGAAATACAAGGAGATGAACGCTATGGAATATTCTATGGAGAATAAAAACCGTCGGCACAGCCGCCTGTCCGTAGGCGTGGGCCTGTTTTTGACCTGTCTCGTGCTGACCACGATCATCGGCCTCTTCGGCGGCCTTTTGATCAGCAACTATACCCACAACAACTACGTGATGTACGCCGAGAAGGTCGACACCGTCTCCGCTCAGGGAGAGGTCCAGCGGGAGATCGTCGCTTCCAGCGAAGAAGCGGCTGCAAAGCCCGACACTGAAGCGGCCAATGCCGCGGCCGACACCCAGCAGGCCGACACGAAAGCCGGCAGCGTCAGCGCCTTCAAGGAGACCGGCGCCTATACCAAGGCCCAGATCGTGGAGATGAGCGCCCCCTCCGTGGTGGGCATCGAC
>CADCNE010000022.1:15242-30660 GCA_902802805.1 uncultured Eubacteriales bacterium
ACGGCTACGGCCAGAGCTACGAGGTCCCCGGCAGCGGCAGCGGCGTGATCCTCACCGAGGACGGTTATATCGCCACCTGCGCCCATGTGGTGGACGGCGCGAAATCCGTGAAGGTCACCCTGAACGACGACACGAGCTACGACGCCACCATCGTTGGCACCGATAAGCAGAACGACATCGCCATCATCAAGATCGAGGCCACGGGCCTGACCCCCGCCATCGTGGGCGACTCCGAGACCCTCACTGTGGGCAGCGAGGTCATCGCCATCGGCAACCCCCTGGGTGAGCTCCGCGGCACGGCCACGGCGGGCATCATCTCCGCCACCAACCGGACCATCGAGGTGGAGGGCCAGACCATGACCCTGGTCCAGACCGACGCGGCCATCTCCCCGGGCAACTCCGGCGGCGGCCTCTTCGACGCCACGGGCAAGCTCATCGGCATCGTCAACGCCAAGGTCAGCGACAGCCGGGCAGAGGGCCTCGGGTTCGCCATCCCCGTAAACAGCGTCCTCGACGAGATCAGCGACCTCCTCAACTACGGCTACGTGACCGGGCGCCCCTATCTCGGCGTGTCCACCCAGGACGTGACGCTCAGGAGCCGGTCCGGCATGTGGTACTACTCCGACGGCACCCGCTGCGTCATGGTGGAGAAGGTGGTCTCCGGCAGCGCCGCCGAGCAGGCGGGCATCCAGTCCGGCGACCTGATCCTGAAACTGGGCGACAAGACCATCACCTCCGGCGACGAGCTCTCCAGTGCCATCGGCGCCTACAAGCCCGGCGACAAGGTGACCCTGACCATCCAGCGGGACGGCCAGGAGATGACCATGGACGTCACCCTGGGCGAGTACAAGCCGCAGAAGTGAGGAAGGATTGAAAGCTCGCACCTTTTCTTGGGAAAGAAAAGGTGCAGCCAAAAGAACTTAAGAAGGAGGCTATGCTATGTGCATGGCCTCCTTAATTATCTTAAGCTTCTCTTTTTTGCGCCGCTTTTTTCTCTTCACCGAAGAGAAAAAAGCGGCAAAAAAACCATCTTCCAACGCTTACCGGTTCCGGTGATCGTACTCGCTGTCGATGACGCGAACGGCGTCCGTCATGACGGGGCTGTGGCGGAAGTACAGGTAGATGGCGATATCCGTCACTACCCAGGAGAGGGGATAGCAGACGCATAGGATCAGCAGCGTGGGCGAGAACCGGAAGGCCGTGAACAGCCACAGGATGCGGAACCCGCAGATGCCTCCCGCCAGGATCAGGGACGGCCGCAGCACGTCCCCCACGCCCCGGAGCACCCCGGAGAACACCTCGATGGGCACCCAGATGAGATAGAAGGGCACGAACAGCAGGATGATGTACCAGGTGGTGTCGATGACCGCGCCGTCGTTGGTCAACAGGTGCAGCAGCGGCCGCGCAAGGAGCAGCAGTATCCCGCTCACCGACAGGGTCATCCCGCCCATCAGCACCAGACTCTTCTTGGCCGCGGCGCGGATCCTATCCAGCTTGCCGGCCCCGTAGTTCTGGCCCACAAAGGTGGTGAGGGCGGTGCCGAAGGCGCTGGTGATGGCCCAGAAGGCTCCGTCCACCTTGCCGGACATGGCCCAGGACGCCACCACCACCGTGCCCAGGGTGTTGACGCCCACCTGCAAAAGCATGTTGCTGAGGCCGTACATGGAGCTCTGTACCCCCGAGGGGATGCCGATGCGCAGCATCCGCTTCAAAAGGCCCGCATCCCGTTTTCCCCTGAGCCGCAACCGGAAGGGCCCCTGCAGCCGCATGAGCTTAACCGTCATCAGCAGGGCGGCCACAGCCTGGGACAGGACGGTGGCCACCGCTACGCCCGCCACCTTCCAGGAGAAGGCGATGACGAACAGCACGTCCAGCGCGATGTTGAGACCGCAGCCAATGAACAGGCACAGGAAGGGGAACCGGGCGTCGCCGATGGAGCGAAGGATGCCGGAGCCCATGTTGAACAGCAGCAGGAACATAGACCCCATAAAGAAGATGCGCTGGTACAGCAGCGCCTGGTCGAAGGTGTCCGCCGGGGTCTTCAAAAGGGTCAGCAGCTGGGGGGAGAACAGGCACACCAGCGCCCCCACGCCCAGGCCCAGCAGGATGCACAGCCGGTAGCTGACGCCCATGGCCGTGGACACCCGCTCGTACTCCTGGGCCCCGTAGAGCTGGGCGATGACCACCGCCGCGCCGCCGGTCAGGGCCACGAAGAAGCCGATGATCAGGTTGATCAATATGGCGGGGCTGCCGCCCACGGCGGCCAGGGCCTCTGTGCCCACGAATTTGCCCACCACGAAGGCGTCCACCGCGTTATAGAGCTGCTGGAACAGCGTTCCCGCGGCGATGGGCAAGAAGAAGCCCACCAGCTTTTTGACGATGGGCCCTTCAGTAAGTTCGTTTCGCGTCTGCATGGATAGTATCTTTCCTTATTTCGGGTTCGGCACCAGCTCGCTGGTGAGGAAGCCCACCATATCCTGAAGCCCTCGCCAGCCGCCGCCGATGAAGGCGGATTTGTTGACGGCTTTGCCCATGAACACCAGCATGCTGGAGCGTCCGCCGTCCAGATTGTAAGCGATGTCGCAGCCGCAGGAGAGCAGGTCCTCCACCACCTGGGCCAGGGTCGAGAAGCCGTAGGCCGCGCCCATATGGTGATAGGGGCAGAGGGAGGCCATGACGGTGCGCATGGTCACGTCGTTATAGGAAAGGGGATGCTTGTGGATGTCCAGGGCCTCCCCGTTCTCGATGAGGGCGGGACCGAAGACCCAGGAGTCGTTGACGCCCTGGCTGAGCAGATCCTCGGCGGTCACCTCGTCGGGATCGATGATCCGCATGGTGCCGTCGGGGAAGAACCCGAAGCCCACCTCGTCGTTCTCCTGCTTGAACACATGCCCCCGACGGATCTGCAGCCCGTCGGCGTTGTAACCGAAGGTGAAGTAGTCGCCGGTCAGGGCGAAGACCGCCCGGTTCTGCTTGGCCAGGTGCCAGGCGCTGACGGATTGAGTCGGCTTGTTGCCGCCGCCGGAAAGGATGCCCACGGGGGGATGGCCCCAGGTACAGATCAGGTCCGCCCGGGTGGCTTTGATCTTGCCGGATCCCGCGTCGAAGGACACGATGACGCAGCCTTCGCCGCTGAAGTACAGCCAGGGCCCGTTGAATTCCTCGCCCTCATAGACGAACTCCGTCTCTGCGTCGGCGAAGGTCCCGGCGGGGACGTCCGCAAGACCGGTTTCGAACAGCGCCGTCCCGTGCAGGGCGCACTGGCTGTGATCGTTGGCCCCGGCGCACACCACCTGGCCATTCTGAAGCAGGGCCACCGTGTGCCACAGACCCCCGTCAAAGGCGATCACGTCCTTCCAGCCGGACACGTTGCACTGGCCGCAGCCGTTGTCGCCGACAGCCAGCAGACGCCCGTCAGCCGTGAGGCCCAGGGTATAGTTGGCGCCGCAGCGGACGTCTACGATATTCTTCCAGTCGGACACGTCGCACTGGCCGAAGCTGTTGTCGCCGACAGCCGCCACGCGGCCGTCCTCAAACAAAGCTACGGAGTGTCGAAGCCCCGCGGCGATGGCGGTCACACGTTCCCATTCCGCCACCTGGCACTGCCTGTCCAGATCGAGGCCCGCGGCCACCACGTGGCCGTTTACGGTGAGCCCCAGACTGTGGAAAGCGCCGGCGGCTACCTGCACGATGCCGGTCCATTCCGCGACCCCGTCTCGCCCGTAGGTCCAGTTCCCCAGGTTGGTCACGGTGCCGTCGCTGTGGCGGATCAGGGCGTGGTTCCAGCCCATGGCTCCGTCCCGAGCGTCGGTGATCTGGGCTGCGTCCTCGGTGGCGCCCAGGGTGTCACCTGCCAGCGTCACCTTCCCGTCGGACAGGACCATCCAGCCGAAGACGCCGCCGATCAGGTGGCCCAGCTGGACGTCCAGGCCCTCGTATCGCCTGTCGCCTGTCAGGTACACGTCGTTCCCGAGGGCCAGGGTGTACCAGGCCCCCGCCCAAAGCGTATTCTTATATTTCTCCCGCAGCTGGCCGAGTATCTTCGCCCAGCCGTCGTCGATCTCCTGCCGGAGGGCGGCGCGAGCCGCTTCGTCCGTCATCTGCTCCACCAGGTCCAAAGCGTCGGCGATCCGCATATCGTCCAAAGCCGCCCGGGCATCCGCGGCCACACCTTTGTCGTGCTCTCGAATGATCCCGGTCTCGATCTCCGCCTTGAGGGCCTCCCGGAGCGCTTCGTCATGTACCTGCTCTGCAAGAGCCGCAGCCTCGGTGAAATCGAGGGCGTCTATGGCCGTGCGGACTTCCGCCGCCAGACCCTTGTCCCGCTCCCGAACGATCCCGGCTTCGATCTCCGCTTTCAGGGTCTCCCGCAGGGTCTCGTCGTGCACCTGTTCGGCGAGGGCCGTGGCCTCGGTGAATTGGAGGGCGCTCATGGCCTCCCGGGCCTGCGCCGCCAGATCGGTATCGATCCCGGCCAGGATCTCCGCTTTCAGGGTCTCCCGAAGGGTCTCGTCGTGCACCTGTTCCGCGAGGGTCGTGGCCTCGGTGAATTGGAGGGCGTTTATGGCCTCTCGGGCCTGCGCTGCCAGATCGGTATCGATCCCGGCTATGATCTCGGCCTTTAGAGTCTCCCGCAGGGTCTCGTCATGCACCTGTTCCGCGAGGGTCGTGGCCTCGGTGAATTTCAGGGCGTTCAAGGCCTCTCGGGCCTGCGCTGCCAGGTTTTTATCGGACTCGGCCATGATCTCCGCCTTTAGGGCCTCCCGGAGGGCTTCGTCATGTATCTGTTCCGTCAGGGCAAGGGCTTCGGAGAACTTCAGAGCGTCAAGGGCCGCCTGGGTCTCCGCCGCCAGGTTTTTATCAGACTCGGCCATGATCTCCGTCTTCAGGGTCTCCCGAAGGGTCTCGTCATGTATCTGTTCCGCCAGAGCAAGGGCTTCGGAGAACTTTAGGGCGTCAAGAGCTTCTTGGGTCTCCGCTGTCAAGTCTCTATCGATCTTGGAGATGATCTCCGTCTTTAGGGTCTCCCGAAGGGCTTCGTCGTGCACCTGTTCTGCCAGGTCCAGGGCTCCGGTGTAGTTCATGGCATCCAGGGCTGCTTGGGCCTTTGCCGTCAGCTCCTCGTCGCGCTTTTGAAGGATCTCGGCCTCGATCTCCTCAATGAGTTCCGGCTGCAGGCCCGACGCCTTTGCCAGCTCCAGAGCCTCCTCCAGCCGCCCCTGGGCCCGAGCTTCCAGGGCCTCATTCAGCAGCCCCTGCCGCCGCTGGGCCTCCCGTTCCTCCTCCTCCCGACGGATCCGCTCCGCCTCAGCTTCCAGCATGGCGGTGCCCTTCGCCGCCCGGGCGGCAAGGTCCTCCCGGAAGGAGGCGGGCACGTCGGGATGGGTGGCCAGGGCGAGAACGCTCTCGATGGCCCCGCTGTCAGCGAGATACCGGGCCCCCTCCAGGGTCTCCAACAGGGCGTCCACACTGCGGAGCACGCCGTCCATCCCCTGTTCAAGATAGGCCTTGTCCCGCCCGGACCAGCTGACAGGCGTTTTTTGCAGGAGCTGACCGTAGGCCAGGATCGCCTCGCCATATCGCTGATCATTCAGAAGTTCGTCGGCTACGGCCTTTTGCTGATCCAGACGCTCCATCTGCCGATCCGCGAGGTTGCTCGCCGCGATCAGGGCCAGAAGAAGCAGGACCGATATTACACGCAGGATCGTTCTTTTCATAGCAAGCTCATTGTACAGGACCCCCTATGAAAATGTCAATACTTCTTCACCCTTCCAGGAACGCCATCACGCCGCGGGCGATGGCTTCTGCTATGGTTTTCTGGTATCGTTCATCCTGCAGCAGACGCTCCTCCTCCGGGTGGCTCAAAAAACCGCACTCCACCAGCACCGCGGGGCAGACGGGGACCCGGGTTACGAAGTTGTTGCCGGGATTGGGCAGGCGGGGCTTCAGGGCGAGGGCATCCGTCAGGCTGTCTATGACCGAGGTCGCCAGCGCCTGGCCCGCGTCCGCCCCCGCCTGATAGTAGGCCATGGGCCCACGGACCCGCCGGTCGGCAAACTTGTTCATGTGGATGGACACCGCCGCGTCGGCCCCCTCACTGAGCAGCAGCGCCGCCCGCCGGGACATGTCCGCCCGCTTGGTGTCTGCGAGAGCCCCCGCGTCGGTCCTCGTCATGAGCACCCGCGCCCCGGCCTCCTCCAGCGCCGTCTGGACCAGCAGGGCGACCTTCAGATTGAGATCGCTCTCCTTCACGCCGGTATCCGTACCGGTCGCCCCCGCGTCGAAGCCCCCGTGGCCTGCATCCAAAATGATGTACCATCGCTCCGGCGTGGGTAGAGGCTCCCGCGCGACCGGCGTCTCATAGGGCCTGGCGCAGCCCAGCAGCAGCCCCAAAAGCAACAAAAAAAGCCTGTGTTTCACAGGCTCAGTATATGCGCGCTCTTTTCTTATATTTCAGCGATCAGCCGGGGCACGAACCTGAGATGGTCCGCCGAGACCAGCGTGTACCTTGTCCCTTCGTAGTCGCCCTCGAAGCCCCCCAGGCAGGAACGGCCGTGGAGATGGCCGTAGACGCAGTGGTCCATCCCGTGACCGGTGAGGAGCGCGGCAAAGTCCGTGGGCCCCCCCTTCTCGTTAAAGGGCGGGTAGTGGAGCATAAAGACCCGGAGCCGCCCCTCCCGGGCGTCCATGGCCTGCAGGGACAGGCTCAGCCGAAGCTTTTCCCGTTCGAAGATCTTTCGATCCTTGCTCTCGGAGAAATCGGGGCTCGCGGGGGTGTTCCAGCCCCGGGTGCCGCCGATGATCGCGTCGCCCCAGACAAGGGCGTTGTTCTGGACCGCCCGGATGGATGGGGGCAGGATGCTCTGGACCTTGGAATATCCGGTCCACCAGTAGTCGTGGTTTCCCCTGAGCAGGATCTTGGTCCCCTTGAGCTCGTGGATGAACCCAAGGTCTGCCGCCGCTTCTTCCAGGCGCAGCCCCCAGCTGATGTCGCCGGGGAGGAGCACCAGATCCGCCTCGCCCACCGTGTCCTGCCAGCCCTCCCGAAGCCGGTCCACGTGGTTCGCCCACCCCGGCCCGAACACGTCCATGGCCTTGTTCTCCACGGACAAAGAGAGGTGCAGATCACCGATGGCAAAGATGCGGGGCATGCCTACTCCTTATTCTTCCTCTTCCTCTTCGTCGTCTATGGTCTCCTCGAGGGGCATATCCGCCTCGTCGGCCCGAAGCTTGTCGGCCATGAGCTCCAGCTCCGCCTCCCGCTTCTGCTCCCGAAGGCACTCCTCGCACAGGTCGTGGCCCTTCACCGCCGGCGCTTCGCCGCAGTTGGAGCACATGACCACCTCTTCTTCCTCCGCGGGGGCGGACTTGCGCCGCTTCATGGCGGAGGCACAGACGTGGCAGATGGTCTCGCCGGGCTTGAGATAATTGAGTTCACACTTGGGGCATTTGCGTAACGCCATAGTTCCTTCTCCTGGGTAGTTCTCGCACCATAGTATGCGTTCTTGTTATGGTTCTGTCAAGGGTTCCCGCTCATTTTCTTGGGGAGAAGTCAGCTTTTCCGACACGATGGCGCCCAGCCGGTCGAGGAGCGCCTGCCGTCCTTCGCCGGTCTCGGCGGAGAAGGGCAGTCCCCAGGGCGGCGCACCCACCAGTTTGGCGTTCTGGTTGGCCGCCTGCTGGCGCTTCGACTTCGATACCTTGTCCGACTTGGTGGCCACGATGGTGAAGGGGATGCCGTAATAAAGAAGGAACTGGAACATCTGCCGATCCTCCTCCGTGGGCTCGTGGCGGATGTCCAGCAGCAGGAACAGATGGTCCACCCGGCCTGAGGTGAGATAGCGCTCCATGAGCTTGCCCCAGCTCTCCCGCTCGCCCTTGCTCCGCTGGGCGAAGCCGTATCCCGGCAGATCCACAAGGTAGAAGCTGTCGTTGGCGAGATAGTAGTTGACCAGTCGGGTCTTCCCGGGGGCGGCGCTGATGCGGGCCAGCTTCCCGTTGCCCGTCAGGCAGTTGATGAGGCTCGACTTGCCCACGTTGCTCCGGCCCACCAGGGCGATCTCGGGCCGGGGCGGGGGATAGTCCCCCTTCTGGCCCACGCTGGTCACGAAAACGGCCTTCTTGATGCGAAAGGGTTCCATGCTTTCGGCTCCTTTTGGTTATGGTGTGAGTATATCCGCAATTCGTTCCCAGCGCAAGGGGCCTTGTAATTTCACACTTTGTTTCATTGTCACTTTTCGACGGAGATGGTATGCTTTTATCATCGAAAACTGGGTCTTTGTACCCTGAAAGGATACGCTATGGGTCTATTCTCCTCCTCCGACATCGGGGTGGATCTGGGCACCGCCTATTCCCTCATCTACGTGCGGGGCAAGGGCATCGTCCTTCGCCAGCCCTCCGTGGTGGCCGTGGAGCGGGGCACCGGCAAGATGGCCGCCCTGGGTGAAAAGGCCAAGGAGATGCTGGGCCGGGCCCCGGAGGACCAGCTGGTCTTCCGTCCCCTGCAGGACGGGGTCATCGCCAACCTGGACGCCACGGAGCGCATGCTCTCCGCCTTCTTCCAGGAGGTGGTGGGCAGCCGCATCTTCTTCAAGCCCCGGGCCGTCATCGCCGTACCCAGCCAGTCCACCGAGGTGGAGCGGCGGGCGGTCATCGAGGCCAGCGAGGGCGCCGGCGCCCGGTACACCTACCTCATCGAGGAGCCCATGGCCGCTGCCATCGGCGCGGGCATCGACATCTTTTCCCCGAAGGGCGCCATGGTCCTGGACATCGGGGCGGGCACGTCCAACATGCTGGTCACGTCCCTGGGGAAGCTCGTCAAATCCACCTCCATCAAGGTGGGCGGCGATCGATTCGACGCGGCCATCGTCCGCTACTTCAAGCGCCAGCACGGCATCGTCATCGGCCAGACCGCCGCGGAGGACCTGAAGATCCGCTTCGGGTCCGCCTACCCCCGCAAGGACGAGATCCTGATGGATGTGAAGGGCCGCTCCCTGGGCGGCGGGCTACCGCTGGCCCTCCAGCTGGGCAGCAACGAGATCACCTACGCCCTCTCCGAGCCCCTCAGGGCCATCGTGGAGGAGCTGAAGGACGCTCTCGAGCAGACCCCGGCGGAGCTCTGCGGCGCCATCACCGAGACCGGCATCTGCCTCTCCGGCGGCAGCGCCCAGCTCTACGGTCTCGACAAGTTCATCTCCGAGCAGACCGGTGTCCCCTGCTACGTGGCCGAGGACCCCGCCTCCTGCGTGGCCATCGGCGCGGGCCGGGTTTTGGAGGACATCAAGACCTACCGGGACGTGCTGTACGATTACCGCCGCGGGGACTACTACGAAGCGTAAAGACGGACTCGAAGAATAGTACGAGGGCTCCATCGGATGATGGAGCCCTCATCTTTGCCATAGCAGGGGGGAAATCTATGGCAAGGGGGTATATCTTCAGCCTATTTTGACTTTGGTCGTGGGGTCCACGGCCTTGCCCTTCACGAAGAAGGCGAAGTGCAGATGGCTCTCCTGGGCGCACTCGGAGATGGCCGTTTTCCCCACGGTGCCGAGAACGGTCCCGGCGTTCACCTTGTCCCCGGCGCGGACGGGCACGGTCTCGTTGAGATTCGCGTAGAGGGTCTTCCGGTCCGAGGAGTGCTTCACGATCACCGTGACGCCCAGCTGGTCGTCGGTGTACACCCGCTCCACGGTGCCGCCCAGGACGCATTTCACCGCCGTACCCTGAGGACAGGCGATATCCACGGCCTTGTGGGTGGTCCACTGGTCCAGGGTCTTCGAATAGATCAGCTTATCGGCGGCGTAGCCCCAGACCACCTGGCCCGATACGGGGGCCGCAGCCTTTTTGTCGGCGCCGGCGCTCTTTATCGGGGCGGCGGTGGGCTCGATGACCTCCGCCGTGGGCTCCGGCTCCGGGGTGGCTGTGGGCAGGATGCGGATCACGGGCATGCCGGTATCCATGGCTTCCGCCGCCGATTCCGTAGATAGAGGCTCCGGCAGGGGGGCGTCCACCACCGCGTTCTCTGTGGGCAGCGGCTGTTCCTGGGCCTCCTCCCTGGGCAGGGAGGTGAGGGCCACCGCCGCGCCGATGATGGCGAGGCACAGAGCCAGCGCGCCGTATATGCCCCAGTCCCGCCAGAAGGTGCTTTTATGCGGGCTCTCAAATTCGTTCATTTCTTCCATATACCTATAGATTCCTTTCTTTGTCCCCCGGGGGCGACTCGTTCATGTCTTTGTTTCGCTCATAGTATGGGCAGGGATCTTTTCTTCCATTCAGTTTTTTCAAAAATGCCCTTGCAAAATACCAAAATTAGGGCTATTCTATGCGCCGTGAAAAAACATTTGAACGCAAGCTATGCTCTGTGTCTGAGCCTGTATTGGATGAGCGCCTGCTTCGTCTACGGCTACACCCGGCTGTTCATGAGCCGCCTGGGGTACTCGGCGGACCAGGTGGGCCTCGTTTTAGCTGTGGACTGCGCCGCAGCCATGATCCTGCAGCCCCTGCTGGCCCGAGCCATGGAGAGATCGGACCGGTTCACCCTGCGCCACGTGCTGCTCCTCCTATGCCTCACCGCCCTGGCGTGCGGCGGTCTCCTGCTCCTGCCCCAGAAAAAGCCGGTCTTTGTGTGCCTCTTCGCCCTCATGTCCGTCATGACCATGACGCTGCAGCCCTTTATGAACGCCGTGGGCTTCGGGTACCTGAATCGCGGCGCGAACCTGAACTGGTCCGCCACCAGGGGCGTGGCCTCCCTGGCCTTCGCTCTCATCTCCAAGGTCTACGCCGCCCTGGCGGAGATCGATCTCAACTGCCTGCTGGGCCTGTATCTATTCTGCACCGCCGGCATCCTCCTTTGCTCCCTCATCCTGGCCGAAAGGGAGACCCCGACGGCCGGAGCGCGGACCAGGGCGGGCCACGGCTCTCTGCTGCGGACCTATCCCGCCTTCTTCGGGATGCTTCTCGGTATCGTTCTGATCTTCTTCCAGCACGGTTTCTTGGACGCGTACCTCTACGACATCATTCTGGCGGCAGGCGGGGACGCCCGGGAGCTGGGCACGGCCCTGCTCATCGGCGCGGCGGTGGAGACGCCCATGATGCTCCTCTTCACCCGGGTGAAGGATCGGTTCGGCGTGGGACGATCCCTGCGCTTCTCCGCCATAGCCATGGCGTTGAAGACCTGGTTCATCCTGCTTTTGGGCTCCGTCACGGGCGTATACCTCATGCGCTTCTGCCACCTCTTTTCCTACGCCCTGCTCATGCCCGCCCTGACCTACTACGCCAACGAGCGCATGGCGGACAGCGACCGGGTCACGGGCCAGGCCCTGATCACCGGGGCCGTCTCCCTGGCGGGCATGTTCAGCTACCTCACCGGCGGCATGATGGTCTCCGCCTGGGGCCCCATGCGGGGGCTGCTCCTCTGCACCCTGGTGGGCATGGCGGGCGGAGCGCTGTTCGTTCTGTTCTCCCTGCGGGACCGGAAGCAAGCATAAGGACGGCCTTGCCTGTCCCGTTCTTTTCCTGTATAATCGTGCCCATAAGGAGCGAACGGTATGAAAACGAAACGCGCATTTCCCCCCATCGTGGTGAACAAGAAGGCGGAGGCCAGCCTGAAAAACGGCCACCCCTGGGTCTACGGGGCGGAGGTTTTGGAGAAGGAGTCCGCCGAAAACGGGTCTGTCGTGGACGTGTTCAGCGAGAAGGGGACCTATCTCGGCAGCGGGTTCTATAACGACCAAAGCAAGATCCTGGTCCGTGTCCTGTCGAAGAACGCCAACGACGCCTTCGACGAGGCCTTTTTCCGCCGCCGCATCCGCTACGCCATCGACTACCGCAGGACCGTCATGGGCGAGGACTTCAACGCCTGCCGCCTGATCTTCGGGGAGGCGGACGGGCTGCCGGGCTGGACCGTGGACCGGTTCGAGGACGTGCTGGTGACGGAGGTCCTCTCCCTGGGCATCGAGGTCCGAAAAGCGATGCTGCTCACTTTGCTGCGGGAGGAACTGGAGAAGGACGGGGTGGCCGTCCGCGTCATCTACGAGCGCAACGAAAGCCCCCTGCGCCTGAAGGAAGGATTGGAGCAGGGCAAGGGGTATGTGGACCTGCCGGGTCTTGAAACCGAAGGGACGGGCCTCGTCAAGATCACCGAAAACGGCATCCGCTACGAGGTGGACTACGTGAATGGCCAGAAGACCGGCTTCTTCCTGGACCAGAAGTACAACCGCCGGGCGGCGGCCAGGCTGGCAAAGGGCAAGCGGGTGCTGGACTGCTTCACCCATACCGGCGCTTTCGCCCTGAACTGCGCCAGGGCCGGGGCCGCGTCCGTGACGGCGGTGGACGTGTCGGAGCTGGCTCTCAATGAGGTGGCGCGCAACGCCGCTTTGAACGGCCTGAACGTGATGCCCCTGAAGGCGGACGTGTTCGACCTCTTGACGGAGCTGACGGCCCAAAAGTGCCGGGACTACGACTACATCATCCTGGACCCGCCGGCGTTCACCAAGTCCAACGCCACGGCCAAAAACGCTTTCAACGGCTACAAGCAGATCAACCGCATGGCCATGAAGCTGCTGCCCAGGGGCGGGTATCTCGCCACCTGCTCCTGCTCCCACTTCATGTATGAGGACCAGTTCCGGCGGATGCTGCTGGAGGCGGCCCAGGAGGCGGACGTGAGCCTCCGGTTCATCGAGCAGCGGCAGCAGGGGCCGGACCACCCCATATTGCCCACCGTGCCCGAGACCTACTATCTAAAATACTATCTGTTGCAGGTGTTATGATGATATCGAAAGACGAAGCCATCGCCCTCATCGAGGCGCGTTTACAAAAACAGGAACGGGTGATCGTGGCCCTGGACGGCATGTCCTGCTCGGGGAAGTCCACCTTCGCGAAAGCGTTGACCGAGAAATTTTCCGGTTCCGTGGTCCATATGGACGACTTTTTCCTGCCCCGGGACCAATTCACGGAAGAGATGCAGGCCCTGCCCGGCGGGAACATGGACCGGGACCGATTCCGGGCGGAGGTGCTTCTGCCGCTGGCGGCCGGAGAGGATTTCGCCTACCGCGCCTTCTCCTGTCAGGAGCAGGCGTTCCTGCCCGATACCGTGCCCGTGTCAGGCCGCCTGGTCGTCGTCGAGGGGGCCTACGCCCTGCTGCCCCCCTGGGGCAAATATTATGACCTCGCGCTGTTCCTGCAGGTATCCGCGGAGGAACAGCAGGGACGGCTGCTGCTGCGCAATGGGGTAAAGGGCATGGTGCCCTTTCTGACCCGCTGGATACCCCGGGAGGAGAGCTACTTCGCCGCCTGTGACGTAAGGAACCGCTGCGACGCCATCGTGGACGGAGAGGATTAAAAAAACAGGGATCGCTGAAAAAGCGATCCCTGTATTATTTTTGGGCGTTACTCCCACCCTTTGCACACATCGATCCAGGCTTTGGCCTGGGAGTACTTCTCGAGCTCCGGCAACGTCAGCTCGATGGCGCTGTTGGAGCTGCCGCAGGCGGGGAAGACGGTCTCGAACCGGCGCAGGGAGACGTCGAGGTACGTGGTCACGCCCTCGTTGACGCCGAAGGGGCAGACTCCGCCCACGGCGTGGCCCACCAGGTCCGCGGCCTCCTGGGGGGAGAGCATCCTGGCCTTGGTGTGGAAGAAGGCCTTGAACTTGCCGTTGTCCACCCGGGCGTCCCCGGCGGCCACGATGAGCACCGCCGCCTCGTCCACCGAAAAGGACAGGGTCTTGGCGATGCGGCAGCCCTCGCAGCCCAGGGCCGCGGCGGCCAGCTCCACCGTGGCGCTGGACACGGGGAACTCCCGGATGCGGTCCGCCATGTCGAAGGGCTCAAAATACTGTCTCACGCGTTCGATGGACATCTATTCCTCCTTGGGCCGAACATAGCGGCCCTTCTCCCGGATCAGGAGCCCGAAATCCACCAGCTCCCGGCGTACCGTGCAGTAGTCGTCGTAATGGTCCAGGATCTTGAAGTTGACCTCCTGCTCGGTGTAGCTGCGGCCCGGCTCAAAGTCCTGCAGAATGAGGTCCAGCAGCACCTTCCGCTTCTTCAGTTGGCTGGGCATCATGACGATGAATCCGTCCCGCCAGAAGCTTTTCTTCACCTTCTCGGCGAAGGCTTCGTCGTAGATCATTTCCTCGTTCAGCATGTGTCCCTCACCGAACGGCCGCAAAGGAATCGTACACGGCGGCGAGGGCGTCGGCGTAGACCGCCTGGTCCCCCACCCAGATCAGCAGGACCATCTTTTCTCCCTGGAGGAAGATATGGCCCACAAAGTCGTAGCTTTCCCCTTCCAGCGTGACGGTGGATGCGCCCCGATAGCAGGTGAAGCCGTTGAGCTTGGTCTTCTCGATATCCACCGGGGACAGGGTGAAGCCGGTGATGCCGCTGCTGGTCAGGGCCCCCTCCACCATGGCGGTGATGGCCTCCTTGCTGGAGAACAGCAGGGCGATGTCCACCATGGTCTCCGACAGGTTCATGTCGTTGGGCACCTCCTGATAGGAGAGGCAGGTGTGATCCGTGTCGTTGGGGTCCGGGTAGAGGTAGACACCGCCGTCCACGTCGACCCGCAGCCAGTCCTTGGGCGCATCGAAGCGAAAATAGGCGCCTGAGCAGGTCTGGACAGGCCGGAGCGTGGCCGTAGGCGCGGGCGTGCTGGTGGCCGTGGGCGCCGGCTCCAAGGTGGCTTCCAGCACCGGGCTCGCGGTGCTCTCCACGGCAGGCGCGGCAGTGGCTTCCGATCCCTGGGGCGTGTTGGCAGGCACGGATACGCAGCCGGCGAGCAGCGCCAGGCACAGGATCAATATCAGCAGTTTTTTCATGGGTCCTCCTGTTCTTTGGTCGGCATGGGCGCGGGCGCCCGACCGAAGGCGGTCTCGAAATCCGCCCGGGCGTGCTCGTTCACCAGGGCGCAGAACCGGTCATACTGCTCCAAAAAGGCGCGCCCCTCCTCAGTCAGCGACGCGCCGCCGCCTTCCTTGCCGCCGGTGGCGGTGACCAGCAGCGGGAAGCCCAGCTCCCGCTCCGCCCGGCGGATGATGGCCCAGGCCTTACTATAGGCCATGCCCATGGACATGGTGGCCTGGCGGATGGAGTGATAGGCCTCCACCCGATGCAGGAGCGCGGCGATGCCCGGCCCGAAGAACTTTTCCACCCCCATGATCCGGGGACTGACCACGAAACGGATGTCGTTCATATCCGCACACCTCCCATTTTGTATATCATAGCGCAAAATGGCGAAAGAGGCAAGAATTATAGGAAGGTATTGAAAGTTTCGCACCTTTTTCTTGGACAAGAAAAAGGTGCCCAAAAAGAACTTAAGAAGGGATACTGCTTCTCAGCGAAGCCAATGATCCCTTCTTAAGTTTCTCTTTTTTCGGTCCCTTTTTTCTCTTTTTCGAAAGAGAAAAAAGGGACAAAGG
>CADCNE010000023.1 GCA_902802805.1 uncultured Eubacteriales bacterium
GGGTGGAAGCTTCTTGCCTGTCGCTTTGGTCGGTTGTCAGGCAAGGGGCTTTTCTTATGCGCTGATGGAGAAGCGCTTGCTGCTGACCTGCTTGGTGAAGGCTTTGTAGAGGTCGCCATACACCTTCTTGAAGGAAGTGGTGTCAAAGCGATTGGAGAGGACAGAGGTCCAGCGGACGATGTAGGCCCCAGCCACCAGCTCCTCAGTGTCGCGGTCCAGCATCTCCTGTTTGATGCTGTCGCGGATGGCCTCAGCCTCAGCCTGTGCGTCGGCAATGATGGCTTCCCACTCATTCAGGGCCTCAATCTTGGCTACCATTTCGTTCTTGCTCATTTTCGTATCTCCTTTGTTGATTTATTTGAGGTGTTGCCCTCTTGGATTGTCTACATTATACTACGCCGCGCGTATTATGTCAATACATTTTGCGTAAATATTTTACTATTTGCGTAAAAATATTTTCGCGTTGCGTATTGACATACTACGCCATTAGTAGTATAATGATAGCGGTGGAAAAGGAGGTGCCTAATGATTAAGTTCAAGGTCAAGGTGATGTTGGCAATGCGCGAGATGACCCAGAAGGAGCTGGCTGAAAAGACAGGGATTAGACCACCAACGATTTCGGCTATCTGCTTGGGAACGATAAAGCATCTGCCTGTGGATGCTCTGGATAAGATTTGTGAGGCGTTAGACTGCCAACCTGGTGAGTTGATGGAATACCGCCCTTCCCAAGAATAGCGGCCTGTTTGAGAAAAGGGCATACACTCTGTATCCCCAAGGGCATACAAATTGTAGGGGGTTCCATTTCTCTCCCCTTCCCCGCTGTTCCAAGAGGCAGACAATAGACCCTACGGCAGGTGTCAGAGGAAACCCTCTTGCGACATAGGGGGGCAGTGGTTATGGGCGACGCAAAAGCGGCTACCCCTATCCTGATTTGGCGTGGCCTTGAAAATCCCGAAGTCAATTTTGCGTTTCGGGTGGCGGCGCTTGACGGCGGATAAACAAAAAAGAGGGGCGAAGCATCCAGCTTCGTCCCTCGGTTCATTTCCAGTCTTTCAGCAGGTCATTCATAGCCTCATCCAACGCTGCCCGCAAGCTCTTCTACAATATCGCCATTATCTATGCTTCCAGCCAGCTCTTGTCCTTCTTTTCCTTCTTTTTTCTATCCTCTTGGCTACTCACTTATGCTTCACCTCCACTTGAAAACGCACATTCATAGGTTCATCTTCTATGGGTGTGTCGGCCTCCTGCCTCTCCAAGTATTGTTTGATGATGGAGTTGTGGGCGGCTTCCAGTATCTCATAGGGCTTCCAGCCATCTTGATACATCGTGGGGTAGTAGTCAGGAATATGTTTGTTCCTCATTTTTTCAAATACAGTTTGATTTATCATTATCTTTTATTCTCCTTTTTTTGTTATCTGTTGTATTGTCGTGTAGCGACAGCCAGCGCAGATTATCGGCGCGGTTATTTCTGGTGTCGTGGTCTATGTGGTCCACTGTCGTAGCGTTGTCTGGGTCTGGGTTGGGGCAAAACGCCTCCGCCACCAAACGACTGACAAGGAAGTGGTGTGCTTCGCCATCCTTTGAGAGGCACACACGCTCATACCCTTTGTTATTGATGAAGGTATGGAGTATCCTTGCTTTCAGGTGTTTCAGGCTCTTGATACGCCCCAAGTTGCTGACAAGGTATTTCCCCTTGTAGCCTTGTATCGGTCTCCACTATTCTTGTGGGAGGTTGGGTATAGTATCCATCGGGATACCTCCTTTTTCTAAGATTTTTACGAGCGCACATTTATGTGCGCGAGGCGTGGGGAGTGCTCGCACTCCCCACGCAACAAAGCGCGAAGCGCACACGCTCCACAAGAAAAGAGGGACCATTTCTGGTCTCCCTCTCATCTATGTTTGAGAAATGTGGTAAGTCGTTTAATCTGGTTTGACAAAAAGTTTTAGGTCAAACTATCAGCAGTAATAATATTATATTATTGCTGATAACAGTATGCCCTAATTCGTCGGTTTATCTACCATCTCCTGCTCAATGCTTTCCAGAATGTACTCATTTAGTTTTTCTTGAAGTGGAATAGTGAAAGCGTTGAAACCTGGTTTAGAGTGTTTCTTCGCTATCCCCCCATAGTTTCGGCGCATATTGTTAATAGCTTCTCGGCTTGTCAGCCCTTCATCTTTATCAAGCCAGTATTCTCGCCAAGCTTTTCTGTACTCTGCCTGTTCCGCCCTTCTATGCGTGTCCTTATCCACAAAGTAGTAGATATTGTCCCCCGCATCACGAGATACAATGCGGTTGTCTTCAAGCACAGTTAAGTATTTTTCTATGGTATCTCGGTAAATCTTCTTACCTTCCAATTCTAATCTGTGCTCCATCACCTGATTAGGAAGAGAAGCAAACTCTTCATCGTTCAAGTAATAGTAGTATAAATTACGTATTTTAGTAAAATCACACGAAGCAAGCATCCCTAATTCTGTGATACAGAAAACTTTGAAAGGGTCCTTAATCCCTGTGATGGTGAAGGTCAGGTTTTTGCCCCTTCCCTTTGGCTCATCAAACGCAACGCCCCAGCGCTCCAACTTATCCACCATATCGCCTTTGTCGTTAGTGCCTAAAATCTGGGCCATTTCGTTTCGTGTGTAGGTGCGAAGTTCAATCATAACTATCTCCTTCTTTTTTAGGTCAAACTATCAGCAGTAGTAATTATTCTATTATTCGTGATAACAGTATCACCTAATTTCTCCTTCTCTTTCCAAATACTTCTCATCTACTGGAACCATTTGGAAAGAGAGGAGGAGGGAAGCCCCTCTCTCATCCTGCCTCCTTCACCTCCTTGATATACTCATCAGGAGAGAGGACCACTACATCAGCGGTCAAGTAGAACAGGGGGTTGCGGTTATACAGCGGAAACTGTTCCACAAACCAACTTCTTACCGCCTTGTAAGGCGAGGCGCACAGGTTGGTGCTTACCCGCAGGAAGTTATACACCCTCATCAGCTCATCGGCTTGGGGAAGAAGCTCAATGAAGGCTTCCATATTCTCGTAAGTCAGCTTCTTATACTGATTTACATATCCACTACTGGTCCTGTGGGTCCGCTTACGCACAGCGACAGTGGGATTGTCCGCCTTGATTTGGCGATAGAGCTGATACTCAGCATTGTCGGGGTTGGAGAGCGCATCGGCAAAAGCCTTGGTGATGGTGAGGGTGTTGGTGATGGGGTCAAAGACGCAAGGATTGTTTTTCATAGTGGTATATCTCCCTTCGTGTTTTTTTCTCTATTACACTGCTCTTTCAAGCAGAGTAATATCATCGTCATCGGTGTCCTTGTTGGCGATTTCCCCAGCAGTGATTTCCATCTTGTATTCGGGGAAGTTCGCAAGGAACCACTTCTTCGTCAGAGGATACTTGGCACCCTTGGCTTCCGCAATCTTGATGACGCGGTCCAGAGTTCTCAGGTTCTCTTCGGCGTTTGCCTGCGTCGCGATGTATTCACGCATCTTCGCAAATGTCAGTTCGCGATAAGTGTTCTTGTTGGGGTTATCCAAGATATTGAGCGTGTAGGTGGGGTTCTCGCCCATAGCGGTGCGAAGCGCCTTGTATTCATCGCTTCCAACCATACAGGCTTTCTTGTAGAAGGACTTAGAGAAGCTCAGAGTGTTGTTGATGTGATTAGCGGAGATGGGGTTTTTTTTCATAGCATTTGCCTTTCTCGCGGTAGGTCGCGACCCATTTTTTTGTTATAGAAGTGAGGTTTGTTGTTTTTGTTTTCCTCATTTCTTATGGCCTAAGTATAGCAAAAGCGCTCTCCCAGTTGGCGGGTGAGCGCTCAAACTTCTTTTTCTTTTTTTGAAAATGGTTTTTCAATGTGACTTGTTGAGTGGCCCACATCCGCAAGGTGCTATTTGTTCCAAGTTGAAGGGGGATGTTCCACGATGTAGCACTATGCTCTGACTTGATGGCGAAATGTTCTATGATGTTTCAAGTTGTAACAAACAAACCTCTGTAAAACTATATCTTCGCCATCGGAGAAAAGCTTTGATACCGCATACAGAAATCCTCATCAGTCAAGTCCAAGTAGGCTTCCTCTGTGACAGTCACGCTGGAATGACCAAGTATCTTGCTAAGGGTGAAAATGTCCATCCCATTCATTAGGCAACGCTTGGCGAAATTGTTCCTCAAACAGTGAGGCGAAACCTTTTCCTTGATACCGAAGCGATTGAGATACCTTGTAAAGTTGCTTTCAAAGCCTGTGACCGCCACAGGGGACCCATCTCTTCGGGAAGGAAACACATATTCAGTTTCTAAGTATCTGTCTTTGTATTGGAGCCACCGCCGAAGCACCCTTTCTGTCTTGGGTGAAAAATAGACCACTCTGTCTTTGCGTCCCTTCGTTTCCTCCTCTCTCAGAAAGATTTTATGACCATATAGGTCCAAATCCGATATGAGAAGTCTGCTACACTCTCCAACTCTCATTCCTGTATCAAATAGCAACACAATCATAGCAAAATCTCTGTGTTCTGAAAAATAGGACTTATCCAGAGAAGTAATCAGTTTCCGAAAGCTCTCATCAGACAGAAACTCCTTGGGTTTGTGCTTGTTCTTAAACTGTTTCACATTCTTCATAGGGTTCTTTTGGAGAACAAAGCTTTCATCCAGCCAATTAAAGAACACTTTGAGATTGCGGATGTAGTTGTTTATGGTTCCAGGGCTTACTGCCTGACGAAAATCTCTCCGCCTCTCAGGGCAGTTGGTTTGCTTCTTTTTGTCGCTTACATAGACTGTGTATTTGCCTCGCTGTTGAACATCCTTTAAGTAATGCCTTATGTCTGCTTCCTTGACCTTATCCACCGCCTCTATGTGTCGTTCCTCCTCACACCAGCGTGCGAAAAGACGCAGAGCTTGCTCGTAGCTCTGCATCGTTTTCGGTCTAAGTTGTTTGCTTTGGCAGTAAATCATAAACTCATCTATCTGCCACTCAAAGGTCAAATTGGTCATAAAATCACCCCATTTTGAAGAAGATTTTAGACCCAACTGATTATCAAAGTTAGTAGGCTTACGCCAAAAAGTTAGTAGGTTTAGAAGGGCGTTTTTAGCGGGATTTTCCAATGTTCATAGGCTCAGCCCCTCCAAAAAACCCAGACTTTATCCCGCCTTTTTCCCCTGCTCCTCCATCAACAGCTTGTCCGCCACCAGGGCGATGAATTCGCCATTCGTCGGTTTGTCGTTCTTGCCGTAGATGTTGTAGCCGAAAAGGGCGTTGAGGTTCTCGATCTTGCCCCGGGTCCAGGCCACCTCGATGGCGTGGCGGATGGCCCGCTCCACCTTGCTGGGGGAGGTGTCGAAACGCTTGGCGATGCCCGGGTACAGCTCCTTGGTGATGCGGTTGATGAGGTCCGGGTCGTTGTAGACCAGGCGGATGCCCTCCCTGAGGTAGTGGTAGCCCTTGATGTGGGCCGGGATCCCCGCCACCAGGAAGATGGCGGTCACCTTCTCCTCGAAGGACCGGTGGGTGGGGGCGTAGGGCATGACGCCCCCTTTCACCGGCTCTCCTTCCAGCGTCTCCAGCAAGCGTTTTGAGATGGTGTCCGGGTCCACGGGCTTCACCATATAGTATCGGGCCCCCAGGGCGCAGCAGCGGCGCACCATGGCCTCGTTCTTTAACGCGGAGATCACCACCACCGCCGGAGCCGGGTCCAGCGGCAGCAGCGACATCTGCTCCAGCACCACCAGCCCGTCCGCGTTGGGCATGATCAGGTCCAGGGTCATCACGTCGTAGGTCTTCTCCCGGAGCTTCTTAAGGGCTTCCCGGCCGTCCTGGGCCGTGTCCACCTCGCTGAACCGGTCCTGGGAGAGCAGGAATCCCTTCACGCTGTCGGTGAACTGGGTGTTGTCGTCGATCAAAAGAGCTTTGTACTTTGCCATGTTCCTTCCTCCTTCGCTGTGCTTCGATTGTACCATCCCCCTCCCCAAAGGGTTAGAGTGCAAATTCAGCGACCCCTGGCGAATGGGGGACGAATATTGGAAGGACACAGCTTCGGTTCTTTACCTTTTTTCTTGCGACTTTTTCTCTTTCGAAAAAGAGGAAAAAGTCGCCCAAAAAGAGAAACTCAAGAAAAAAAGAGGGCCATGGACGTTACCATAACCCTCTTCTTAAGCTTCTCTTTTTTGCGCCGCTTTTTTCTCTTCACCGAAGAGAAAAAAGCGGCAAAAGAACCATCGTCTTTTATTTCCCTGAGATCGTTATCCCGTCGAAGGCCATGTAGGGCAGGACGGACATGCCGTCGACGACCTGCTCGGAGGAGATGGCCCTAAGGCGATTGAGCATGTCGGCCATATTGCCGGAGATCATGGTCTCGGAGAGGGCGGGGCCGATCTTCCCATTCTCGATGAGGAAGCTGTTCTTGGCTACGCCGGAGAAGTCGCCGTTGCTGGCGGGCTGGCCGCCGGAGAACCGGCCGACCAGGATCCCCCGGTCGATGGAGGCGATGATCTGGTCGATGGAGGTGTCGCCGGGGGCGACGATCACGTTGAAGCTGTCGTTGCCGCCCCGGGGCAGCTTCAGCTTGTTGGACGCGTACAGGCCCAGGAAAAAGGCGTTCAGCTTCCCGTCCTTGATGATGTCAAAGTTCTCCGCCCGGAACCCCTCTCCGGTGGTGCGGCTGCCGCAGACGATCCGCGGATCGAGGGGCGCCAGGGACAGGGTGAACCGCTCATCCGCCACCATCTCGCCCAGCTTGTCCTTCCAGGGACTGGTGCCCGAGAGGAGCCCCATCTCGCCGGCGAAGTCGGAGAGCAGGGAATAGAACAGCTCGCCCACGCACCCGGGCATGAGCACCATGGTCCCCTCGAACTTGCCCTCCACGGGGGTGGTCTCGATCTGCTTCTCCACGTTCCCCAGGTCCTTTTCGATGGACCCCAGCTCCATAAAGGGCCGGTCCAGGCTGTCGGTCACCACGCCGCCGCCGAAGAAGGAGGAGGCCTTGTCCCCGTCGTGACCGGAGAACATGAGCATGACCTCGTACTGGCCCTGATGGGTGGAGAAAAGGACCCCGTAGGAGTTGGCCTGGGCCCGGATGATCTCCTTGTGGGAGACGATCATCTGCTCCATGATGATCTTGGGGAATTTCGCCTTCACGTCCGCCATCAGCTCCCGGCAGCGCTCGAAGAGCCTGTCCGTGTCGGGCTTCACCTCGCCCAGCACGAAATCCTCGTTCTGGGACACAGGCGCAAAGTCCCAGTTCTCGTCGGGCTGGGCGGAGGCCGCGGCTTCGAGACACGCTTTCGCGCTTTCTTCAATGGTCTTCTCGTCGTACCGGTTCTGGGCGATGGTGCCCTTTTTGCCGCCCTGGATGGCGGTCATGGCCAGCTGCTTATCGAACAGGGTACGGAACAGGCTGAACTCGCCTCCGTCCACGTTGAATTCATGGGTGACGGTATAGGCGACGCTGGCCTGGGCCTTGTCCGCCCCCGCGTTCTGCAGGGCGGCTACCGCGTTTTGAGCCGTTTTCTTCAAAGTTTCGATCATGGCTTTCCCTCCTTATCGTCCGCCGATGTTCACCCGGCACTTGACCGCCGGTCCGCCCATGCCCACAGGCATGGGCTGTTTCTTGCCGCACATGCCGGAGCTGGCCCAGATCATCTCATCCGAGAGCATGTCCACGGTCTTGAGCATGTCGAAGGCTACGCCGGAGATGGTGGTGTCGAGGAGCGGCCGCCCCAGCTTCCCCTTCTTGATTTCGTAGCCGAAGGTGACGCCGAACATGAACTCGCCCGTGGTGTCCGCCTGGCCGTTGTTGGTGTCGGTGAGGTAGTAGCCGTCGTCGATGGAGGCGATCATGTCCTCAAGCTTCGATTTGCCCGGCAGCACGGCGGTGTTCCGCATGCGAATCAGGGGCTCGTCGGAGAACAGGTACGCCCGGGCGTTGCCCGTGGGCACCATGTCGAACCGCTCGGCGCTCTCCCGGTTGTTCATGTACCCCACCAGGATGCCGTCCTTGATGAGCACGGCGTCGGTGGCGGCGGTGCCCTCGTCGTCCACGTAGACGGGCAGCGGCGTGGGCGCGCCGAAGGCGGTGTGGGCAAAGTCCACCAGGTTCACGAGGTCGGAACCCACCCGCTTGTTGAGGCAGGGCCCCGCCACGGACCCGCCGATGACCAGGTCAGCTTCCACCGTGTGGCCCACGGCCTCGTGAGCCAGCATGCCCGAGAGGATGCCGCCCAGGATCACGGTCTTGGTGCCGGCGTCGGGGTAGACGCCGTCCTTGGCCTTCTGCTGGATGCGCTCGTAAAGGGCGTCGATCTCGGCGTAGCAGTCCTCCGGCTTCACATAGTTCTTATCGAAGGAGCCGTAGCCGCCGCCCACCACCTTGTGGAGCTCCACGGGCTTGCCGTCGGCGCCCATGGCGGTCATCATCACGTAGATGTAGCTCCGGGGGATGATGCTGTGGCCGTCGCAGCCGTTGCTGACGCACAGGAGCTTCTCCATGGAGTCGGCCATGACCACCACGGTCCGGCTGACCAGGTCCGGGTACTTCTGGACGATATAGCTGTCCAGGGCTTGTCCAAACTCGATATAGGTCCGCTGCTCCACGTCGGTGAGGTCGTAAGCCGTCAGGCTCCGGCTGGGGGCCATGGCCTTATGGGGGCCCTTGCCCTTGCCCGCATGCTTGGCGAGGAACGCCGCGTTCTCGCTGGCGGCCTGCAGCACGGCCTTCACGGTCTCGTCGGTGTACTCCGCCGTGGAGGAGAAGCCGTAGACGCCGTTCTCATAGACCCGGGCGGACACGCCGAACTGCTCCGTCCGCACGTTGCCCACCAGGGAGCCGTTGAGAAGCACCGCCCGGCGGTTTAAGTTCCGCTGGGCCCTGAGCTCCGTGTTGGCGCCCGAGGCAAACAGATACTTTTTGTTCGTCAAAAGATCCTGTATCATCTGCACGCTCCTTTTCATCGTTGTCCCGTACATCATATCATACTTCTTTCGGTTGTGGAATCACCCAGCGGTTGAGTTTACAAAATTTCCCCGCAACCGGGCCCTCCCAAAAACGGTTGCCCCCGTTCCGGGTTTATGATATACTTAAAGAAACGAACGCAAGGAGGCCGCCATGGAGATCATACGGCTGGAGGACGAGCACAGTCCTTATTTTGCATCGGTCTACGACTGGAACTACCGCTGGTGGGGCGTCCGGGACGGGATCAGTCCCGCGGAGGTCCGCTGCACGCTGGCGCACTCTTTGAACCGGGGCGACCGGCTGCCCCAGACCTTCGTGGCCGTGGAAAACGGTCGGGCTCTCGGCATGTACCAGCTGTCCATGATCGACGACCTTTACTGCCGGCCGGACCTGTACCCGTGGCTCATCGACGTGTACGTGGACGAATCCTGTCGGGGCCGGGGCGTGGGCCGGGCCCTGCTTCAAACCGTCCCCCACAACGCCCGGGCGGCGGGGCTTACGGAACTGTACCTATACACCACCCACACAGCCCTCTACGAAAAGTTCGGCTGGACCTTCCTGGAGGAGGTGGACACCTTCCGGGAGGAGAGCCCAAAGGAACGGCTGTACCGATTGTCGCTGTCAGAATAAAAAAAGAGCCCGGCGCACGCCGGGCCCTTTGCTCGTATGCGGTTTTAGTTGTTCGCGGTAAATCCTCTGCCAACCACTTCTTTCGTGTCGATGACGGAGATGATGGCCTGGGGGTCGTGCTGGAGGACGATGCGGCGGATGGTGGCCACCTCCACGGTCTTGGCGATGATATAGACGATCTCCCGCTCCGCATTGGTGTAGGCGCCCCGGGCGGGGATATAGGTGATGCCCCGGTGGACGGTGTTCATGACCTCCTGGGCGAATTCGCTCCACTTGTCGGAGATGATGAACAGGGTCTTGGTCCTATTGAGGCCCAGCAGGGCGTTGTTGAAGCTGACGGAGCAGGTGAACAGGGCGATGATGGACAGGGCCGCCACTTCCATCCCCCTCACGAAGGCGAGGGCTGCCACGATGACCATGTTGAGGGCCATGGAGATGGTGCCCACGGGGAAGCTGGTCCGCTTGTTCACCAGCAGGGACACGATGTCGAAGCCCCCCGTGGAGGAGCCGCTGCGGATGATGATGGCCCCGAAGACGCCGTTGAGGACCGCGCCGAAGATGGTGCTGATGAGGGGCATGACCGGGTTGGTCATGTCGAATATCTGCACCGGAGGCAGGTTTTCGAGGATGGCGAAGATCAGGGAGAAATACAGGGTGGACAGGGTGATGTAGATGACGAACTTCAGATGCAGCTCCTTGTAGGCAAGGAACAGCAGGGGGGCGTTCAGCACCACCATGGGGATCCAGCTCTGGATGTTGCCGCCGGTGGCGTAGTTGAGCAGCATGGAGATACCGGTGATGCCGCCGGAGACGATGCCCGCGGGCCGGTAGAACCAGAGGATGGCCAGGGCCTGGCAGGTGACCGCCAGCAGGGTGACGAGGCTGTGGCGGAGCTCCCGCCGCAGGAACAGCTTTTTTCGGGCCTGGCCGATCTTGGCCGGGCGATTCTTTTTCTTGAATATGCTCATGGGTGCAGTATATCGAAAAAACGGGAAAAGTCAACTTTCTTTCCGCGGTTTTCTGTGGTATACTTGTTAAAATATTTCTTTGGGAGGCCCCTATGACCCAGCGCCTGTATCTTGTTGACAGCCACCTGTTTGAAAACGAATGTACCGTCCTTTCCTGCAAGCCGGCGAAGGACGGCTTCGACGTGGTCGTGGACGAGACCGTCTTCTTCCCCAACAAGGGCGGCCAGCCCTGCGACACGGGCGCATTGGGCCCCGTCCGGGTCACGGACGTACGGGAAAGCGGGGACGAGCTCATTCTGCGGACCGACGGGCCCCTGGTCGTGGGCGAAAAGGTGATAGGCCATATCGACGAAGCAAGGCGCCTCGACATCATGGAGCAGCACACCGGCGAGCACATTCTGAGTTGGTGCGCCTACCGGCTCTTCGACGCCATGAACGTGGGCTTCCACTGCGCATTTACTTACGCCACGCTGGACCTCGATAAGCCCCTAACAGCGGAGCAGGTCACCGAGATGGAGGATATGGCCAACGACCTCATTCGCCGGAACCTGGCCGTACATGCTACGACCTACGCCACCGAAGAGGACCGGAAAGACGTGCCCCTTCGCAAGCATGCCGAGGGCCTCGTCGCCCCCATCCGGGTGGTGAGCATCGAGGGGGCCGATTCCTGCACCTGCTGCGCGCCTCACGTTCATTTCACCGGGGAGGTGGGCGTCGCCAAGATCGTCTCCGCCGTGGCCTACAAGGGCGGCATGCGCATGACCTTCCTCTGCGGGGGCCGGGCCCTCAAACAGTTCCAGAAGCTCCAGACGACCGTGGACGCCATCGCCCGCAGGTTCTCCACCGCCGGGGACGAGGCCCTGACCGCCGTGGAAAAGCAGGAAGCGGAGCTGAAGGAGGTCAAAAAGCAAAACGCGGACCTGACGGGGAAGCTGGAAGCCTACCTGACGGCGGAGCTTCGGGCCCAGGCGGAGGACGTGAAGGGGAAGAAGCTCCTGGTCCGGCTCACGGACACGGATACGAAGCGCCTCCGTCCCCTGGCCCTCGCCACCCTGCCCGAGAAGGGGCTGACCCTTTTACTGACGGAAAGGAACGGACAAGTCGCCTACGTCCTCTGCGCGAACGGGCTGAAGCTCGATATGGCCGATCTCATCCCCGCGGTGAACCTGGCTCTGGGCGGCAAGGGCGGCGGAAGGGGGACCCTCGCTCAGGGCAGCGCCCCGGCGAGCCCGGGCCTTCCCGAGACTGTGGAGCAGCTGACGGCCTATCTCAGGAACGTGCTGAAAGCCTGAGCCGATTTGACTACAGCAACAAAAAAACAGAGCCTTGCCAGGCGCAAGGCTCTGTTTTTGTTTCGACGTTTTCTTATCTCTGGGCGCGATGCTTGGCGAAGCAGGCGGAGCAGTAGATGGGCTTGTCATTCCGGGGCAGGAAGGGCACCTTGGTGGGTGCACCGCACTCGGCACAGACGGCGTCATACATCTCGCGGTTCTCGTTGCGAGAAGCGTTCTTGCGGTTGGTCCTGCACTCCCTGCAGCGGACGGGCTCGTTCTGGAAGCCCTTCTCGGCGTAGAATTCCTGCTCACCGGCGGTGAAGGTGAACTCACGGCCGCAATCCCTGCAGATCAAAACTTTGTCTTCGAACATTGTACTTTCCCCTTTTGGTATTTTGTTGATGCCGGTTGTATGGCTGACCTGGTCTTTGCCCCCACACTCGCCAACAGGAGGGTTCGCTCCTAAGCCCACATGGCTCCCCACTACTGCCTCTCTCGGTCTCCCGGTTGGTCTTACTTCTAAGCCGCACCATGCTCACGGGGCATTTGCCCGCTTACGTGGATCGTTTCGCCTGCGACTGGCCTCGACTTGCAACCACAGACCCATACAAAAGCACCGAATAATAGTATAAACGTTTGTTTTAGGAATTGCAAACGATTTATGGTGGTTTTTCCCGCGAAGAAAAAATATATTCCCGTAAAAAGGCAGTTTTAGCGGGTCTGCTGGACGTACTGGGCTCTCGGACCGCCCACATACCGGGGCCGGGAGAACGCGAGGACCAGGTTGGCTTCGCCGATCTTCCTCAGGGGGGAGTGGACCGGCACTACCACGGACCGCATGTGCATGCCGATGAGGGTGTCGCCGATGTCCATGCCCAGGGTGGCCTTCCCCTGCAGGCCCTCCACCATGACGGGGTCCGCGCACTGCTCATAGTAGGCGGTGATGCAGGCGCCGCCGGCGTGGGCGTGAGGGCGTACCCAGACCTCGACAAGGCCCAGCTTCTCCGCGTCCGCCCGTTCGAGGCAGAGGGAGCGGTTGATATGCTCGCAGCCCTGGACCGCCAGGATGAGCCCCGCTTCCCGCACCGCGGGCAGGATGCCCTTCAATATGGCCTGGGCGGCGTCGCCGCTGGAGTTGGAACCGATGCGGCTACCCACGGTCTCGCTGGTGGAGCAGCCCAGGACCATGAGGCTCCCGGGTCGGGGGTCCGCCGCCTTGAGGAGGATATCCATGGCCTCCCGGGCCTGGTTGGTGATCGCTTCAAAATCCATATGCACACCTTCTTCGTCTATGATAAGTATAGTATAGCACATTTGACAGGAATATGGTACAGCTTGTCAAAAAACCTTTTGACAAGCTGACCAGACTGTCAAGAAAGCGTGGCAGAAGCCGCGTTCTTTGACCCGAAGCTGTACTAAGTACTGCGAGAGATCAAAAACGCGGCTAATTTGCGGCGATACGTTCAAAGAAAAGGCGGTTGGCGCCTTTTCTTCCTGCAAGAATCCTTAAATATATACCCGCCGCAAATGGTCTGGCATCTTTATTGACAGCCTGTAGCATATTCCTTGGGAATATGGTATACTGCTTTCATGGAATTCACCGATGCCCTGCTGAAATGGTATGACGAACACAAGCGCACCCTTCCCTGGCGGGGGACGGGGGACGCCTACGCCGTTCTGGTGTCGGAGATCATGCTCCAGCAGACCCGGGCGGCGGCGGTGATCCCCTACTACGGCCGGTTCATGGCCGAGCTCCCCACGGTCTTTCGTCTGGCGGCCTGCGACGAGGAGAAGCTCCTCAAGCTGTGGGAGGGCCTCGGCTACTATTCCCGGGCCCGGAACCTGAAAAAGTGCGCCGAGGCTATGGTGCGAGAGTACGGAGGCCGGTTCCCCAAAAGCGTGGAAGAATTGAAGCGGCTCCCGGGTATCGGCCCCTACACCGCCGGGGCCATCGCCTCCATAGCCTTCGGTGAGCCCGAGCCCGCCGTGGACGGGAACGTATTGCGGGTCATGGCCCGGCTCTTTGAAGACGGGGACGATGTGACGGATCAAAAGGTCCGGGACCGGTGGACCGGATTCCTTCGGGACCGGATGGGCGATCGGCCCGGGGACCTGAACCAAAGTTTCATGGATCTTGGCTCCCTCGTCTGCCTCCCGAAAGCGCCCCTTTGCGAAAGCTGCCCCCTGGCCAGCTTCTGCGGGGCGAAAGAGCACGGGGCCCAGGCCGACTATCCCAACCGGGGCGAGAAGAAGCGGAAGCGGGAGGAAAGCCTGACCGTGTTCGCCGTGCGGGACGGGGACAGCTTTCTCATCCGCCACCGAAGCGAAGCGGGCCTCCTGTCGGGGCTCTACGAGCTGCCCAACCGGCCGGGCCATCTCTCCCAGGACGAGATCGGGCAGGCCCTGACGGAGCTGGGGGTCCGACCCCTGGGGAGCTGGGAGATCGTCAGCCGCAAGCACGTGTTCACCCACGTGATCTGGCACATGCAGGTGGTCCGGCTGAACGCGGCGCGTGTCGAAGTGCCGGGCTGTCTCTGGTACACGGGCGCCGAGCCTCTGCCCGAAGCGTTTTTGAAGTGTCTGAGATAAGGGAAAAGGAGCGGTGGTATGGATTGGATCAAAACTCTGGAGCTGTTTCTGGGCCTATCCCTGTTAGGATGGGTGTCCCTTATCTACGGCGTGCTGCGGGACCGCTGGTTCCGGCGGAAGCTGGATCGGGAGACGGAAGTAACGGAAGCCCGGATCGTCAGCTACAAGATGAAGTATGTGACGGAGGGCAAGTACCGCTACCGGAAGGGCTATTTTCCCCTGCTGGCCTTCCACGCCAACGGCGGAGAGGTGCAGATCCAGTCCAGGGAGGAATTGAAACCGGAGGAGCACCCCGAGGGCTCTACCGTCCGCCTGTGGTTCGACCCCTACGATCCCCGGCACCTGCACATCACGGAGGACGACAACGATCTCGGCCACGGCATGATGCGCCTCGGCTGGTTCTTCGTGGCCGGTGCGGCCATTGTGACGGTAGTGATCTCCCTGGTCATGGGCTGGCTGTGATCGTGCATACATAGTCAAAAAAAAGGAGGATGAATATATGAACATGGTAGAATTTCAGAAGATGCCCTATGTGCGGCCGGATATGGAAGCCCTGAAGGCCTGCACCGAAAAGACCATCGAGATCCTGAAGGGCGCGGCCTCCTATGAGGCGGCCCGGACGGCCTTCTTCGCCCTGCAGGACGAGGAGGAGAAGGCGGGGACCATGATGTCCCTCTGTCACGTGCGCAACACCATCGACACCACCGACGCCTTCTACGAGGGGGAGGTGAAGTGGCTTAGGGAGCAGAACGCGGCCATGATCCCGCTCAGGAAGGCGTACCGCGAGGCTCTGGCGGCGAGCCCCTTTCGACCCCAGTTCGAGGCGGAGTTCGGACCGCAGATGTTCCGCATGATCGACGCCAGTCTCAAGACCTCGGACGAGCGCATCATCCCCGACGTGATCCGGGAAGGGGAGCTCTCTCAGAAGTACCAGAAGGACAGCGCCCTCGCCGTGACGGGAGCAGTGCAACTTCTATGGGCTGTTGAAGCACATGGAGAGCCCGGACCGGCAGGAGCGGAAGGAAGCCTTCCACGCCTGGGCTGCCCTCTACGAGAAGATCAGCCCGGACCTCGATGAGGCCTACGACGAGCTGGTACACCTGAGGGACAAGATGGCCCATACCCTGGGTTTTGAGAGCTACACGGACCTTGCGTACCTGGAGCGGCGGCGGTTCGACTACACCCAACAGGACGCGGCCAACTTCCGCAGGCAGATCAAGGAGATCGTGACCCCCGCCGTGGCCGCCATCCGGGAGCGGCAGCGGCAGCTGCTGGGCGTGGACAAGCTCCGGTACTACGACGAGGCGCTGATCTTTCCCGAGGGGAACGCGGACCCGGAGGGGACCATGGAGGAGCTTGTCGAGAAGGCGCTGAACATGTATCAGGAGATGAGCCCCGAGACCGGCGAGTTCTTCGAGTTCATGGTGAAGTACCATCTGTTCGACCTCGAGACCCGGCCCGGCAAGCGCATGGGCGGATACATGACCAGCTTCCCCGGCTACAAGGCGCCCTTCATCTTCAGCAACTTCAACGGCACCAGCGCCGACGTGGACGTGCTCACCCACGAGGCGGGCCACGCCTTCCAGGGGTATCTCGCCATGCGGTCCATCCCCGTGCGGATGCTGGCCGGGTCCACTTCGGAGATCAACGAGATCCACTCCATGACCATGGAGCACTTCGCCTACCCCTGGATGGAGAGCTTCTTCGGCAAGAACTGCGATAAGTACCTAACGGCACATCTGATTGGTGCTCTCGCCGTGATCCCCTACATGTGCGTGGTGGACGAGTTCCAGCATCGGATGTACGAGAAGCCGGACATGGACGCCCATGAGCGGCGGCGGGTGTGGCGTGAGATCGAGAAGGAGTACATGCCCTGGCGGGACTACGACGGGGAGCCCTTCCTGGAGGAGGGCGGGTTCTGGATGCAGAAGCAGCACATCTTCCTCTACCCCTTCTACTACATCGACTACGCCCTCGCGCAGATGTGCGCCTTCCAGTACTACGGCCGCATGAAGACCGACCGGCCCAAAGCATGGGCGGACTACCTTAGGCTCTGCCGCGCCGGCGGCACCAGGGGCTACTTCGAGCTCCTTGAAGTGGGCGACCTCCTCAACCCCTTCCGGGACGGCGCCGTGGCCGCCTCCGTGGGGCATGTGATCGAGGAGATCAAGGAGAGATATTGACCTAACCTTTTGTCCCTTTTTTCTCTTTCGAAAAAGAGAAAAAAGGGACCGGAAAAAGAGAAACTTAAGAGGGGGTATGGCTTTCATGACGGGAGCCGTGCCTCTTCTTAAATTGTTTTCTGTTTGTTTGTCGAAAAACGTGGTATTCTACCAGTATGAAACGACTTATGCTGATTTTGGCGGCGCTGCTGCTGGCGGGCTGCCGGGGCGTCGCCTCCGCGTCCGTGCAGCTGCCGGAGGCTGCGCCGGCGACCGCCGAAGCGGTCTTCTCCCCTGCCCCCACGCAGCGGATAACGGTGGCGGCGGGGGAGCCCACACCTACCGTCACGCCTCGGCCCTCGCCGACACCCACGCCGTCGCCCACGCCGACGCCCGAGCCCACGCCCACCCCGGAGCCGACCCCGGACCCCCGTCGGCCCATGGTGGCGCTGACCTTTGACGACGGGCCCACGGAATATACGTCCCAGGTGTTGGATCTGCTGGAGCGATACGACGCCAAGGGGACTTTCTTCGTGATCGGGTCCAGCCTGAGCGAAAAGACCAAGCCCGTTTTGCAGCGGATGGCGGACATGGGCTGCGAGATCGGCATGCACGATCTCTCCCACGCAAACCTGACCAAGCTTTCGGCTTCCACCAACGTCAAGCGGATAGAGCGGATGCGGGCGCTGATCTCCGCCCAGATCGAGGGCGGCTACGATGTCCATCTGCTGCGCCCGCCCTACGGGTACCTGAACAAGGCCGTGCGCCAGGCCTGCAAAGCGGGGAACGTGGCCAGCATCCGCTGGTCCGTGGACACCCGGGACTGGAGCAACAAGAACCCCAAGATCATCCTGAAGATCGTAAAGTCGGATACCAGGGACGGGGCGATCATCCTCTTCCACGACCGGCTCGCCGCCACCGTGACTGCCCTCCAGGACGTGATCCCCTGGCTTCAGGAGCAGGGGTACGATCTGGTCACCGTCACGGAGCTCATCGAGAGCAGCGGCCAATCCGTAGAATACGGAAAGGACTATCGGCGCAAGCCCGGGTATTGATCCAAAAGAGCGCAACGAAAAAGGAGCTGCCTCCGCTGGGAGGCAGCTCCGTATGCTTTTTGGCCGTTCGTTATGCGGGGAGCGGTTCCGGTTTGTTCTTCTTGTTGAAGACGAACTTCTGGGCAAGGAGGATGACAGCCAGGCACGCAAGGCCGCCCAAGTCGGTCCAAAGGCCGCTGTCGATGAGCAGGAACGCGCCCACGCCGGCCAGGATACGCATGGGGATGTTCATGCGGCCCATGAGGTACCCTTCCACCGCGGCGGCGATGAGCACCACGCCGATGCAGGCGGTGACCACCACCTGCAGGCCTGTGAGGATCGTCACGTTCTCTAAGAGCAGCGGCGGGTTATAGACGAACATGAAGGGCACGATGAAGCCCGCCAGGGCCAATCGCACACTTTGCCAGCCCGTCTTCATGGGACTGCCGCCCGAAAGGCCGGCCGCCGCGAAGGAGGCGAGGGCCACCGGCGGGGTCAGATTGGCGAACATGGCGAAGTAGAAGCAGAACATGTGGGCCGCGATCTCCGGCTGGCCCAGCTCCACCAGGGCGGGCGCCGCGATGGTGGCGGTGATGAGGTACGAGGGGATGGACGGAAGGCCCATGCCCAGGATCATGCAGGTGATCATGGTGAACAGGAGCGTCAGCATGAGGCTGTGCTCGCCGATGCTGATGATGGCGTGGGCTACGTTCAGAGCGAAGCCGGTCATGCCGCAGACGCCCACGATAATGCCCACGCAGGCGCAGGCCATGGCCACGGAGACCGTGGACTTGGCGCCCTGGACGAAGGCGTCACAGATGTCCTTGAAGCTCATACGGCTCACCGGGCGAAGCTCGGCCACCACGATGGTGACGATGATGGTCCAGAAGGCGCCGCGAATGACGGTGACGCCGCTGAAGATCAGCATATAGAGCAGGAACAGGATGGGGATCAGCAGGTGGCCCCGCTCCTTCATCACGTCCTTCACCTTGGGCATCTGCTCCTTGGGCAGGCCGTTCAGGTGGTCCTTGGTGGCCCGCATCTGGACCTGGACGATGATGCCCAGATAGTAGATGAGGGCGGGTATCACGGCCGCCTTGATGATGGCGCCGTACTTCACGCCCAGGGTCTCCGCCATGACGAAGGCCGCCGCGCCCATGATGGGGGGCAGCAGCTGGCCGCCCACGGAAGCCGTGGCCTCCACGGACCCGGCGAACTCCTTGGAATAGCCCGTCTTCTTCATGAGGGGGATGGTGAAGGTACCGGTGGTCACCACGTTGGCCACGGCGGAGCCGTTGATGGAGCCCAAAAAGCCGGAGGCCAGGACCGCCACCTTGGCGGGGCCGCCCTTGGTATGGCCGGCGATGGCGTTGGCGATGTCGTTGAAGAACTGGCCCATGCCGCACTTGTTCATGACCTCGCCGAAGATGATGAACAGCACGATATAGGTGGCCGACACCTTGATGGACGTGCCGTAGATGCCGTAGATGTCGGTGGTGAGGTAGGTCACGATCCTGTGCCAGGTGTAGCCCCGATGCCGGAAGATGCCCGGGAAGGACCGGCCGAAGAGGGCATACAGGAGGAAGACGACGGACAGGATCGGCAGCGCCCAGCCGGAGAGCCGCCGAGAGGCGATCAGCACCAGGGCGATGAGGATGGTGCCCAGGATGATGTCGATGTTCTCGCCGGAGAAGCCGGTGGAGA
>CADCNE010000024.1 GCA_902802805.1 uncultured Eubacteriales bacterium
GGCGCGCCGAAGAGCTCCTCCCGCCGCAGCGCGGCGCCCCGCAGCGAAAGCGCCTCGTCCCCGAGCGCGGAATAGGCCTCGGCGGCGAGATCGGTACGAAACGAGTTTGGCATGGCGCGCCCTCCGGAAAAGAACAAGATATAGTGTATCTTAACCTGTTGCGCCACAAGAAATACAGCGCCGAAAAAACTGCGCGGCATTTTGAAAAAAGGGCTTGATTTTCCCCGCGCGCTTTGTTATAATCTCTAAACGCGAGTTGTCAATGACTCAATTTTATAGGAGGAGGTGGCAATACATGGCCAACATCAAATCTTCTGCCAAGAGAGACGAAAAGTCCAAAGAGCTCCGCGCCAGAAATCGTGCCGACAAGACCGGGCTCAAGACCATGATGAAAAAGTTTGACGCAGCCGTTGCCGAAGGCGACAAGGACGCAGCCGTCAGTGCCTATAAAGTTGTGCCTATAAAGTTGCTGTTAAGACAGTCGATCACGCAGCCGGCAAGGGTCTGATCCACAAGAACAACGCGGCGCACAAGAAGTCTTCCATGTCCGCGAAGCTCAACGCGATGGAGTAAGCAAACAGCAATCACAAGGACGCAGATCTCTGCGTCCTTTTTGCTTTTTCCGGGGCGCGCCGCAAAAAAAGAGCTTCCGCAGGGGCTGCGGAAGCTCTTTTTGACGTTGTGAAAAAAACTCAGAACTCCAGGTTCTTGTCGGTCTCCTTGGAGAAGACGTGGGCCACTTTGCCGGCGAAGGAGAAGTGGACCGTGTCGCCCATCTCGTAGTTGCCCTTCATGTCGATGGTGGGCACGATGATGATCACGTCCCGGCCCTCGGCGTTCACGTGCAGGTGCACGGAGGAACCCATCATCTCGGCCACGTCCACACGGGCCGCCACGCCGGTGTCGGAAACGTCGGTGTGCTCAGGCCGCACGCCCAGGGTGATGGGCTGGCTCTGCACGTTGTTGTTGAGCAGGCGCTCTTCCTTCTCGGGGGCCAGCTCCTGACGGTAGCCGCCCACCTCCACGAAGTACTGGCTGCCTTCACGGATGAGCTCTGCGTCGAAGAAGTTCATGACAGGCATGCCGATGAAGCCGGCCACGAACAGGTTGGCGGGATGATTGAACACCTCCTGGGGGGTGCCGATCTGCTGGATGTAGCCGTCCCGCATGATGACGATCCGATCGCCCAGCGTCATGGCCTCGG
This sequence comes from uncultured Eubacteriales bacterium, assembly GCA_902802805.1. Taxonomy (GTDB): domain Bacteria; phylum Bacillota; class Clostridia; order Christensenellales; family CAG-138; genus RUG472. The sequence goes on from CADCNE010000024.1 coordinate 1,205, forward strand.
TCTGGTCATGGGTGACGTAGATGAAGGTGGTGTCGATGCGCTGACGGAGCTTGATGATCTCGGCGCGCATCTCGTTACGGAGCTTGGCGTCCAGGTTGCTGAGCGGCTCGTCCATCAACATGACTTTCGGGGCACGGACGATGGCGCGGCCGATGGCCACACGCTGGCGCTGACCGCCGGACAGAGCCTTGGGCTTGCGCTCCAGGTACTGGGTGATGTCCAGGATCTCAGCCGCTTCACGGACCTTCTTGTCGATCTCATCCTTGGGCACGTGCTTCAGCTTCAGGGAGAAGGCCATGTTCTCGTACACGGTCATGTGAGGATACAGAGCGTAGTTCTGGAAGACCATGGCGATATCCCGATCCTTGGGCGGCACGTCGTTGACCATCTTGCCGTCGATGATGAGCTCGCCGTCGGTGATCTCTTCAAGACCCGCGACCATACGGAGCGTGGTGGACTTGCCGCAACCGGAGGGGCCGACCAGCACGATGAACTCCTTGTCGGCGATGTCCAGGCTGAACTGCTGGACGGCGACGACGCCTTCATCGGTGATCTGAAGATTTACTTTCTTCTTCTCGGGTTCGTCTGCGCTCTTCCGCTTCTTCTTCTTTTCCTCACCGGAAACGTAGGGGTAGACCTTCTTGATGTTCTTGAGTTGTACGGTTGCCATCGATTTTGCTCATAACGGGTCTGCCTCCGCATCCCCGTCTCGCCCGAAAGCGGGTTCGTCCTCCGGGCTTTGCGACAGGTCTCCACACTGCCGCACCGCTGAACAAGGCGGATTTCTCCTTTCTTTTGCCCGCTCCCAGGCATGAAGTGGAGTGCACAGGGACGGGTTTAAGTAAGATGTGATCGACAAAAAAGGGCATACCTTTCCTATCTGCATCAGCATACCATATCCCGGCCGTTCATGCAAGCTAAAAAACAGGTTCTCCGATGATTTTTGGGCAGAGTCCCGCATCCGCGAATCGTGCTTGAAAAAGAGCGGTGTCCTGAGATATAATATAAAAAAAGAATACCATCCATCGGCCCTCGGGTCGACATAATAAGGAGGTCCACATGGGCAGACGGTTCGACACCCTGCAGTTCCCCGGCGGAAAGACCAAGGCGTTCACCCTCAGCTACGACGACGGCGTGATCCAGGATCGGCGTCTCGCCGAGCTGTTTCGCAAGTATGGGGCTAAGGCCACCTTCAACCTGAACTCCGGACTTTTGGGGCTGGACAGGAGAGGCGGTTATCCGGGCAAGCCGGACCTGGACATCTCCACGCTGGCTCCGGAGGAGCTCAAGACCGTGTACGCCGGCCATGAGATCGCCGGCCACGGCCTATATCACTGCGGCCTCAACACCGTCGGCGGGCCCCTGGGCGTATACGAGATCGCGGAGGACAAGCGGCGGCTGGAAGCCTATGTGGGCCGCCCCCTCAGGATGTTCGCCTACCCCTTCGGCAAGTGGGGCAAGGACACCATAGAGACCCTGCGGCTTTGCGGCTATCAGGGGGCCCGGACCGTCCGCTCCACCTATGGCTTCCATATCCCGGAGGACTTTTTGGAGTGGGACCGATCCCAAACTCATGGAGCTCGCGCAGAGCTTCGTGGACAGCCCGTTCCCCTTTCCCCAGCTGTTCTACGTGTGGGGCCACGGGTACGAGTTCGACGACTGCGACAACTGGGAGCGGATGGAGGAGCTCCTCAGCTTCCTTGCCCCGCATCGGGAGAAGATCTGGTTCGCCACCAACGGGGAGATCCTGGAGTACGTCCAGGCCTATCGGCGGCTGGAGTATTCCGTGGACGGCTCCGCCATCTGCAACCCCAGCGCCCTGGACGTGTGCATCTGTCCCGACATGGGCAGGCCGGCCCTGGTGCTGAAGGCGGGGACCGTCACCCGCGTCCCTGAGAACTGATCCTGCGACGGGGGGCAGCGGGCCATGAAGCAGCGCAAACGATCCGGCAAAAAGATGCTGATCCGCCTGTTCGTCGTCATGGTGGCGGTCACGTTAATTTGCTTTGCGGTCTGCGGCGCCTACGCCCTGGTCAGCGCCCAGCGGGAGCTGCGCTACTGCAACGAGGCGGCCCTGGACGTATTCAGCGCGGGCCTCAACTTCCTGGCGGAGGATCTGGAAGGCTTCATCGGCAACGCCTTCAGCGACGAGTCTGTCTTCAGTCTCCTCAGCGCCAGGAGCTTGAACATCACGGTGGATCAGCGGATGATGGCGGAGATGAACATCCGACAGCTGACCCGCAACCGCACCACCGCCAGTACGGGCATATTCCTCTTTCGCACGGACGACGCCTTCCGCTACTATTCCATGGGCGACGCCTTCCTGGGGGAGCAGCCCCGGCGAGACATTTCCGATGTCATGACCCGCATCCGCGCCTTTTGGGAGGGGCAGGACGCCTCCGCCCTGGGGCGCTGGACGGTGTACACGGACGTGGGCGAAGTCCTGCTGGTGAACGCCATGCGGCGCAACGACCTCTTCATCTGCGTCATGATCGACCTCAACGCCTATACCCGGGCCTACAGCAATCCCTCGGAGGACTCCGCCTCCATCGAGTATGTGTTCTTTGACTGGGACCGCATCCTGACCAATCTGGACGCGGTGGAACGGACGGGGCTCACCCGGGAGGATCTTGCCCTGGTCATCGGCACCGGGTCCCGGGGCGGCAATCGGTCGGTGCTGCTCCACGCTCGCCCCATGGGCCGGCTGGGCGTGGGCCTCTGCAGCATGATCACCTTATCGGGCATATGGGTGAGCCTGCGGGTGTACATCATCCTGCTGGTGCTGGCGCTGCTGCTGATCACGGCCATCTTCGTATTCATCTACCATTTCATGAACCGGATGCTGATCTACCCCCTGAACGAGATCTCCGAAGCCAGCCGACGCATCGCCGCCGGGGCCACGGACATCGGCCCGGAGGAGGAGCCCGTCCAGGAGCTCAGCGCCATCCACGAGGCCCTGCGGGGGCTGGTGGAGCAGAAGGTGTCCCTGGAGCGGGAGAATATCAGCGAGGCGTATCAGAAGGAGCACGCCCTACTGCAATACTATCAGCTCCAGACCCGGTCCCACTTCTTCCTCAACTGCCTCAAGAGCATCTTCAACATGGCCTCCCGGGGGGAACGGGAGACCACGCTCCGGATCATCACCCTCTTTTCCAACCACCTTCGGTACGTGTTCCAGGACAGCCTCTCCCGGGTGCCTGTGCGGGCGGAGATGGCGGAGGTGGAGGACTACTTCCATATCATCGAGCTGGAGCGGTCCGACCACATCCTGCTGGTGAAGAACATCGACCCCCTGCTCATGGACTATCCCATCCCGCCCCTGGTGGTCCAGACCTTTTTGGAGAACTTCAACAAGCACAACGCCCAATCGAGCCGCCGTGCCAGAGGGGCGTCCGGCCGTTCTCCAGGGTGTTGGGGGAGGCCATGCAGAGGTAGGTGTTGCCGGAGCCGCTGGCGGCCTTCTCGTAGGCCGCGTCGATGGCGGGCTGGCGGAAGACGGTGTCCGTGGCGGTGAGGTCCAGGATGTCGTGGTTGGGGTAAGCGCTCCTGAACCGGGCCATGAGCTCGTCCGCCACGTCGCCGAAGGTCTTGCGCAGGAAGGCTTCCTTCTCCGCCTCGCTCATGGCCTCCTTCTCCTCGGGGGAGAGGGGGCAGGCGGCGAACTCGCCCAGAACGGAGCTGATGATGAGGGGCTTTTGGTTGGAGCAGGGGGCGAACCCGTTGAAGGGCGGGAAGCCGATGAACTTGTCCGTGATCTCGGGCTCGAAGATCACGTACCGGCCCTCGTTGAAGAGCCGCCGCGCCACCTGCCGGTAAGCCCAGCGGAGCCTCACAAAGGGGACGGTATACACGTCCTGGATGTTCTCCTTGCCGATGCCCAGCGCGTTCAGCATCTCCCGGGCCAGGGCGCGGGTGTCCTCGGCTTCGGTGCTGGGGGGCTGGGGCGTGGTGCCGCTGAGGCAGACGCCTCGCTGGAAATAGGGGGCCGCCTCGGGCATCTGATAGAGGCACAGGACCTTGCCGCCGCCGCCGGAGTGGCCGCAGATGGTCACGTTCTCCGGGTCGCCGCCGAAAGCGGCGATATTCTCATGGATCCACTTCAGCGCCGCCAACAGGTCCCACAGGCCCGCGTTGGGGGATTCGGCGAACTCTTCGCCGTATTCCGTCAGGTTCATGTAGCCCAAAATGTTCAGACGGTGGTTGATGGACACGAAGACCACGTCCCCGGCCCGGCACAGATTGAAGCCGTCGAAGGAGTATTCCTCCATGGCGTTGCCGGCCATGAACCCGCCGCCGTGGATCCACACGAACACGGGCTTCTTCCCGTCGCCCTTATCTGCGGGAGCCCAAATGTTCAGATTCTGGCAGTCCTCGCCCTCCTTCTGCAGGAGCAGCAGGCCCCTGTACATGGGGAAGGGGGAGGGGTCCCCCATCTGGGGAGAGATGGGCCCGTACACGTAGGCATTCTTCACGCCCTCCCAGGGCTCGGGCTCCACGGGCCGCTGGAACCTTTTGGCGTCGGCGTACTTGACGCCCATGAACATGTCCACATCCCCGTAGCGGATGCCCCTGAGCTGGCCGTATTTAGTCTCTACCACCGGCTTTATGGGATCGAACGCATACTGACTCATAGGAAGACCTCCTTTTTTCTCTGCCTATATCATACCGAAAACGGCGGCGATTTGCTGTTGTGATTCTGCCCTCTTATGTCAAAAAACTGACGCCGTTTTGCGGCGTCAGTCAAAGATACCCTTGGAGGCTCTTACTTGTATTCGTGCAGCAGCCAGGCGTAGCCCCCGGCGGGCAGGGTCAGCACCCGGGCGTCCTGGTCCTCGCCGGTCACGAGGTCGACGTAGCTCTCCTCCTCCTTGAGGTAGGCGCTCTCCTTGCTCCGGCCGAAGTTGAAGACACAGAGGAGCTTCTGCCCCTTATAGTACCGGCCGATGCCCAGCACGGCGTCGTTGCCCGTGTCCAGTATCCAGGTGTCCGCCCCGTCGTCGAAGACCGGATATTTGGCCCGCAGCTCTTCCATCCCCCGGATGGCGGAGAAGATCTGCCCCGCCACGGTCTTTTTGTCGGTCCGCTGCTGGGCCAACGTCCAGTCCATGTCCCCCCGGTGCAGATACCGGCTGTCCGCCGCCTTCAGGGGGTCGTTGTGATAGCCGTTGTCGTTCTCCCGGCCGATCTCGTCCCCACTGTAGAGGACGGGCACGCCGCTCAGGGTGAACATGAAGGCGTGGAGCATCTCATCGAGGCGCACGGCGGTCTCAAGGGCCGCCTTATCCCGGCGCTGGCGGGCCGATTCGATGCCGCAGAGGCTGGCGGTGGTGCCGCAAAGCCGGGCGTCCATGAGCCGGGGGTCGTCGTTGTAGAGCTCGCCTCGGGCGGTGCTCTTGGGGAAGTGGCCCGTGAGATAGTCGTTCAAAAACCGCTTGTGGGGCACCTCCTCCTGGCCGAACTGGCGGAGGAAGCCGTAATCGAGGCCCCAGCCGATGTCGTCGTGGCACCGGAGGTAGTTGAGAAAGGTGTACGCCTTGGGCAGGGCGAACACCTCCTGCATCTGGTGCCGCAGGAGCCGCACGTCGCCGGTGGCCACCGTGTGCCAGAGAGTGGCCATGGTGGTCACGTTGTAGAGCATGTGGCATTCAGGCCGGTCCACGGACCCGAAGTAGGGCACCACCTTGCTGGGCTCCATGACCACCTCGCCAAGGAGCAGGGTGCCCGGGCAGACGATCTCGCACACCATCCGCATGATCCGTACCAGGGTGTGGACCTGAGGCAGGTTCCGGCAGTTGGTCCCAAGGGCCTTCCAGATGTAGGGCACCGCGTCCAGCCGGATCACGTCCACCCCGTGGTTGCACAGGTTCAGCATGTTGTCCGTCATGTCCCGGAAGACCACGGGGTTGGAATAATTGAGGTCCCACTGATAGGGGTAGAAGGTGGTCATGACCACCTTGCCCGCCTCGGGGCACCAGGTGAAGTTGCCGGGGGCGGTGGTGGGGAACACCTGGGGCACGGTCTGCTCGTAGGCGTTGGGGATGTCCCAGCCGTCGTAGAAGAAGTACCGGTCCTGGTACGCCTTTTCCCCGGCCCGGGCCCGCCTGGCCCATTCGTGGTCCTCACTGGTGTGGTTCATGACGAAGTCCAGGCACACCGCAATGCCCCGCTCATGGCAGTCGGCGGCCAGGTCAAAGAGGTCCTCCATGGTGCCCAGCTCAGGTTGGACCTTTCGAAAATCGCTGACGGCGTAGCCCCCGTCGCTGCGGCCTTCGGGGCTCTCCAATAGAGGCATCAGGTGCAGGTAGTTGACCCCGCAGTCCTCGATGTAGGGGAGCTTCTCCCGGACCCCCCGCAGGGTCCCCGCAAAGGCGTTCACATAGAGCAGCATCCCCACCAGCTCATGACCCTTGTACCAGGGCCGATTTTCCCGGGTCCGGTCCATGGCCTTGAGGGCCTCCGGTCGGTCAAGATAGGCGCGGTAGAGCATGTCCACGAAGGACTCGTAGGATCGGGTGTCGTGGTGGTAGAGTTCGCTGTACAGGTATCCGAGCTCCGCCTCATGGCGGCTGAACCGATGGTAGAATTCCAGTTCCCATTCCGGATGATTCATGCGTCAAAGCCCTCCATTTCAGCAAGGGTGGGCATGGCGGGGATGGCCCCGGACCGGCTGGTGGTCAGGGAGGCCGCCTTGTTGGCGAACCGGACGAAGCGGGAGAGCTTCTCCGACGTCAGGCCGCCCAGGCCCCCGTTTTGGGCGATCCGGCTCAAAAACGCACCGAAGAAGGTGTCCCCGGCCCCGTTGGTGTCCGCCACCTTCACGGCAAAGCCCGGCACCGTCCCCTCCAGCTCGCCGAAGCGCCAGAGGGCGCCGTGGGCTCCAAGAGTGACGATGACCAGCTTCACGCCCCTGTCCGTCAGGACCCTGGCAGCCTCGTGGGGGTTCTCCGCGCCGCAGACCAGCTTCGTCTCCTCGTCACTGATCTTCACGATGTCGCAAAGGGGCAGCACGGACCGGATGACGGGCGTGGCCGTTTCTTCGTCCGGCCAGAGGGCTGCCCGGTAGTTGGGATCGTAGGTGATGATGGCGCCGCTTCGCTTGGCGGCCTCGACCACCCGGACGATGGTGTCCCGGCAGACGGGGTCCGTCAGGCTCACGCTCCCGAAATGGAGGATGTCCGCGCCGGAAGCGATCTTCTTGGCCTTGTCAGGGTCGATGCGGGTGTCCGCGCCGGGCTTGCGGCAGAAGGAGAAGCTGCGCTCCCCCTTTTTGTCCACCGTGACCACCGCCAGGGTGGTGCTGGCATCCCGGGCAATTTGCAGACCATGTACGTCCACGCCGCAGCGGACGAGGGTCTCCCGCAGGAAGGCGCCGAAGGCGTCCTCGCCCACGCAGCCGATGAAGCCGGCTTCGCCTCCCAGCTTAGAAACGGCCACGGCCACGTTGGCCGGCGCGCCGCCGGGGTTGGCCTGGAAGCGGGGGATGCCGTTCTCGTCCCGGCCGATCTCGGTCATGTCGATCAAAACTTCGCCGATGGTGGTGATCTTCATATCTTCCTCCCGTTGTTATATCGATACAAGTATATCATGAGATCCGGTCGGCTTCAAGCCTCAGTGGCTGGCGCCGGAGGCGGCGTTTGCGGCGGCGGAGCTGGCGATGACGGCGCACATGAGGGCCTGCTGGGCCGCGATCATGGCCAGGGTCGCCTGCTGGGCGGCGGCGTTCACCGTGGCCCGCTGGCCGCTGCTCTGGTCCGAAAGGGACAGGAGCATGGCCGCGTGCATGATCCTGGTGCGTTTGTCCATGCCGAAGACGCCCTTATACCCCTTCTGGGTGGCCAGGAACCCGTCCAGCTCCAGGATGTCCCTGGCGAGGTCCTCCGCGAACCGCTGCCCCAGGGTCAGGGCCGCCAGGATGGGCAGCTGCCTGGTTTTGCCGTACTTGCCCCCGGCCGCCTCGATGGCGTTGTAGAGGGAGACCACCCGAAACGCCTTGTCCGTCGGGTCCTCCGTGGACAGGGCCAGCACGTGGGACGCGGTCTGGAGCCCGTCCCCGCCGGGGAAGTGCTCCCTGAGGAGGCCGTAGCAGCGCTCCATGTCCTCTATGAGCTCGTCGTCGCTCCGGTCGCTCTGGGCGAGGAGCAGGGCAAAGACGCTGTCCTCCCGGCCGGTCAGGAAGGGGTGCTCCTTCCGCATCCGTTTGAACAGATCCCGGCCCCGGGCGCCGAGGGCGGGGAAGCCATCCTCACTCACCGTGTCGGAAAGGAGCAGGGCGGCCAGGGCCAGGTATTCGGAACCGGAGAAGGCGTCCTTCAGCAGCGCGTAGCCCCGCTGGGCTTTGGCCCAGCGTTCCTCCGGATCGTCTCCCGCCGCCAGCACGCAGAGGAGCGGCAGCTTGATGTTCCCCCGGAAATTGGAGAAGACGCCCGTGGTGCTTTTCACGAGGGCCTTGCACGCTTCCAGCCGTTCCCGCTCCACGGGTCGGTCCGCCGCAAGAAAGATCTGGGCGCAGACGGGATAGATATAGTCGTTCTCCAGTTTGAAGGCGGCGCGGATGGCGTCCCGATCCTCGATGAACCGGGCGACCAGCGCCTGCAGGCTTTCGTTCATGGGTCTTCCTCCTGTGGCATATCCGTTCATTGCCCTACATCATACCACACCCGTCGGCAACAGGAAAGAGAAGCGAAAGTTTTTTCGCGGGATACCGTTGTTTTTATTTACAAATCCCGTCGGTTTTGGTATTCTAATGAAGAGTTTGCTCTTACTCGTCTGTTTTTTCGCGCCATGGCGCGCGAAGCCATATTCATCACAGAAGGAGGGATCGAATGTGAGGGACACCTTTCGCGGCGGTGTGCATCCCAGGGAACGCAAGGAACTGAGCAAGGAAGCATCGCTGCGCAGATTCGACGCCAAGGGGGAGATGGTCTTTCCCCTGGCACAGCACATCGGCAAGCCGGCCAAGGCCATCGTCAAGAAGGGCGATCCGGTGCTGGTGGGCCAGATCATCGGCGCGGCGGACGGCTTCGTCTCCGCCAACGTCATCTCGTCCTGCTCGGGCACGGTGAAGGCGGTGGAGAAGCGCCGCACCATCGCCGGCGTCCTGCAGGAGTGCATCGTCATCGACAACGACGGCAAGTACACCGAGACCGGCGCCTTTGACCAGAAGCAGGACATCACGGGCATCACCAACCAGGAGATCCTCAAGAGGGTGGCCGACGCGGGCATCACGGGCCTCGGCGGCGCGGGCTTCCCCACCCATGTGAAGCTGGCTCCCAAGGACCCGCTGGCCATCAAGTACGTCATCGCCAACGGCGCCGAGTGCGAGCCCTACATCACCTGCAACGACCAGCTCATGCGGGGCTACGGCCCCGGGATCGTGGAGGGCATGGAGGTCATGCTCCGGCTCTTCCCCAACGCGGAAGGCGTCATCGGCATCGAGAACAACAAGCCCGAGGCCATCGCCGCCATGGAGATGGCCGTGAAGGGGCATCCGAAGCTCCGGGTCCAGAAGCTTCGCACCAAGTACCCCCAGGGCGGTGAGCGCAGCCTCATCAGCGTCATCGCCGGGGTGGACTATCCCACCTCCAAGCTCCCGGCGGACGCGGGCTGCATCGTGGACAACGTGGGTACCATCTACGCCATCGGCCGGGCTGTCATCTACAATCGGCCCCTGTTCCGCCACGTGATCACCGTCACCGGCGAGGGCGTCAAGAACCCCTCCAACTTCATCGCCCGGGACGGCACCAGCTTCGCCGAGATGATCGAGGCGGCAGGCGGTCTCAAGGAGGGCGTCGAGCCCAAGAAGGTCATCTCCGGCGGCCCCATGATGGGCCTCGCCGTGAGCACCCTGGACGTGCCCATCACCAAGACCACCAACGCCATCACGGTGCTCCTCGAGGACGAGGTGGAGCAGGCGGAGCTGAAGCTCACCACCTGCCTCCACTGCGGCCGCTGCACCACCGTATGCCCCAACGGCCTCATGCCCCAGATGATGGCCGACGCCATCATCGCCGGGGACATGGAGCGGTATGAGCAGAAGCTCTACGGCCTCGACTGCATCTTCTGCGGGTCCTGCACCTACATCTGCCCTGCGAAGCGCCCGCTTACCCAGAACTTCAAGCAGACCAAGGCGGAGATCCTCGCTAAGAAACGGGCGGCTCAGGCGGCCCAGGGGGGAGGGAAATAAGCTATGACCTTGAATCTATCCGCAAGCCCCCATGTACGGGATCGGTGGACCACCTCCTTCATCATGCACACGGTGCTGCTGAGCCTCGTCCCGGCGGCCCTGGTGGGCGTGATCGTCTACGGGTGGAACGCCCTGTTCGTGATCCTCGCCTCCATCCTGGCGGCGGTGGGCACGGAGGCCCTGTTCTGCCTGGCGTGCAAAAAGCCCCTGTCCATCTTTGACGGCAGTGCGGCGGTGACGGGCATGCTCCTTGCCCTGTCCCTGTCGCCCAGCACGCCGGTGGTGTACCCGATCCTGGGCTCCGTCTTCGCCATCCTGGTGGCCAAGTGCTGCTTCGGCGGCCTGGGCAAGAACTTCATCAACCCGGCTCTCGCGGGCCGCTGCTTCCTGCTCCTTAGCTTCGGCAAGGTCATGACCCAGTTCCCGGCCCTGGACGGCGTCACCTCCGCCACCCCGCTGGCGGTGCTCTCCGACGCCATGACCAACGGCACGCCGGCCACGCTCAACGTGACCAGCATGTTCCTGGGCACCTCCAACGGCGTCATCGGCAGTTCCGTCATCGCCCTGCTCATCGGCGGCCTGATCCTCTGGGGCCTCGACATCATCCACGGCGAGATCTGCTTCGCCGTGCTGGGCAGCTTCACCGTCATCATGGGCCTCTTCGGCGGCCGGGGCTTCGACCCCGCGTTCCTGGCGGCCCAGCTCTGCGGCGGCGGCGTGGTCATGGGCGCCTTCTTCATGGCGACGGACTACACCACCTCCCCCGTGAGCCGGCTCGGGCAGCTGGTCTACGGCTGCCTCATCGGCGTGCTGGGGGCCCTGTTCCGCATATTGGGCAAGGTGGACTACTTCAGCTACTCCGTCATCATCGGGAACCTGTTCACCCCGCTCATCGACATCTACGTCGTCCCCAAGCCCTACGCCTATCGCAAGAAGGCCATCCGGGCCATGAGCGGAGCAAAGCCGTTGCCCCTCTTGCAGCGGATACCAAAGCCCGTCATCGCCATGGTGCTCATCACCCTGTTTGCCGGCGTGGCCCTCTCCGGCGTCTATTCCATGACCCGGCCCACCATCGAGGCCCACGAGGAGGCCACCAAGGCTGCCGCCTATGTGGCGGTGGTGCCGGAGGCGGTCACCTTCGAGCATGACGAAGCTGCGGACGCGGCCATCGCGGCCCTGGACGGCCAGGTCTACGGCACCAAGTTCGGCAAGGCGTATGTCAACGAAGCCTTCGTGGCCAAGGATGCTTCCGGCAACACCGTGGGCTACGCGCTCAGCGTCACCAGCGGCGACGGCTACGACGGGAACGTGACGTTGTCCATGGGCCTTGACGCCACGGGCAAGGTGCTGGGCATCGCCTTCACCGAGCTCACCGAGACCCCCGGCATGGGCATGCTCGCTGACGAGCCCGCCTTCAAGGACCAGTTCGCCAACCGGGAGGTCACCCAGTTCGTCCACAACAAGGGCGGCGCCTCCGGGGACAACACCATCGACGCCATCTCCGGTGCGTCCACCACCTCCGGGGCGGTGGTCAACGCGGTGAACGCGGGCCTCGACTTCTTCCACAGCGTGATGCAGGGAGGAAACTGATATGAACAAATACACGGAACGGCTGTATAACGGCCTCATCAAGGAGAACCCCACCATGGTCCTGATGCTGGGCATGTGTCCCACATTGGCCGTGTCCACCGCCGCCATCAACGGCGTGAGCATGGGGCTGTCCACCATGGTGGTGCTGGTGTTCTCCAACCTCATCATCTCCATCCTTCGCAAGCGGATCCCCAACGAGGTGCGGCTCCCCGCGTACATCGTGATCGTGGCGTCCCTCGTGACGGTGACCCAGCTCATCATCAAGGCGTATCTGCCCACGGTGGATAAGGCCCTCGGCCAGTTCATCCCCCTGATCGTGGTGAACTGCATCATCCTGGGCCGGGCCGAGGCCTACGCCAACAAGCATGAACCGGGCCTCGCCATCATGGACGGCGTGGGCATGGGCCTCGGGTTCACGGTGGCCCTGACCCTGGCCGGTTCCCTCCGTGAGATCCTGGGCAAGGGCACCTGGTTCGGGCTCCAGATCCTGCCGGAGAGCGTGTCCCCCGTGGCCATCTTCAGCCTCCCGCCGGGCGCGTACCTGGTCATCGCCCTGTTCATCGCCATCATGAACGCCATCGGCATCAAGACCCGCCAGCGGCAGCTGGTGGAGAACGACGGCTGCAGCGGCAACTGCGCCGCCTGCGCCATGGTCTGTGAAGAGCGGAAGGAGGATATGAAATGAGCACCAGTCTGATCCTGATCATCATCAGCAGCGCCCTCATCAACAACGTGCTGCTGAGCCGGTTCTGGGGCGTCTGTTCCTTCCTAGGCGTCTCCAAGCAGATGAAGGCTTCGGCGAGCCTGGGCGTAGCGGTCATCTTCGTCATGACCATCGCCTCCGCCGTGGCGAGCCTGCTGAACGACTACATCCTCAAGCCCCTGGGCCTGGAGGCCGCGATGCAGCTCATCGTCTTCATCCTGGTCATCGCCGCCCTGGTGCAGATCGTGGAGATGTTCCTCAAGAAGACCTCCCCGGCCATCTACAAGGCCCTGGGCATCTACCTGCCCCTGATCACCACCAACTGCGCCGTGCTGGGCATCGCTCAGCTCAACGCCAGCAGCGGGTACACCTTCCTGCAGAGCGTGGCGTCCGGCTTCGGTTCCGCCGTGGGCTACACCCTGGCTATCGTGCTCTTAGCCGGCATCCGCTCCCGCATCCGGGAGGAGGACCTGCCGGCGCCCCTTCGCGGCGCGCCCATCGTGCTCATCTCGGCGGCGCTCATGTCCATCGCGTTCATGGGCTTCTCCAAACTGTCGTTCTGAGGGAGGTAAAGCGGTATGTTTATTCTCATTGCGACGGTCATGATCGTAGTCATCGGCATCATCGTGGGCGCCGGGCTGGTGTATACGGGCAAGAAGTTCTATGTGCCCGTGGACGAGCGGGAAGCGGCGGTCCGGGAGTGCCTGCCCGGCAACAACTGCGGCGCCTGCGGCTATGCGGGCTGTGACGCCATGGCGGCGGCCATCGTGGCTGGGGATGCGCCGGTGAACGGCTGCCCCGTGGGCGGCGCCCCCTGTGCCGAGAAGATCGGCGGCATCATGGGCCAGGACGCAGAGGTCCTGGAGCGGCAGGTGGCCTTCGTCCGCTGCAAGGGCACCTGCGAGAACACCAAGAAGCAGGGCAACTACGTGGGCGTCACCGACTGCCGGGCCGCGGCCCTGGGCGGCGTCAACGTGGGCGAGTGCGACTATGGCTGCATGGGCCTCGGCTCCTGCGTGAACGTGTGCCCCCAGCACGCCATCTCCCTGGTGGACGGCGTAGCCGTGGTGGACCCGAGAAAGTGCGTGGCCTGCGGCCTGTGCGTGAAGGCCTGCCCCAAGGGGCTCATCGAGCTCATTCCGGAAAGCAAGCACGTGGTGGTCCAGTGCCGGAACAAGGACAAGGGGCCCCTGGTGAAGAAGGTCTGCTCCGCCGGCTGCATCGGCTGCAGCATGTGCGTGAAGCAGTGCGCCTTCGACGCCATCCATATGGAGGGGGCTCTCGCCAAGGTCACCTACGAGAACTGCACCCAGTGCGGCAAGTGCGCCGAGAAGTGCCCGGCCAAGGTCATCACCCGGCCTGCAGGCGTAAAGGAGGGCTAATATGGAAAAGAGAAATCAAGCGGCAAAGCTCCTCATCGGCCTCGCTATCGTGATCTTCGCGCTGCTGCTGCTGGGCGGCGTGGTGGGCGGCAAGAACCTGGTGTTCAAACTGGCCCGGACTACGCCCCTGACCACCGGCGACGTGACGTATAAGACCGTGGACGCGCCCGTGGCCACCTCCAAGGACGGCACCGTCAACGCCGCCGACTGGGCGGCCGCCTATCCCGAGATCGTGGCCACCATGGGCGACAACAAAAAGAACAGCTACATCGTGGACTACCTCGAGCAGGACCCGTACCTCAAGAACATCTATGAGGGCTTCGGCTTCGCCAAAGAGTACGGTTCCGCCCGTGGCCATGAGTACACCCTGGAGGACGTGGCGAAGACCGCTCGTCCCCACGCCCTCGCCAACTGCCTCACCTGCAAGACGCCCAACTTCGCGAAGCTGGTCAACGACCAGGGCGTCAGCGCCTACACCATGCCCTTCGACGAGGCCATGGCGCTGATGGAGGAGAACGTCAGCTGCTACACCTGCCACGGCAACGAGGCGGGGAACAAGGGGCAGCTGGTGGTCACCCACAGCTACGTGAACACGGCGCTGGGGGAGAACGTGAGCACCATTGACCCGGCCACCCTGTCCTGCGGCCAGTGCCACATCGAGTACTACTTCACGCCTGCGGACAAGGAGACCATGATGCCCTACAGCAGCGTGGAGGAGATGACGCCCGAGGCGATCCTCGCCTACTACGACGCCATGGACTTTGCGGACTGGACCCAGGAGAGCACCGGCGCGAAGCTGTTGAAGGCGCAGCACCCGGAGATGGAGACATACCTGACCGGCAAGCACGCGAAGCTGTTGAACTGCGCCGACTGCCATATGCCTCTCGAAGAGACCGAGGACGGGACCGTCTACCACAGCCATGAGCTGGTGAGCCCGCTGGAGAACGAGAGCCTGCTCAAGAGCTGCGCCACATGCCACGGGGACAAGGACATGGTGAGCATGGTCCGCCGGATCCAGGAGCGGGTCACCGCCCGGGAGATGGAGGTGGGGAACGCGCTCTCCGCGTTCAAGGATGCCCTGGCCGCCGCCGTGAAGGAGGGGACTATGGGCGAGGAGGAGCTCGGTGCCGTGCAGAAGCTGTATCGGGAGGCTCAGTGGTTCTTCGACTTCTGCTATGTGGAGAACGCCGAGGGCGCCCACAACTCCGCCCTGGCCACCCGGTGCCTGGACACTTCGGAGGCGCGGATCAACGAGGGCATGGCGCTTTTGGGTAAATAAGCGATTGGATTAAGCGGTAAAAGTGTTTTCTTTTGCCGCTTTTTCTCTTTCTACAAAGAGAAAAAGCGGCGGAAAAAGAGAAACTTAAGAAGGGACCATAGTCTTCGCACATAAACAGCCCCATTCTCAAAGTTCTTTTTGGTTCTTTTTCTTACAAGAAAAAGAACGAAGCTTCCAATAAGTACCTTATATGAAAAAACTGCTCAAATTCCTATCCTCCATGGGCTTCGCCATCACGCTGCTGGTGGTGCTGGCAGCTGCTTGCGTCGTCGCCAGCTTTGTGACCCAGGGGCAGAGCGAAGCGTGGTACGCGGAGGTCTACGGCCAGGGCGCGGCGGCGCTGATCGTGGGCCTTGGACTCGACGACGCGTTCCACAGCTGGTGGTTCCTGACCCTCACCGCCTTCCTCTGCGGGAACCTGCTCCTGTGCAACCTGACCCGCCTGAAGGCGCTGATCGCCCGCACGAAGCGGGAGGCGGACCCCCAGGCCGCTCTGACCGCCCCCGCGGACGCGACCGCGGCAGGCGTGGCCGACCCTCTGCTGGTCTTTGAAAGGCTCCGCCTGCCCAAGCCGAAAGCGTATGACGTGGCGGGCCAAAAGGTGCTGTTCTCCGGCAAAAACCGGCTGGGGCTCTGGGGGCCCTGGGTGTGCCACTTGGGCATCCTGCTCCTGATCGTGGGTTTCACCCTGGGCCAGCTCCTCCATGAGGAGTACACGGTCTACGGCGTGCCCGGCGACACCAAGCCCATCGGCGATACGGGCTACTATCTCACCATCGACGACTTTCAGGTGAAGCTCCGGGACGACGACACCGTGGAGCAGTACGTGGCGGAAATTTCCGTGTTCCGGGCGCCCCAGGGTTCCACCACGGTCCCCGACAGCAAAAGCGCCACCGTGTCCGTGAACCATCCCGCCCGGCTCTACGCCTTCAAGG